>NZ_CALPDH010000002.1:0-297402 GCF_943193215.1 Acetatifactor aquisgranensis | reverse complement strand
CTTTTTGTGTTTAAACACCAAGGATACGGGCAGTTTCAAAAAGATGGGGATAAAAATATCTTAAGGATAAGCAAGTTTATCCTTAAATTAAGATAAACAGGCTATAAAACTATGGAAACCCCCATTCACAGCCTGTGGAAAAGCAAAAGCAGCTTTCCCACAGTTTCATGAACGCAGCCAGTTATACGACATTTCCACAATGCCTGCTACGGCGGAATCCCTCTCATCCCTGTCTATCTTACATAAAAGATATTTCCTATACCTGTGAACCGCCTACAAAGTTTTTGACATAAATAATATTCGGCTTTCCCAATCCCTGCCTTACGCTCTCAATCAAGCCTATCCCTTTGTCACTGTCAAGCTCTTCATCAGCTTCACTGCCTTGTCATTGGCGCAATGAAATCTGTCCTTTACCTCATCAACTGTGAAATATATGTACGCCCTTCCATGTTTATCAATCCACCCGTTTTTCTGTGACAGCTCCATGCGGTCGATCATCATTCCATAAAGCAGCTTTGCCCCGATTGACAGCGCATCAAACTGGCTTTCCGTAAATAACTGCTGCTTTTGGGCCTGTTAGTTTGTAGCTGTCAGGATAATCCGCCACAAGCCGATCCAGTCTGCGCATCACTGACTTATCCCTTGTATAGACGGTTGCCGTCTGCTCTCCGGCATTATAATTAACTACGGTCTCCATTTCATACTTTGTTAAATTTGTCATAATCTGATATTCTCCTTTTCCCATATCAAAAAAGGACTGCATCCTGCAATCCCTTTTCCAGTGTGTTCCTGCCCGTATTTTATTTGATGCGCCTATAACTGGCACGCTATATCATTGGCCACCCTTGTCACCAGGGAACCTGTGCCGAAGCGGTCCATCTGCGGGAAAGAAAAATCCATGATCCTGCCAAAGCAGTCCTTTCGGATCTCATTTCCGATATTCTGGCTGGATATGTGTACGAACACATTGTTGAGAGAACCGCAGAGCCCGCCCACCAGGACAAGGCCGATCATCTGCAGCCCCAGCATCCATATCAGGGGCAGGTCGGCGCTGCCCCCGTTGTTGACGCCGAGGACACCGTCATCCACGATCCGGCTCATGAATCCCGGCTGCACCAGGTCCATCATCACCTCGCCGAGCATGAACAGGCCTGCGATGATGGCAAAGAGCAGATACTTTCTGATGTATTTCCACATGGTCAGCGTCCTCCATGCCCATTTGAGCCCCCATGGTGTCCGCTTTCATCCCAATGGCCATGTCCTTCATGGTGGCCGCCCTCATCCCAGCATCCATGCCGATGGCCGTGTCTGAACGTATCCTCGTTTTCCTTGTATCGTTTTTTCCAGTCACAGCGGACTTTATCCAGAAGTGACAGCAGTTCCTGCTTTTCCTCTCCCGAAAGACAGGAAAACATCTCCTCATGCCGCTGTCTGCGCTGCTTTAGCGCCTCTTCCGCAACTTTCCTGCCGCTGTCTGTCAGAGAGATGTCCGTCGTCCTGCGGTCAGATTCATTCTGTGTCCGGACGATCCAGCCTGAGCCTTCCAGCTTGGACAGAATCTCACTGGCTGAACCCGGCTGGATTCCCAAACGCTCCGTCAGATCCCTCTGGGTGATTGCTTCCAACCCGTTCAGGATAATCAGGATGCGCTTCTGGCTGGCCTTCCCCTCATATAGCGAGCGCATGGTATGATGCAAATCCCGCAGGCTGAGAATCAGACCGTCATTGATATCCGCTGCCGGATCATCGACTGTCTGCATTTTCTGATCCCGATGTTTCCCCTGCCGCTCCGGCATGTTCCCGGCGCGGCGGTATTCCTCCCCTCTGCCGCAGTGCGGCCTTTCCAGATCACAATGCCGTCCACAGCCGGGGCAAATGTTTTTTTCCTGCATAAGTCATCCCTCTTTTTCTTTAGGTACCTTGATTATAGCATTGCGAAAAAGAATTGTCAAGGTACCCCACCGGAACACAAAGATAAAGATTGGATCAAGGACAATGTTTATAGCCGCTCCTGCAAGCGTGGACGCCATGGCAAATTTCGGGCTGCCGTCCGCACGGATGACCGGGTTCATTGCCTGCCCGAACATATAAAACGGAATGCCCAGGGTGATCCAGAAAAAATACTCCCCGGAATGGCGGAAGGTCTCTTCATTCACTGTCCCTCCGAACATGGCGATAATCCGGCTGTCCCATATAAGGTAGACCGCGCACAGGACAAGGCTGAAGATCACGGTAAGAAGGATTGCATTTCCCATGCTCCTTCCTGCATCCCGCGGCTTGTTTTTCCCAAGGCTCAGGCTCACAAAGGCGTAGCAGCCATCGCCCACCATGACAGCGATGGCAAGGGCAATCACGGTCAGCGGGAATACCACGGTATTTGCGGCATTCCCGTAAGAGCCGAGATATGAGGCATTGGCAATGAATATCTGGTCAACGATATTGTACAGTGCGCCCACCAGGAGCGAGATGATACAGGGGACTGCGTATTTCCCCATCAGCCGGGGAATCGGCTCCTTTGCAAGAAATGAATTACTTTTTGATTCCATGTCTGGTCTCCTTTCCATAAACCTGCCCTGATTTTCAGGGCATAGGGACATATCATACAACATTTCACGAAAAATCAGCCCATAGCCCCGGCTGCTGGATTTACGCCAAAGGCTACGCGCTGAATTCGTAAAACATATTCCCTGTCATTTTCTATTGTCATGAATAAAAAAACATGCTGCATCTAACTGGATTTACGCAGTTTCTGCAACACGTTTTTATTTATTATACATCATCATATGGATGAAAATCAAAGGAGATTTTGCACAAAAATACATCCTTTATACTTGTATGATATGCACAAACCCCTGCTGTCTGTTCGCCTGAATACAGCACAATCTCCATCCGGAATTTCCCCAAAAACAGGGGATGCATCGGTTCACTCTCCTGCAATTATCAGCAGTATCCACCCACCGCAAACAGCATAAGGAAATGTCTGAAAATTTCCTGGTATTGATAGTAATAGAACATATTATTTGCAGCCTGTCTGTTGCGCATAACGAAAGTTCTTGCTTTACGCTCTTTTACGTTTGTTAAGATATACTTTAGAATGATTTTCAAGTCCACACCTACTTTCCCTGCTGTCTGCTATCAGCAACGTATTTCATGGCGCAGAGCTTCAAGGTTTTGCCGACGGACACATGAAGCCGGAATTTGTGGAACAGGTCAAATGGGAAATGGGTTCACTATTCCCCTGTACATTGTTCTTGAATACATAAAGAGGTAATACTTTTTCTGCTCCGTCCATCTCTATCGCTGAAAGTGATACAGGGTGAATTTGTTTCCATCATGGGACAGTCCGGCTCTGGAAAAAGTACGCTGCTTTATATTCTCGGAGGGCTTGATGTACCTACAAGCGGCTCTGTCTTTATGAACGGCATGGATATTTCAAAATTCAATGATGAAAAAATGAGCCGGATAAGGCGGCAGAATATAGGATTTGTTTTTCAGTTTTACAACCTTATCCCAAACTTGAATGTGGAAGAAAATATCATGCTTCCGCTTTTGCTGGACGGAAAGAAAATGCGGGACTACAAAAAACCGCTGAAAGATATTTTAGAGGTAGTCGGCTTATCGGACAAACGAGGGCATACTCCCCGCGAATTGTCCGGGGGACAGCAGCAACGTGTGGCAATCGCCCGCGCACTAATTGGAAATCCCGAAATCCTGTTTGCGGACGAACCCACGGGAAACCTCGATAGTCATACAGGAGCAGAGATAATGAGTTTGCTGCAGCGTATCAACAAGGAACGCGGACAGACAATTATCATGGTTACTCATTCACCGGAAGCGGCGAAAAGCAGCAGCCGTGTTATCACCGTAAGTGACGGACTACTTCAATAACCACGCCATTTAACCGAATAGAAATACAATCTGCCGGACGACGGTAAAGAAAAAAGCCGTCGAAAAGCAGACATAGTAGGCGATGCCGCTCTGTGTCTTGGTCATCCAGGCATAATCGGCGCTCCACAGCCTGCCCCTGGGGCCAGCTATGATTTCCTTTTTTTATATCGGTTGCCAAGGATATAAACCGGGAGGAAGAACCCGCCTAAAACAAAGAGCAGGGCGAAAAACAGGTCGATGATATCCCGCAGGATTCCCGGAAAAAGCAGCGTCTCTATGTAGCTGATGATCGGATACGCCAGCATCATCGTCACAGACCAGATACGGCCTGCCTGCAATATCTTTCCCCAATTTCCATTGTGCAGGGAAAGGCCAGGCAGGTTCATCTCAAACAGTCCGTCCGTGTAGACGCAGACTTCGGTTTCATCATAAAAGGCAGGCAGCTTTTCCTTTACGAAAAAGCAGAAGTAGAGCCCGAATGTGGCGCCCAGACCCATGGATACGCTCAGTCCCACCGTGATGCTCCCGGCTCTGTAAGAAAGCCATAATTCCAGGCAGGCAATCAGCAGGGAGAGGAGGTAGATCAGTCCCCATTTCCTGTTTTTCTGGTAGGCTCGGGGCTGTTTGTCCGAGTAGGAGACAGCCGTTTTCACCACTTGCTCCACCTGGGCGGCGCTCAAGGCGTTGTCCTGCTCCATGCGCCTGCACATCAGCAGTTCCGTCACTGTGACTCCCAGCAGGTCTGCCAGCGGTATCAGCAGGTCTATGCTGGGGACGCTGGCGGCAGTCTCCCATTTGCTCACCGCCTTATCCGACAGGAAGAGCCGCTCTGCCAGCTCCTTCTGGGTGATGCCTTTCTCTTTCCGCAGCATGGCTACGAAGGTACCGAACGCTTGTTTGTCGATATGGGTCATCTGTTTTTCCTCCTGATTAATAGTCCCGCGTCAGCCCCGCCCGACACCCGGACATGGGCTGGCGCTGTTTCTAAGCCTATTTTAGCTCCATACCCTCCATCCTGCAACCGAATCCCAGGAGAATGCCCTGTTTTCGGGGTAGAACGGCAGTAGAATTGCACCTCCAGCCCATGCTGCCCCCAGTCCTGGGGGACTAGTCCGACAGCCCCCGCTCCTTCCGCCATCTCCGGTATGCCCGCTCCAGCTTTTCGGCGTATGGGTCATCCGCGGCTCTGGCGGCGGCAATGCCCTTTGTGATTTCTGTCGAGAAAGGCGTTGAAACCTATGAGGGTGCGGCGGTCTGAAGGGTTCCAGTCTGCCGGGTTACCCCTTCCCTCTTTCCAGGCGTCCACCAGAATCCCCATCACGTCATTATACGCCATCTCCTGGCATAGGAAGATGCAGTCCAGCAGGTCGTTCTTCCCGAAGTCCTCCTCAACCGCGTTCTCCACGTCGTAGCCGCAGGCACAGTCAAAGTTGGCGTCCTTCGCCCGCTGGAACAGGGTGTCGTACTTGTGGCCGCCGTTATATTTCCGCAGCAGCCATGTCAGGATGCACAGGGTGCTCCCTATGCCCTGGAAAGAATTGTTCTCCCTGTCCTTCAGCTCTTCCCGGAACAGATATGCGACCGCGCCTTCATCGTCGATTTTTTCATACAGAAGAAAATAGGCCAGGCGGAGACGGTTCGTATAATTGGCATCGTCCGTCCCCCACTGGCCGTTCTGGAATTCCTTGTAGCAGACCAGGCTTGCGTCCCCGGCTTTCAGGGCTTCGTATACTTTGCGCTGCTCTCCTATTTTTTCTTTTAACTTGCCTTTCACCATAAAAAATTATTTTAGCATTGGCCTGCCGTGAAAAGGAGCTGCAGCCGCTTCCAGAACCCTCCGATCCGACAGCGATCACTCCAGAAGCCAATTCATTCCTGGTAGTAGTCGAATTTGATATGTTTGCCTATAAAAAGCGTACAAATTCGCGCGCCGTAAAGAAAACCTTAAGCATCCCTGCCTGGCTCAACGAAGCAGCCATGGACATGGGCTTAAATTTCTCTCAGGTACTTCAGGAAGCACTTCTTTCCAAAATACAGGCATGATGTCTAAGCAGCCGCCTCGGTTTCACATGAAATCGGGGTAGTTGTGGGAAAAAACTCCCCCTTCAACGCCCGGTAAGGAAATCCCCATCCACCTCAAAAAACCTGCATCCACACCCTGGGCAGGCAAACGGAATGACCAGCGGGCAGAATTTCGGTTTCACATATTTGATATGCAGACCCCGGATAGCCATCAGACACTCCTTTTCCCTCAGTTTGTCCCCTCTCGTCGGAACATATACTGCTTAACGATTTCACCTGCCGTGAAACCAGACTGCATAACGCTGACTGGTTCAATCGCATGATTACATTAGGCAGTATTCAGCGTTATGCAGTATAATAGGGAAACGGACGCCCGCAGCATGGGCACCGCCAGAAAAGCCTGGGCGCAAACCCAATGGGGACGGCCAGAAAGAAAAGCAGGAGCGATACGGCAGCTATCGGAACTAAAAACCCCAGGAACGGATGCTGATCCGTCACGGCGCTCCCTTCCATATCCCCTCCCAGAGCAATCAGCAGGACAGACAACACCATGGTGCATAGGCAAAAAACGGCAAAACATCCCCGTTGCATCAGGAATACCGCTTTCGCAAAAGCCCGGCACCGCCGGAACCGGGGCGGCATCTGCGGGAAAACGTAGGGGAACGGTTTTGCCATATCATCCATAGGCTTTCTCATATTTTTCACAGTCCTTCCCTTCCACTGGCCGTCCGGGTCACAGCCCGCAGAATGACCAGCGTCCCGCCTGGCACCACTGGGCGTTGTCAATCATCCAGTTACCGTCGATCAGGCGCATCAGGTAACGATAGTAGAAAATGTCCGCTTCTGCATAAATCCAAAATTTGCTTTTCGTCACCCGCTCTCCGGCCACCAGACGGTAATTCGTATATGTCCCACCTCTTTTCCAGAAAAGATCGACAGGGCGCCAGCCGGGACGGGGCGTCCAGCTCACCCGCCTGGCAAACAGCCCATCGATATCCGCCTGCACACCCTGGCTTTCTCCTGCCGTCTGCTCCCGACGGGGCGTATCCCCCCGATTGCTCTGGTCTTTCTCTTCTGCCGTCCGCTCCCGGCGAGGCGTATCCCCCCGATTGCCCTGGTCTCTTTCTTCTGCCGTCCGCTCCCAGCGGGTCATGTCGTGAAAGAATTCCTGCAGCGCACGGACTGGCTCCTGCAGTTCGGGACTGTCCAGCGGAATCCTGTTTTTCATGGTTTTATAGGTGCGGGCATCCTCATAAGCCTTGCGCTCCGTCTCTGTGAACAGCCCTGCCAGCCCCTCTTCATCCTGATTGTCGGTATCGCTGACCCGCAGTTTGTCCCTCCAGGCAATGGCCAGCAGCCCCTGGGGGTGACATGACGGCAGGCGGCTATGTAGAGATTCTCCAGTTTTCCAATCTGGGCGGCCTGCGCCAGCCCCTCATCGTCCAGGGCAGTCCGCTGCAAAAACAGGTCTTTCAGCGGAAGGTCTTTTAGCAGTTCCAGTCCATGTCCGGTAATCTGCCCGCCCCGCAGCAGAGCCAGCATGTTCAGCCTGGGTATCTGCGCCAAAAGGGGGAAGCACTGGTCGCCAAAGGGGGCGTCATACAGGGAGACCGCCTGAAGCTTCGGGCATTGCCTGACAGCTTCCTCCAGGGTCTCCAGATTCAGCGGCGCTTCTACCCGCTTCGTTCCATTGCAGAGATAGGCGCCGTCCCGGTATTCCAGCATATTGGTATTGGGGGCAAATTCCAGCATCGTATTTTCTCTCCTTCCATGTTCTCTCCCGGCAGATTCCGGAAATGTTTCTTGCGTATTGGCTGTGTCTTCCGTTCCATAGTATGTTTATTCTGATTCAAAGGAATGCAGCCATCCGTCCATAAAGATAAACTGTGCACCGCATGCCGGGCAGGAAATCCTGTCGAACATCCGGCGGCAGAGCTGCGAAAACTCCGCATCCTCTTCTGCCCTGCCCATGTTCTGCAGCAGATACAGGTACAGAAATACCGCCACCGGAAACGGCGTCTCCCGGCTGATTCCCTTTCTGCAGGCAGCTTCCGCCATTTGCTTCTCCCGGCAGTCTTCAAGCCCATTGACTACAGACAGTAGGCCAGCCCAGGGATTGGGCTGGCGGGCAGGCATTTTGCCAATCAGCCTCCCCACTTCTTCCCATGCCGTCTCCTGCATGGAAATGCGCCTGTTGCTGCTGTCTGCGATTCCTTTCTTTCGAATCGTATAAGTTTCCGTATGTCCATTGGGGCAGGACGCTTCCTCCCAAAGTTCCGTATCGGACATGGTTGAAAGATATCCGAATTCCGGTTTCACGAATGCGAAAGGCGCCCCTGACAGATAATGGATGCTGCCCCTATGGGAAGAAAAACCACACCGGCAGATATAATCCAGTACAGCCGTCTCCGCCACAGAAAGGCTTTCCCGGTACACTTCCATCACCTCCCGGGGCATCCCCGCTGCATAGGGCTGATAGCTTTCCGAAATCCATGCCCCCATCCACTCCCACAGTTCCCCCGCCTGCGCCGGCGGCTGTCCCATCGCGATCTCCACCAGATAGGGGAAGACCAGATAGAATGCCGGGTATATGGTATTCGACTCACAGATTCGTTCGCATAGCTCCGCAAAGACATCGGAATCCATATGGGTATCCGGGCATTCCCGGAACCGCTCTACCAGTTCTCGGGCAGGAGGCTCCATGCGGGGCTCCTCCGCCAGCCTCCAGGCCTCATGTTCCAATGCTATCTTTCTCATTTCATTCCGCTCTTTCCGCTCATCCATCTTCGCAAAATCCCCCTGTCATGAATCTCTGCCCATCTTTTTATCCAGGCTGCGGCAGTACCGTATGAACCGGCATGCTTCTCTATCGGCCTGCCGGACGGCGGCCTGTGTTTCGCTGAGCCGCTGTCTCTGTCCTGCCAAAAGGCTGCGCCCTGCGGGGCGTCACCGCCATGGCGGCTCCGGGGCGTTATGGGGCTCCGGATGCTCCGGATGCTCCTTCAGGATGCTGTAAGGCCATCCCTTTTCTCAGTATTTTCCGTATTCTCCTTGCTTTTCCGCCACTGCATACTGATAGCCCGCGCTCATGCCCCATGTCCCGTTAGGATGCTCCTTTTCATGAAAAGCGTCCTCGCTGTTGCCATGAAAAAATGTGTTTATAGATGCGTCCAAATTCAGGTTATGGATCCAGACTTATATATCCTGTTTTCCCAATTTTTCAGTGTTTCAAATAACCATAATTCTATCGTATCCACGACTTTTTGTGTGCTTCGTGTTCTCATCTCAAGGATTGGTTCGTTCCAGTTATTATCTAAAATCGCTACAAGATGATAGCCGCCATTCCTGTCACCTTCAGGATACCAGCCCAGGTCAACTGCAAGAATATGTTTAACGTTTTTCTTATTGTTCTTATACGTGTATTCGTTTGTCATGTAGACCATATCCTCTACAAAGGTAAAGAGCCATGCGTCATCGTCTTCTTTCAGATTATCTGGTTCTATGTCTCTCAATTTGTTCCACATCATTTTCCAGTTTGGTGCGAGACGAAGAGGTTTTAGTTGCTTCCACCATTTTTCATTATCCATAGAATCCTTATTCATAACAGTTGGTCTCCTATCTATATCGCCCGCGCTTTTTCATGGAAAGGGACTGGGAATTTGCGCCCTGCGGGGCGCTGTCGCCATGGCGGCTCCGGGGCGTTCTGCGTCTTCGGATGCACTTTCAGATGCTGAAAGCCCATCCTTATGCTCACTGTTTTCCCTGCCTTACCGCCACTGCGTACTGATAGCCCGCGCTCATGCCGCATGTACCGTTGGAATAGATTTGATAGTCCCTGCGGGGGGCATCCCCGGGCAGGACGTCCAGCTCTTCCTGTGAGAGGATTTGTTTTACAACCCTCACTTCTCCTGTCTTTGTGGGATGCGGTTCTTCTGTGGTTTGCCCCGCTTCTGTGGGACGCTCCCCTTCAGAGAAAGATTGTCAAGTGTGTTTGTAAACTTTTCCTCTACGTTCTAAAATCACTGCTTTTATTAATATCAAGTCTCAAAAATATGATGTTTCCTTTTTCTTCAATTTCTGTAACCTAAGAGTTACAGATAAATATTCCAATATCCCTTTCTATCAGACCCCACTCTTTCTATAATGCCCTTTTCCCTTAAGTTTTTAAGCTTAACAGATACCGTTTTTCTGCTTATATCAAGCATTTCAGCAAGTTCTACAGTTTTATATTTTGCGTTATCTTTTAATAATTCAAGAATCCTTTTTTCTGTAACATCTGTAACTTTTTCTGTAACTTTTGTAACCTCGCTGCTTTTTCCATTGTTTGTCAACGTTGCCCCCGCTGGCCGCATAGGCACGATCAACTTGAAAACATCATTTTCTTCAAAATCCGGTTCCGCATTGGAATAGATTTTCGTGTATTTGTACAAATTCCGAACACCAGAACCAAGTGAATCCGCATATCCAATGTTTACAAAAAATTTCGCTATTATGGGATTTTTCGGATAAGGAGTGAAATTCTCAAGACTGATTCTCCCCTTCCACTGTGTCCTGCTCCAGTTCTCCGTCCATATCCTGTCTTTTTCAATAATCAGCTTTGCCGGAAACGCACTCTTAAATTCCCTATGCACAAGCAGATTGCTGACAATCTCTCTGGCTATGGCAGTTCTTAAGCTTACATTGACACCGTCAATCAGGAAAAACTTATCATCGGTGTGTTTCTTAATCAAATACCCCGCTGCAAGCAACGGGGTATCAATCTTGCAGCGCTGCAGAGCAGCGGGGTATTTGACCCTCGCGGCATTCGTCAAATGTGCATGCAAGCATGCCCACTTGACTCATTGCTCGCGGGAATAAAGTCAATTAACAGGTCATAGCTCTCCATCAAATTGTTTTCCACAATCAAGCGGTCATCATAACGGTCTAAGTTCTCTACACGGTAAATGGCATCTGTTTTGTATCCCGGCACACAGGACTGAATGGTTTCCGGCTTTCCAAATAAGAGAATACACGCCATGTTAAAGCCTTCTTTTCCGCTTTCCATGTCTTTTTCATAAAGCCCGGCACTTCGTAACAGCTCCATGTCCGTCATATTGCCCCAAGGATGGTCTTTAAATTTATTGACTGCCATCTGCCGGGCTTTCCTGACTAAATCCATACACAAATCTTCTTCTGCGGCATATGGAAATATCTTACGCTCAATATATGCTGCCGATTTCCTATTAGAAATATTTGCTACTAAATCCGCAGATGTAGTCACATCCTGGTCTGCATCTCCGTTACGGTCATATATCTTTCCACAACAGATTTCAATATGCGAACTGACCGGAACATATACCCAAAGTACAAGCATTCCCTTGTACTCTATCTCCTTAAGATTTAAGTACAGAGAATTTCCTGTCCCCATGTTCCAGGAAGACCACCACGTTGGAATTCACATTGGGGGCAAAAAAGTCATCGTACGCCTGAACCCAGTACCCCTCCGCAAGGGCTTCTATGCCGTATTTTTCCAGAATATGCGCCGCAGCCCTGTCCTCCGCCACGCTCTCTGCCGCTTTCTTTATGCGCGCAATCTCCCTGCGGGTCTCCATCCGTTCCCTGCTGCACCCGGTCAGCAGAGCCAGGGCCAGCAATACCACCGCAGCCCTGCCCATCATCCGGCCGGGAGATTTCCCGCTGTCGCCCGGTTCCCTTCGCTTTTCCATGCCCATTCCCGCTCTGTCCGTCTTCTCCCTTTTTCCACACGCCCCATTCGACCGAAAAGGCTGCTCCGACAGCCGCAGGCTTTCTGCCCTGCCCGCTCTCTTCCCTGCCAGCTTTCTGTCCTATAAGCCCCCAGCCTACATCCTACTCTGCCAAATAATACTCCTCCATCCCCGCAAGCACCGGCATCTCCTCCCCGCATTCCGGGCATACATAGGTTCCGAAATAATAGGAAAGGAGCTCCTCCCCCTCTTCGTCCTCCAGCAGGTGGAGCAGGTTGGGCAGCCACAGCTTGACATCCTCCAGGCTTTTGCCGTCCCATTTGCCGGAAGACATTCTCATCTTCTTCATCCGCTCCGAAAGCTCAAAATAGCCCACTTCCATCTCTTCATCGCAGTTTTCGCATGCAGGGCAGACGATATAGTACGATTGAAAGCCAGAAAGATAAAGCATATACGCCAGCTTCCGCTCCCCCAGAATCGCCGTGACGGCAATGGAAAATTCCCGTCTCCACTGGACACCCTTCTGCCGGATGTCCTCCAGGTTCCCCGCCAGGACATCAATGGTCATGGCGCGGATCTGCAGTCCGGCATTCCGGTAGCTTTCACAGATGTCCTCCTCGCCCGGCCTGTCCCCAAATACGTCCGTGGCGAGGATGCTGCCTGCCGCCAGGATGCCCCGGAACATCCATTCCAGCTCCTTCTCCCTTTCCCAGCCCTCCATGAGCCTGGCCAGATAGGGCAGCGCCAGCCAGGTGGCCGGATAAAAGCTCATCTGGTGCCACAGGTTCTCGCAGAGATTGTCAAAGGCAAGTTCATAGTTCGTCTTCGGGATGCTTTCCAGGCGGCGCAGCTTGAAGGTTTCGGGCGCCTTGTCCCTCTCACCCATCAAGATGACAAGATAGTCTTCTATGTTCCCGTATGCGCCCCTGTAGCTTTCCCACAGGGGCGAGTTGAAGTCATGCAGCTCGTAAGGATGCTGGTTCTGCCCCCGTTCCGCTGGTTGAAAGGGTACAGCGGGGCAGGGCTCTGCCTTCCTTGCCCGCTCCGCCTGCTTTTTCAGCTCCGCCTCTTTCTCCCGCTCTGCCTGCTTTTCCTTCAGGATATGTTCGGGCAGGCGGACTTCTTTGATTCGGCAGTTCAGGAAGCAGTCCGCATTGGAAATCTGGCTGCCCTCCAGGGAAAGCATTTCCAGGCGGAAGAGCTTCAGGATCTCCTCCATATGCTCCAGCCCGGAGCAGTCAAGCAGGCTCAGGCTCCTCAAACTATACAGGTTCCCCAGGAAAGCGCAGTCCACCACGCCGCAGGCCGAAATCTCCAGGCTCTCCAGGGCGGTACAGGCGGCCAAAAAGGAAAAATCCTTCACAGGCATCGCGGAGATCGCCAGTTTCTTCAGCCTTGCCATCTTTCCAATCACGCTGAAATCGCCCTCCGCAAGCTCGATCCGCTCAGGCAGGGCGTCTTTGAAGGGATCTACCACCTTCTGGTACACCGGCCTGCCGCCGCAGGACAGGTTCTTAATCTTCTGTAAGTCATAAAGGCTCTCCGGCACCCTGCCGAGAGCCTGCGCCACATAGGTAAGCAGCGTGGGGTCTATTGTGATTTTTGCCAGTTCCATCCTGTATTCCTCCTCCAATCCCTCTTACTCTGAACAAACACGACACACGAAATGGAGCCCCATTGTTCCGTGGTCTCCCATTGATACAGTTACATACCGTAAAATCATCTCTAACAAAATATAAAATTGTCAATTCATTTTTTAGAAAGCCCCTCGCTCAAGGACGTGTCAAAGTCCTCTCACCATGCTGTGCTATGATCCCCAATGGAACATCGAGGTCAGCTACTATGAACAGAAGAACTTCTGGGCATTGTGCAACTACATAATCCGCAGCCGGAAAGGAATCGAGATGCCACTTTCCTGCAGACTTATCATCATTCCGCGCAAAAAAGAACTTCCAAAACATAAACTCGTCATACAAACAAAGCAGAGAATACATCACACTATCAGTAATCAATTCTCTGCTTCGTTAGTAAAATATACTGCGCACCGATTAAATTTGCAGTGCGACTTTTGAAAAAATCCAATCTTGCACCTGTTCTCATCCTTAGAACATTGCTTAAGCTAAATATTTCTCATTATTAGCATAGTCATAAAGCAATCTTGTTACTGCTGACAAAATTTCAGAAACTTTAGTTTCCCAATTGGAAAATTCCTCTGCTGTCACTCCTGAACGAAAATTCCCATGGGCTATAGAGTTTCTCCGATTTACCAATGCATCAATATGGCTTTGACAATCATCAAACAAATCTATGGGTAATCCTACTTTATACAAATTTTTCTGCAACACTATGTACCATAAATTAGATTCCGTGTCTATTATTTGATCATCAATATTTAATTCCTGTTCTTTAAAATCCTCAACCTTCTCCATAAAATCAACGCGATGATATAAACGATGTAAGCGGGCATCATCTGGCAATTCCTTACGGAAAATTTCACATTTTCTATCCAAATTTTCGTATGCGATAAATTCCTTATGCATACTTGCTACCATCAAGCCCGTATTTACATCCCTGCGAGTTAATCCTTGTGAGTTTATATACTGTACATACGTCTGCAAACAAATTTTAATATATCCTTCCAAATGTGAATACAGTATTAATACTAAACATTTTCTATACTTGTTTTTGTTTTCTTCTGTAATATCGCTTAATTGATTCTTGAAAAAAGCAAGTTCCTCTTGTCTCCAGGCTAACTCTACTTCAAGAGCCGCCCTCAATTCATCTGCCGTCAAGAATCCTACTCACCCCTTCCGTAAACAACCGTATTCTTGCTTTTACTCCATTGACACTTCCCGTCTTATATGATTGAAGTTCTGCCCCATATTTGACTTGATCAACAGCATCCATAATTGTTTTGGCACAATCATATGATATTATCTGTTCCATCAAAGACGCAAGCGAAATTGAAATTCCGTCAAAATAATATAGTACGAATTCATTTTTTATAGTTCCATTAGCTGTTCTTCCCGAAAAAACCTCTTCACCCCCATTTTCATTTATAAACTTAAAGGTTTTTTCAAAAATATCCTTCTCTTTTTGGTATTCAAAATGAATTTCTTCCGTTGTGATTTTTTCTAAATATCTTGTTAAATATTCCGTTACAGGATATCTATAGTTTTCAATATCATTTTTAATGGCAAAAAATCTTAAAACAAGTTCCTGATCATACTTGGTTTTTCTTTTATCTGATGCGATTCTATTAATTACAGACTGAAAATCTGCATTTTTACTGCACTCTTCCAGGAAATCTATTGCCTTCGAGCCCAATAGTCTAATGGTACAATTCCGTATTTCTTGTGCAGATAAGATTTCGCCGCCTGTATTCAGTCGTTTGAACATATGGTATTTTAGAGAAGGCTCGCTCTCTTTCTTGATAACTTCCATACGAACAAAACTTCTTTTTATTTTTATCTGCAAAGCTTTGGGCAAATTATCAAATGTTAGTCCATTTAAATCCTTGACTATATCGCATCCATGCAATTCTAAAAAATCATCCTCGGTTTCTCCTAACCGTTCTCCCCTAAAATGCAAATAACTGGATATTCTTTGCAATCCATCAATCAGCTCATAAACTCCGTCATCTGTCTCTATAACAAAAATCGGTGGAACAGGCATTTCTAAGATTAATGACTCTACAAAACGTGATTGCTTTTCTTCTTCCCATCTAAAGAGTCTTTGATAATCTGGTGAAATTGTCAATTCATTATTTTTATACATATCGTACAATTCATTAAATGAAACATCTAAACTTTTTGTTCTAATTTTTATAATCTGACTATCCACATTTTCAATTAAATTTTCTATTGCCATAATTCCCCTCTCTGCCTACAATTTTTCACATCAAGTGACCATATCTTTATTATAGCAGGATTTACGAAATTAACAACTTTTTTATATTGTTACGTTATAAAAGCAAGAAATGCCGTCGGCTTGTCTTGCTTTTCAAAGCAGCTGTCCATAGCAGATGGTTCAAAATATGTATCTACTGAACGATGGCTTTTTTCTTTTAAAGAGCCACTTCTATTTTGTTGCCACCATGTGACATCTACTCCATAATTCATTTTTATAGGTAAATACATTTTGGGTTATACTTTCCTCAATAAAGCCAACTTTTTCATAACAATACTTTGCCGCAGTATTTTCATCGAATACATTTAATTGGACTAATTTAGCCCCTGTTATTTCAAAAGCATATTTCAAAGCTAATTTAATCATTGCTTTTCCATAGCCTTTTCTCCGCAAATTATTGTCAACCACAACAAATTTAATAAATCCTGTATCATCATTAACATTGATAGAGTAGCAGAAAAAACCTATGACTTTTCCATTGGTTTCCGTTGCTACATACGCGCTGTCCGTCCATTCAATCGCAGTTTTTTCTAAGAAAGCATGAAGATTTTCCTTTGTAACCGGATATAGAATTAAGTTAGCACACCACAAGGCATGAATTTTTTCATTATCAACCCATTTTTCTATATATTCATAATCTCTGCTCTCTATATATGGCCTTATCCTCATAGGGTAATCCCTCCTAATCTGAAATTACTTCCTTATCACCACAAACCTTGATGTTTACAAGCTTTTCAAACTCCCCGAGTAGGGATCGAACCAACAATCCTTCGGTTTACAGCCGAATGGTCTCCCCTCAGAAATACGCCGGATTCAGGAAAAGCACCACCAGGCAGGCAATCTCCCCCTCTGCGTCCAGCCCCCAGTAGCCGCTGTAGATGCCGTCCCCCATGCCGCTGGAAAAAAGGACTGTCCTTAAGCCGCTCCCCGGCAGCCGCCACTCCAGAAAGCTCCCGCCCTGGTTCTGGAATTCTGGATTCGCCTGGAAGCTTTCCTGGAAAAGTGCCGCGAAGTAGTCCGTATACTTGTTCTTTCTTGGATTCTCTTTTTCCCACTTTTCAAAGAACAGCCGGTTCTCCTGGGAGACCTTCCCGTCCGCAATACAGGCAAGCCCCGTATCCACGCCGAAAAAGGTAAAGATACCCGGCTTTCCCAACTCCTCCCGTTCCTTTCCTTTGGGCATGGCAATCTCATACCGGACAGCCGCCTGAGGGCTGACCGGAAGCCTTGCGGCGGCAATTCTGAGGCCTGCGATCCGGGAAAGGCACACCGACAGCTCCACGGGGTAGCTCCCGGCCGGAATCTTCCTGTCCAGGACTGTCTCGTACCGGCTGCCCAGATAGGCAATGGGGTCTGCCAGCACCACCTCCCCTGTGGGGAAGTCCGCTTCTCCCGCCCGGACTACCTTGATTTTCGGGCTTTCCGTAAACAGGCTCTGGAAAAACGCTGGCGGGTAGGTATCCTGGTTCAGGAATTTCAGGTTCTTCTCAAAGGCGATCTGAGCCGGATGCTTCACCGGCTCCCGGATTTCCTTCCCCGTCCTTGTGTCCACGAAATATTTCCCCGTTTTGTCGCAGCAGAATTCCAGGTCGCTGCCCATGGGCATGTAGAACACATTCACCACTGTGGGCTCTATGTCTGCCAGGGTATTGAAATCCACAATCGCCATGTTGTTGGCGTCATCCACGTATTCCTGGCTGTCCCTGTCCCCGAATGCCACCCATCCGTTCCCATGTCCGCCCTCCTGGCGGAACAGCCATTTCAGCTTTGATGTGCCGTCCAGGATGGACTTCGTGACGATGGTTCCTCCGGCGCCCTGGATGTATACCTTCCTTTCGTTTTGTCCTTGTTCCTTCGTCTGTCCTTCTGTTGGCTGCTTTTCTTCCGGCTGTCTCTTTGCTGATTGCTTTTCTGTCGGCTGTTTTTCTGTCGTCTCTTTTTCTGCTGACCGTTCTTCTGTCAGCTGCTTTTCTGCCAGCTCTTGCTCCTTTTTCTGCCCGGATTTTTGTACCGATTTACCTTGAGCCGATTTGTCTTCTTTCTTCTTACCGAATAATCCCATATCGTTTCTCTCCTTTATTATAGTTCCGCATCTATAAAAACTTACCTGTTTCAAACATCAAATAATGCTTCCAACCGTTCCTGTACCGCCTCCTCCTTTGTCACGAACCAAAAGGTACATTCTTCCCTGTCGTAAAGCCCAACAGCCTGTCCGTCCATAGCCTGATAAAGCGTCCGGGTATTGCCTGCAGCTATTCTGTCTGTAATGCCCGCAATGGGGGACAGATGCGGATGCAGCTTCCCGCCCTCAAGCAGCATTGCCGGTTCAAAATCCAGAAGCTCCCAAAGAAACAGATCCAATGTCTCATCACAGGCCAGCGCCCACAAAAATTCCGCCGCAAGGAAACCGTCCAGAATGCCATATGCGCCCCATCCGGAAACGCCGTCATTGGCACGGCGGTATAGAAATGGACTGTTCAATTCTGCTGCCCAGTGATACACCGCCTGGTTTTCTTCCAGAAAATTCAGCTTGCCGTCCTTTGTCTGTTTCAGGCCGGAAAGAGGACGGATTACGTTATAACTACTGTAAAACTTACTTGGCAGATAGCGGTAAAACTCTGCCAATGGCAGCGGAAGGGAAGTCCCCAGGCGGGCTTCTGCCCGGCCGATGCTTTCCTCCTTTGCTCCCCTGCCCTCCATCCCGGCAAATTCACAAAGAAACTGCAATACCGGGGCAATAGATTCCAGTTCCCGTTCCTGGGGCGGACTGGGCGGAGCCGAATGAAAGATGGGATGCCCGTCCTGGCTCTTTATCCAGACATATTTGAAGCCCATCCGCTTCATGAGCTGCTCCAGTTCTTTGTCGGTCTTACCGCCAAAATAGGCCGTTCCTGAATAAGTAATGCATCCGCACAAAAGCCGGAATGGCTCTTCCATAAAGTTTACGTTAAAATTTATTCTGACACTGGAAAGCTGTTCTAATGGGATATGATAAAAAGCATTCAGGGGAAGTTCCCTCAGTCTTTTCCAAAAGTCTTCCGTCTTATCCCGGTTGACGCCTATAACGCTGGGCTGCGCCAGGGTCTGCTGGTATCCCAGCCACTCCACAATCCATCTGGAAAGGTTTGACTGGTTACAGGGCACTTCATGGCCTTCCAGGTGCTTTTCTTCCTTGCGTGTTTCCGGCGATACATAGAGGCCCCACATTGGGGGATCGTCCGGATTGTCGTTGCTCATAATGTCCTTGCTTTTGTGATACCGGCTTACTTCAAATCCATAACCATACCTTTCATGCCGGCAAATGGGCAGAATCGTAATCACGGTATCTGTCCAGTAGATACGTTTATAAATTTTCAGTTCCTCAAAAGGAATCAGATTTCCCTTTCCCGAAAAGGCAGGGTCATCCGGATGAAAGGTCAGATATAATTCCTTGAAAGCCTGGGGCAGAGCGAATCCCAGTTCTGCCTCCTTGTCTGCGATATCCTGTGGTGTCACGGAACTTTCCATATTGCTGCCGAAAGACTTTATCTTACACAGTTCCTCCAGTATCACTGTACTATACCTCCATCTCTCCTAAAGCATATCCAACCATCTTTTAACAAATCTTCATTATAAGGAGAACTAATTGTATGAATCATCCCCGAATGGATATTATGAATTATACATACCGCCCATTCGCCATCCTTTATTTCAGAGAATAGGCATTTTCCTTTTTCCCACTTTTTTCTATCTCTATACATAGCCGTAATCTCACGTTGTTCAAAAGTATGGTCATTCATTGGTATTGTGATAATGTCTCCAATTCTAATGCTTTCTCCTTTTTCAGCGATAATATATACTTGAACTTCATTCTTATCATAAGCTGATGTACCCGACATTTGAAAAATCATTATATGCACCTCAACTTTCTTGCCAATACAACTACAGAAATCCCCATATTCTCCCGGCTCCAGGCACAGGTTTCCCTACTTGTTCCTGTAATCTCCTCAAGTCTCTCTTTGCCGTCAGGCAAAACATCTCATAGACCTCATCCGGACTTCCTTCTTCAGCGGACTTCATCAGCGCTGCTGTTGCCAGCAGTGTTCCTGGCATGCCGCCAATACTCACCTGAACGGCATCCTTATCCTTGCAGGATGATCACCAGCGCCAGCACCATGATACCAGCCATCAGAACCAGCGAAACCTTAACCGGAGAACGTTCCCCGCTTTTCCAGTCGGAAAACAGGCTGTTGTTGTCATCATCCATGCTGCACCGCCCGTTCCGGTTCCAAATCATAAAATGATAGATTGCAGAGACGAGGTCTATGGCTCCAAAAAGCAGCACGGGATTACGGACATAAAAAATGGCCATTCCCAGGGAGATTCCATCCGCTTCTCCGCTTAACATGACACTGCCCCATATCAGGCGGATGACCGTCATGATGGCAGCAGCCAGAATACAGGTCAGTGCCGCAGCTCCGTATTGTTTCGCTTTCAGCTTCTCGCTGGTTTCCTGTTTTTGAGGAAATCTGTCATCCATGTTCCGCTCCTCCTTAAGATTGCCGCCGGGCATGAATTTCAATGCTCACAATCGCCAATCATTTCCCACATACAGTCCGCCAATTGTCCCGAATCCTCTTCCATGTGCGCCAGATAAGTGACCATCAGCCCTCTGCTGGGGAAAATATAGCATCTCTGCCCCCATTTGCCGCTGATCCGGAAGCCGTCCTGATATTTCCAGACGAAATATCCGTACCCGCCCTCCCGGTTCATCTGTTGGATGCCGCAGGCTTCCTTTACATATTTTTCCGACAGGATCCTTGTCCCCTGATACAAGCCCTCGTCCATCAGCACAAATCCGATGCGGCTCAGCTCATTTACCGTCAGCTCCATTCCGGAAGCCCCGTAAAAGTAACCGTCGGGGCATCTTTGGAAGGGCGGGTTTTCGATTCCAAGGGGCTGGAACAGCCGTCTCTGAAGATACGCATACAAATCTTCCTCCAGAGCATTTGCCGCCGCCACTCCGGCCAGGTAGGCGGAGACATTACTGTAGTCAAATACCGTCTTCTCCGGCTCCACAGGATACTGCAGGGAATTCCGGAGCCAGCTTTCCCCTTCCGGCCGAAAGGGGAAGCCGGGGACGGACATGGTGAGCAGACGCTTTATGGTCACTTTCCGATACCGTTCTTTTGCCTCTTCCGGCAATGCGGAAAGGGTCTTTTCCGGAATATAGGCCAGGACGGAACGGCCTATATCCATCTTTCCCTCATCCGCCGCCATCCCCACTGCCAGGGAGGTTATGGTCTTTGTTGCGGAATAGATGGGGTATCTATGCGCCGTGGTGTCGCCGTACACACAGATCCTCTCCTGCCCGGAACATGGCTTGTCAGAGCCTGCCGCTTGTCCGCCATGCCCGATGTAATACACTTCCATTCCGTGGACTTCCCAGTTATTTTCCTTTATTTTATGGATCAATGGATCGAAATTGATATGTCTAACGCCCAATCAAACGCTCCTTTCCCCTGCCTGCAGGCTCCATAAAACACCCTGTTTCAAATATCAAATAGGGATTCCAGCCCTTCCTGTGCCGGTTCAAAATCCGACATCTTTACAGAAGCGGCATATGAAATCGTCAAGCAGTATCCATTATTTCAGCATATCCGAGTATGCAACAAGCGTCACATTCCCCAGTTCTGCCGCCTTATCCATACAGCCCTTTGTAAAGTCCGTTTTTGCAAAAAGATAGAAATGCTTTTGTTTATAATGAAACAAATTGCTGCGCTCTACAAGGGTTTCCAGAACGCTTAGGTCAACTTTTTCGTTTGTCCACTTGCACTCGGCAAACAGTGCGGAGTCCCTATCCGTGCCCATGATGTCAATTTCTTCCTGTGTCCTGGTCTTGGGGTTCGTCCCCCACCAGCGGCCGAGGTCACAGAAATCCACGGCGCATTTTCCGTCAAGCAGCAGTCTCCAAAGGTATTGCCTGCAGATTTCCTCAAACACGCCGCCCATATAGGCTGAAAGCTCGGGAGCAATCCTCTTATAGGCAAGATCGGCTGCACCGCGGGAAATAATCGAGGTATTTTCCGGGACAAAGCGGTACCAAAACCGGAACATATTATCCTCAATAGAGTAGATCGTCTTGCGGCTGGATTTTTCGCCGTAGGGCGATTCTTTTTTTACGATGCCCAGGGCGGTGAGATTCTTCATGTAGGTAGCGCACACGCTGGTATCTTCATCGATTTTGTTGGAGATTTCATTCATTTTGGAGCAGCCCATGGCAATCGCCGTAACGACTGCATTGTAAATCGCCGGTTCGCGCACTTCCTGCTTTAAGAGATTGTTCGGCTCTTCAAACATAGCGGAAGCGGGATTCAAGTAAGTGTTTTTAATATTCTCCTCAATGGAAAGGCTGTCATCCATCTGCATCAGATACTGAGGCGTTCCGCCGACAACCCCGTATGCAAACGCCTTGTCGATATCAGAAAATCCTGTAAAATAGCGGCAGGCTTCAAAAAAGTCGAAGGGATTGATTTTAAGCTGCGCCGTTCTTCTTCCGTAAAGGGGCGCTTTATACGCCAGGACATGATCCTCCATATAAGACATGGAAGAACCGCAGAGAATCAGGAAGAGCTTAGAACTGTCCTTATTTTTATCGATCAAAAGCTGGAGCGTGGATGCAAGGCTCTTGGACGCACGGGCAATATAGGGGTATTCGTCGAGGACAAGCACGAGTCTTTTCGTCTTTGCCAGTTCAAATACATATTCCAGCGCCGCTTGAAAGGATGCAAAAGACAGACCGGCGGCGATTCCCGTGTCATATTCCACAATACATCTGGAAAAGTTGTCTAAGTTCTGCTTTGCATTGGTTTCAACACCGGTAAAGAAAATGGTGTCTTTCTCTTTTGAAAACTCGCTGATAAGGGCGGTCTTGCCGACCCGGCGGCGACCGTAGATAACCGCAAATTCAAACTTGCCGGAATGGTATAGCTTATTGAGTGTATCCAGTTCCTGTTGCCTGCCTATAAACATCGGTGCGCCTCCCAAATTAGTGGTTTACGATTTACTTAAATATAATTGACTTTTCTTGCATTGTCAATAGCTTTTGCAGCATTCACTTCCTTCTCCTGAATCCGTCCCGGCATACCGGACAGTTCCCCTCTCTTGTCTGCTGTCCTCTTATCCGTCATTGATGCAATAGGCATAACGCTGTAAGCTCCACCCTTTCCGTACGTTCCATTGTAAACGTTTCCTCCCTCACCAGTCCCGCTCCCGGATGGCTTCCTCCACATCAATGGGAATGCCGAACCACGCCAGGATGTAGCCCACGCTTTCCCCAATGCAGTCCCGAGCCACCGTCTCTATCTCGCTGTCGTTCTCATCGAACTCCTCCTGCAGGTCATTGATGGCGCAGACCGCTTCGTCCAGCTTCTCCTGAACCGCTTCCCTGTCCGTCTCGCCCTTCTCCAGCAAATCGATGACCTTTTGCAGCTCTGCCTTCACCTTGTCCACCAGAAAATCCGGAAAGTATCCGTCCTGATACATTTCTTCCAACAGCTTATAATTTTTGTCAAATGTTTTCATCCATTTTCTCCTTTCAGCCATCTCCGGCCGCCTTCCGGCATCCGCCGGGCTCCCCGCCGACCGCCATGTGCCGATACCGCCGAAGCCCTGCCGCCTGCTGCTGCCGTATTCGGCTTATGCCGCTGACAGTTCCATTATACCGCCGCCCCGCCTGCAAATCAATGCGGGAGCCGGAAAAACTTACCCGCCTCCTGTGCCCTATATCCACGCATCACGAAAGCAGCCCCAAAAGCCCGCACCTCCGCGCTCCCCGCACCAAGACATCCTGCGTGCGCCAAAAGAAAACGGCGCGGCCGCCTATCCCAAATATGATTGAAAATGATTCCGGCATCTCCCTCTTGCAATCTCTTATCGGATATGCTAGAATAAAGTCAAATTCTATAATTTGTTTTTATTTCAAGAAGGGAGTGATGGAGTGCCCAAGGTAGCCTACTCTGAGGAGGACAGGGAACGCATCAGGACGGAACTTGTCACAGCGGGGCTGGAGCTGATGGCAAAACAGGGCATACAGCGTACCACCGTGGAGCAGATATATAAAAAAGTGGGGATTTCCCGCACTTTCTTTTATTCTTTTTTCGCCACGAAAGAAGATTTGATCGTTGAGACCCTGTACCTGCAGCAGCCCAGGCTCATCGCCTATGCGAAAAAGCTCATGGCCGATCCTGCCCTAAGCTGGCGGGACGCTGTAAAGCAATTTCTCCACACCTGCTGCTATGGAGAGAAAAACGGAATCGCCATCCTGACCATCGAGGAACAGCAGCTCATTTTCAAGCGCCTGTCAGAGGAAAGCTATCAGGTATTCCGCCAAAAGCAGCGCCGTCTCTTCGGAGAAATCTTAGAGACGTTCGGGATTGAGGCAGCCCCGGCAAGGGTCGGCTTATTTACGAACCTGAGCCTGGCCGTGATAGTGGTGTGCAAGGCGATTCCCCATACGCTCCCCCTGTTCGTCCCCGAAGCCGCGGATGAAACGGTGGATTTCCAGCTCAACGCCATTGTGGATGCCCTGGAGAAGTTGAGGACAGCCCCCATGTCCTGATTATCATGTCCTAATCATAGGGAAGGAGTCAATCCGTCCGGATAGCATGTCATATTCTGACGGATTACTTTTCAGGCAAAATAAAAACAAATCTGGATATTTGACTTTATTTTCACAAAAAACTTAGGAGGAAAAAGATGGGATTTTTCAGCAAGTTATTTAAGGGGCCCGAAATCGACATGGAAAAGAGCAATGCAAACGCAAAGAAAATGCGCGCCCTGTTCAACCAGGTCGTAGAAGACGGAGACAGTTACAGGCTGATCTTCGGATATACCGAGGACGTAAGCCGCTTCAACTACGGTTTTGTCCATGGGAGCAAATCGAAGATCGGGAACCTGCTCGTGGGCTGGAATGAGGCCAGCCAGACAATCGTGGCCGTGCCCACGGTTCCCGACCTTTCCGGCTGCGGCGACCCCACTTATTATCGCCGTTCCGAGATTTTGAAGGCCTATCGGAACAAGTACCCCACAGACGCCTTTATCATTTACCCGGACAAAAAAGGCTACATCGCCATCAACGCCTATGACTGGCTGGAAGACGAAAAGCTGTATGTCTATGTGTCACAGGATGCGGAACTGGCCGCTTTTACCGACTTCTTCCTGCATCGATTCGCGACTAAGTGAGGTAAAAGATGCCTTTTGGAGAAATCGGAGCGTTCCTGCTGTTTCTTGTGGGCGTATTTGTCTTCGGCAATTTATGGTTCCGTTTCATAGAAGCCATATTGAAACGGCTGAAAAAGCTGTTTTCGCGCCACAGAGAACCTCCACCATGGCACCCGCTCCCCCCGGATAGTCCGGCCGGGAAATGACAGGTGCCAGCCAGGAAATGTCAATCGCCAATTCAAAACAGGAGGACTGACCATGTTTGATTTAAACGAAATCAGAAAACGGGCACAGCAGGCCAGCGAACAGGCTGCGGACAGCATGAAAAAGACTTTGGATAAAAGCCAGGAAATCCTTGACGGAATCCAGGTTCCGGATTCTGAAGACAGCCCATCCGTATCTGCCGCCGAAGCGGAAGAACAGATTGCCGCCAACACCCAGCGCCAGGTGGAAATCCTCGGCCAGATGTTCCCGCCGGACAGCATGGCTCAAATGGCTGTCAATGAGGAACTGCTGCAAAAAATGGTAAACGACAAAGTAGCCGAAGCCACCGCATCCACTGCGGAGGGCATCATGGGGCAACTGTTCGGAGAGGATATGGGCGTCCTTGCGGCGGCTCTGGAGACCCTGGAGCTGGAGGATGCAGAGGAGGAGGAAGAACTGTCCTTTAGCCCGGAACTGGAAGAAAGCCTCTATACCACCCTGGAAGAAGCAATGGCCCGAATCGAAGCCATGCCGGAACCGGAGCCCATCCCCTATCAAAAAGACGACATAAAATGGGAACGGTTCGGCATCCTGCTGTCCGGCATCCTGTCCACCCTTAACAGCCACAATCTGGACAGCATGGACGTGGAGGAACATATCCCTGTCATGGAACAGAAAATCGTGTCCCTCGTGCGCCGCTCCTGGGGCATAGACGGGCGCAGCGACCTGCTGGATATAATCCGCTATCTGGCGCAGGAGGGCTATATCCTGCGGTATCAGCTTTATGGCGAGGCCTCTTCTCCGGAGGAGCTGATGGACGAAACCATGGACGAGGACGACCGTGCGTCCGCCTGCCGGGCGTGGAGGTTCGCACAGCGGTATAAGAGCCGCTATGCCCCCGGCTTTATGGCCGGCTGGGATGTGGGCAGGGCGGCGATGCTGACCCGTTGGGGGTGCTATATCGGCTGGCTCACGGAAAGCGAAGCCGTGGGCATCCTCTGGGACCTCTCCCACAAGGCGGCGGAGGAACTGCATAGCTGGCGTGAATTTGCCCAGTCCTATCTCTTTGGCGGCCTCATGTGGAAACTGCTGTGCGGCGACAGTTCCGCCGCAAGTTACCTGGGCTACCTCGCAGACGCCGCCACCGACCTCCTGACCGGAAAGGCAGGGCAGGGCAGCGGCCAGTGGCGCGATTGCCCCTGGCCTGCCCAGAGGAAGGTCGGCTTCACATTATAACTGCCGATTGCTGAGGCTTGCCAGGAAGGCTGTCCTTCCTTCTTCCTGGCAAGACCACTCACGAGCGGAAGATGCCGGGGACGCCGCGGCATCTTTTTTCCTGGATGGCAGGCGCCTGGTTCTCCTGGATTTCCTCTTCATGGAGTTTCTGCAGCTCATCCACGCTTCCCTCATAGCTGTATTCCTCTGCTGTCATGTGTACCTCGCACCAGAAGCAGGTTGCTTTTACACAAAATCCGTGTTAGCTGTGTCACACAGAATTAAAACATAATTTTAAGGAGGACACAGCAATGCTTCAAATATCCGAGATTGTAAAGAAAACTGAACAGCATGATACTCAAATAGAACCGTCCAGCCAATATCCCCACGGCTGGACGGTTCTGTCTTTTCTGCCAGCGTCAGAGGCAGGGACACTACATCCCATTGAGATACTCACTTTGGCGCGCGCCGCATCAGAAAAACCATGGAGCTATTGCCTTCCCCTCTCATCCATCCGCTCAAAGCTTACTTGATCCTCACGGACGGTAATCGCAATCTGCCCGTCGCTCCACCGGGCGGCAATCCGCTGAAGCTCTTCTACTACATCTTTCTCTTCCATCTTCAGCATGCCTTCCACATCCGTATCCTCCCAGAATGCCTGCACGGCCTCCATGAATCCTCCGACGAGACGGTCGCGCTCCCCCACGGTTACCGCGTCTTTATCGTCGATGTGATAAGAGAACTGGTAGTACAGGCTGCACCATGCCGCCATGCCGCTTTCGGCCACTATCTTATCCGGAAAGTTCCAATCATGGACAGGATCCTCCTCCCGTCCCCTGTACTGATTCCGAATCTCTGTACCGTTCTCCAGGCCGGACAGGACCACGGTCAGTTTCGCGAAAGAAAGCTCATCCTCCCGAAGAAATACCCGGATGTCATTCCATGCGGCGTCCTTGCCAATCCGCTCCATCCTGTCATAATCCTCATTGGCCCATTCCAGCAGGGCCGCATTGAATTCCGTCAGGGACATAGCCTCATAGTCCGGCGCCATCAGGGCGAGCAGAGACCGGTAGTCCTCCTCTGTGCCCGGATTTCCTCTTTCTTCCTCACCTCCTGTCTTCAGGCTATCTGTATTCTCCTGCCGCATCTGTGTCCATGTCTCCTGCTCCTCCTCTGTGGCCTCCCTCAAGCCTGTCAGCTGTCCGTCCTCATAGACTGCATACAGCTCCACCGCGCCCTCGCCATAGATGCTGATTCCCGCATGCTCCGAAAACCATATCCCCTCTTCCTCGTCCACCAGTCCCCGAACTTCTTTTCCCTGAAAATACAGTCTGAAATCATCGGTGGTTTGATCGTACTCATAGCTCAGTCCA
Source organism: Acetatifactor aquisgranensis (assembly GCF_943193215.1). Taxonomy (NCBI): domain Bacteria; kingdom Bacillati; phylum Bacillota; class Clostridia; order Lachnospirales; family Lachnospiraceae; genus Acetatifactor; species Acetatifactor aquisgranensis. The sequence goes on along the minus strand of NZ_CALPDH010000002.1, from coordinate 269,885 downwards.
AAGGGCACATAGGGTGTCAGGTTTTTGTCCCACTGGCTCTGTCTCATCTCCAGCGCCTGGTCCTCCAACGCCTGATTCTCTGGTATGTCCGCGTTTTCCAAAGGAATGTAATAAGGCTTCACCTGTATCCGCAGGCTCTCGGAGCCCCATTGCCTCGCCAGATCCGCAACCTCCGAATCGATGGCCGCCTTCATCAGGTCTTCCTCCTGAAGTTCCGCTTCCGTCCTCCCGGCCATCCAGCTCTCCAGTCCTTTTGCGACTCCCGCACGGGCGTCCCGGTATTCCCCAACCGTCAGCTCTTCCGCATCCTGGATTGTCAGGATGATATTATATTCCAGAAGCGCATTGTCCGCCGCCTCCGGATATGCCTTGGACACGCTTCCGTCAAAACTCCTGGTCTCCCATTTCTCCGCAGTCAGCGGACTCAGCACATAGAACAGAAACGCTGCCGTGTCATTACGGTCCCTCTGTTCATACAATGTCGCGTCCAGGGAAAAACGTTCTATAATCTCCCAGTACTCTTCCGAATCCGTCAGCTCCCAGACCTTATTCTGAAAATCCCGTACACTCATATGCTCATAACCGTCAAAACGAAGTGCCTGCAGCTTCTCCCATTCCTCCTGTGTGTAGGTTCTGTCGGATAGGGGAATCTGCGTATCCGTTTCCGATATTCCGCCCATCCTTTCCTCCCCGCCGAGCGCGGAGGTGGCAAATACCGTGGTCACGCTGGATACCAGCGCCACTGCCAGCAGGATGGCCCAAAAAGATGTCTTCTTTATTTTCATGATTGCCGTAATCCTTTCTTCAATCGCATTTTTGCTGAAATGATTGCCCAGGGGCGCCAGGCAGCTTTTTCGCTCCTCCATCTGAATCAAAGTAAGCGCATAAGCCGAACGCGACGCTATGCCGAGCCGCTTTACCACCCCCTCATCACAGGCCAGTTCCACATCCCGGTTGATCAGAATATATAGTATCCAGACAAGGGGATTGAACCAGTGAATACAAAACGCAAGGGTGGCCACCAGTTTCGTCACTGTGTCGAAACGCCGGATGTGCATGTATTCATGTGTCAGGACGCAGTTCAACTGCTCTTCTTCGGTCAGGTCCAGGTTCCCGGGAAGAAGGATGACCGGGCGGAAGATTCCGTAGGTCATGGGCGTCGAAATCCGGTCGGAAGCGCATATCTTCACTTTCCGCCAAAACTCATGCCCTTCCAGCCACTGCTCCAGGAAATCATTCCGGACAAGAACCGCTGTCTTGTATTTCCATCGGAGATAACAGTAGGATGCCGCAAAATAGGCCGCCCATGTCATGGCTCCTATACACCATATGATACCGGCTGTCCGCAGCCTGCCCTGAAATCCATGCCAGGCACAGGTGCTTGTGCCCAAGCCCCAAAGTCCTGGCCCTGCCTCCCCGCCCGGGGAATCCGATGCCGTGACCAGAGGATTTCCCGCTTCAGACACTAATCGTCCCGCTGTCTGACCGGCAGCACCCTGCAGTCCGTCCATTTCTATCCGGTTCCCAATATCTGCTGATATATCCGCTGACACTCCTCCCTCTGCCGAACCCGCCGCACCAGCTCTCCCCTCCGATTCCATCCCCTGTCCAAGCAGGGTATACACGCTCAGCGCAGAGGGAACCGACACCGGAACCAGCAGCCGCAGCAGCGCCACGCCCCACAGAACCAAAAAGGTCCTCTTGGGCAGCTTATTGATAAAAACCGCCCTCACAGCCGTAACCGCGAGAATCAGCATCCCGCCGGCCAGGCTCATCTGCAACAGTCTCATGCCCTCACCTCATTCCAATTCCCCGACAATCTGCCGCAGACTCTCTATCTGCTTTGCCGTCAGATTCTTCCTTCCAAGCAGCGAGGCGAACAGTTTATCCGTGGAGCCATCGAAAATCTTGTCAATCAGTTCATTGGTCTCCGCCTCCTGAACCGCCTCCTTGGGAATCAGCGCATGGCACATGAAATTGGGCTCCCTGCGCTCTATGGCTCCTTTTTTGATGCAGCGCTTGATGAGCGTATAGGTGGTGTTCATGTTCCAGCCCGTCTCCTCTTTCAGTACATCCGAAATGTGCTTCGCCGTGGTGTCCCCCTCTTTCCAGAGCACACCCATAACCTTCAATTCAGAATCAAATAGTTTGATATCCATTTTTCCTCCTTTACAAGACTGCAGTAGTTTAACGTTTTCTATACACTACCACAGTCTTACAGTTCTGTCAACACTACTGGAGTAGTGTTCATATTTTCTTAAGAACTTTCCGGGCATATGGCAAAACGCAAAAAAAGGCGGAAGAACCCGCCTGACAGATTCCTCCGCTCTATAATTTCTGACTGAAAATATTCTTATAACCCTCGCCGTAAATCTCCGAGGCACTGGTGATAATCGTAAAGGCCCTGGAATCCTCCTGCCGGACGATCTCCTCCAGCTTTGGGGAAAGGGGCTTCTTGACCACGCAGAGTATCACTTTTTTATCCATTCCGGTGTAGGCGCCGCTGCCCGAGATATAAGTGGCGCTGATGTCCAGCTCCTCTAACAGGCGCTTTACGATGGCTGCGTGATTGTCGCTGATGATGAAGAACATCTTCGCGCCGTCCCGCCCGTACAGCACCAGATCCAGCAGCACGGAATTGATGAAAACCACCACTCCCGCATACAGCGCCGTGTCCAGGTTCTGGAACACGAAAGCCGATGCCGTCACGATACATGCATCCGTCAGCAGAAAGAGGGAACCGGTCTTCAGATGGGGAAAGCGCATCCGCAGAAGCTTTATGATGATATCCGTGCCCCCGGTAGTGGCTCCTGCCCTGAACACCAGTCCCAGAGACACAGCCATCAGAGAGCCGCCCACTAAGGCCGCCAGCAGCGGATCCTCAGTGAGCGCTCCCACAGGTGTCAGCAGATTCGTGAAACAGGAGGTGGCAAATGTGCAGTACAAAGTGGAGAGAATGAATTTCCACCCGAACTTCCACATTCCCAGCGCCAGAATCGGTATATTGATCAGGAACATCCAGGTACCTGTCTCTAGTCCGATAATCCGATTTAAAATAATCGCTATACCGGTCACTCCGCCAGGAGCCAGGGAATTCGGATCCAGGAAAAAACTGACCGCCACAGCATAGACCACAGATGCAGCCGTGATGACCATGTAGTCCCTGACTCTTCTTCTGAATGTCTTCTCTTCCTCGTACCGAATCTCCTTTTCCTGTTCTTTGCTTATCATGACCTGAATTTTCCTCCCTTAAAATCAACCAGCTGTACCATCATGTACAGTATGTATCATGGCATATGCCGGAGTTTCCTGGATTCATGTCATGTCCGCGTAAATCGATCCGCCGTTGCAGGCAATGAATCAGGCTTGCCGCAATACTTGCCCCCGCAGGCGTCAGCCGCCTACGTTCACCAGCTTGGGCTGATATCCGCCCTCTTCCAGAGACTGCATAATCTGGTTCTTGTGCTCCGTGCCGAAAGCTTCCATGGTGATACGCAGCTCCACAGCCACATTTCGGTTAGTGGTGACGAACTGATTGTGTTCCAGCTCCACCACGTTTCCGTTGGCCTTGGCAATGATGCCGGACACCTTGTAGAGTTCGCCCGGCTTGTCAGGCAGCAGCATGGACACCGTGAACACCCTGTCGCGCATGATCAGGCCCTGCTGTACCACCGAAGACATGGTGGTCACGTCCATGTTTCCGCCGCTCAGGATAGCCACCACTTTTTTGCCTTTCACATTCATATGGCGCAGCGCGGCTACTGTCAGCAGGCCGGAATTTTCTACCACAGTCTTGTGGTTCTCCACCATATCCAGGAACGATACCACCAGCTCGGAGTCCTCCACGGTGATGATGTCATCCAGATTCTTCTGGATATAGGGGAACAGCTTGCTTCCGGGCGTCTTCACCGCAGTGCCGTCCGCGATAGTGTTTATTTTCGGCAAGGTCACCACATGGCCCTGGGCAAGAGATGTCTGCATACAGTTTGCCCCGGCAGGCTCCACTCCAATCACCTTAATCTTGGGATTTAAAAGTTTTGCCAAAGTCGCCACGCCTGTAGCCAGCCCGCCGCCGCCGATGGGCACCAGGATGTAATCTACCAGAGGCAGTTCCTTGACGATTTCCATGGCTATGGTTCCCTGACCGGTAGCCACCGTCAGATCGTCAAAAGGATGGATAAAGGTGTAGCCGTTCTCCTCCGCCAGCTCGTAAGCCTTGGCGCAGGCCTCGTCGTACACATCTCCGTACAGCACCACTTCCGCGCCGTAGCCCTTGGTGCGGTTCACTTTCATCAGAGGCGTGGTGGTGGGCATGACGATGACCGCCTTTGCGCCGTAGGCTTTTGCCGCATAGGCCACGCCCTGGGCATGGTTGCCCGCGGAGGCGGTAATCAGCCCCTTAGCCCTCTCTTCATCGGTCAGGGTACTTATCTTATAATATGCCCCGCGGAGCTTGTACGCGCCTGTCAGCTGCATATTTTCGGGCTTCAGATAAACCTTGTTGCCGGTCTGTGCGCTTAAATACTCGCTGAATACCAGCTTGGTCTCCAATGTCACATTCTTGACGACTTCCGATGCCTCCTCGAATTTCTCCAGCGTCAATCCCTCTTCCACTTCCATATCCCCCTCCTTTGTCTCTTCCATTACCTCTTCCCCTGCTTCCACTTCATTCATCTTCTGCTCTTCCTCCAACATCCGCCTCTCCTCTGCGCCTTGTCCCGCATTCGTCTCCTCTCTTTCCTTTGTTGCCTGAACCTTTTCCTCCATCTTCAGCCCCTCCTTCTCTCTGCCTTTCTCCCGTGCAGTGCCCCTTTCCTCACTCCGGCTCCTCTGTCTTCACATCAAACAGAGCGTTCACGAACTCGTCCGAGTCAAATTTCTGCAGATCGTCGATGGTCTCGCCCACTCCGATATATTTCACCGGTACCCGCAGCTCCGACTGGATGGCAACAGCGATGCCCCCCTTTGCCGTGCCGTCCATCTTGGTCAGTATAATGCCTGTCAGGTCCGCCACCTCGCCGAATTCCCTGGCCTGTACCAGCGCATTCTGTCCCGTAGTACCGTCCAGCACGATCAGATTCTCCCTGTGGGCGTCCGGGAATTCCCTGTCCACGATGCGGTTCATCTTCCGCAGCTCCTCCATCAGGTTCTTCTTATTGTGGAGACGTCCTGCCGTGTCAATCAGCAGCACTTCCACCCCTCTGGCCTTGGCGGCGTTCACCGCGTCAAAGACCACGCTGGCAGGGTCTGCGCCCTCGTTTCCGCCCACCATGGGCACGTCCGCCCGTCTGGCCCACTCCGCCAGCTGGTCTCCCGCGGCGGCCCGGAACGTATCGGCGGCGGCAATCAGCACCTTTCTGCCGTCCTCCTTGAACTTGCCCGCAAGCTTACCTACAGACGTAGTCTTTCCCACGCCGTTGACGCCGATTACCATGATGACGGACTGCCTCTTCTCGAACTCATAGGCGGTCTCGTCTACACGCATCTGCTCCTTGATTCCCTCTATCAGAAGCTGTTTGCACTCCTGGGGCTCCTTGATATGCTGTTCCTTTATCTGGGCCTTCAGCCGTCCTATGATTTCCATGGTGGCATTCACGCCGATGTCGCCCATGATCAGAATTTCCTCCAGCTCCTCATAAAAATCGTCGTCAATAGCGGAAAACCCACTGAATACGGAATCAATTCCTCTGACGATATTATTCCTCGTCTTCGCCAGGCCCTCTTTCAGCCTGGCAAAAAAACCCTTTTTCCCCTCTGCCATGCCTTAAACCTCCTTATGCGCCTACCCGTGTGAAACTCAGATTATCTTAGCGGGCGTCTTTGGGCCGCTTAGATAATCTTTTCACACTAAGCCGTCAAATCCTTATCTATCAGATTCACACTGACCAAAGTGGACACTCCCTTTTCCTGCATGGTGATGCCATACAGCCTGTCCACCTGCTCCATGGTGCCTCTTCTGTGGGTTATTACGATGAACTGTGTATTTTTTGTCAATTTATGCAAATATTTCGCGAATCTGCCCACATTGGAATCGTCCAGCGCAGCCTCTATCTCGTCCAACAGACAGAACGGCGAGGGCTTCAGATTCTGGATGGCGAACAGAAGCGAAATAGCCGTCAGCGCTTTCTCTCCGCCGGAGAGCTGCATCATGTTCTGCAGCTTCTTCCCGGGCGGCTGGGCGATGATACGGATGCCTGCCTCCAGGATGTCCTCGTCTTCAATGAGCTCCAAGGTACCTCTTCCGCCGCCGAACAGCTCCTTGAACACCTTGTCGAACTCCCGGCTGATTTCCGCGAACTTCTCCGCGAACTGCTTCCGCATGGCGGTGTCCAGCTCCTCGATGATATTCTCCAGGGTCTTTTCCGCCTCCACCAGATCGTCCCTCTGGGTTGCCATAAAGGTGTAACGCTCCATCAGGTTCTTGTAGTCCTCGATGGCATTTACGTTTACGTCTCCCAGCTTCTTGATCTGATCGCGCAGGGACGTAATCTCTTTCTTCATGGCAGCCAGATCCGAAAGGCTCTCGTCCCGCAGACCTGCCGCGTCGCTCAGCGTAATCTCATATTCATCCCACATATAGTTGATCTGGGATTCCAGGGATTCCTCCATCCGCTCTTTCTGGGCATTCAGGCGGTATACCTCCTTGTCCAGTGCGGACTGCCGCTCGGAGAGCTCCTCGCGCCTTGTAAAAAAGCTCTTTTGCCTGGCCGACAGCTCTTCCCTGTTAGCCATGTATTCTTTCAGCTTTGCCTCGGATTCATTCTGGGCGTCATAGGAGGCCGTAATGGTCTTCTCGATTTCCTCGATGGAACGCTGCTTGTTCTCCACCGCCTGATTGTTCTCCCGCAAAGCCTCCAGGACCTCGGCCAGCTCAGCCTGGGCCCTCTGTATCTCTCCGCTGATACGGTCTACATTGCTCTGCCGGAATCCCAGGGACTGGCGCATCTTCTCCACTTTCAGATCCCACTCGGCCACAGACGCGGCAGCCTCTGTCTCTGCCTTCCTCCACTCCTCAAGCTCCTGCTGGAACTGTACAATCTTCTCCTGGGTCCTGGCCTCCAGCTCCTCGCTGGCAGAGAGTTCCTGCTGGACGGACTCCTTGTCGTTCCTGATTTCCAGAGTCTTCTCCTCGATTTCCCTCTCTTCCTGGCGCAGGGAGGCAGCGCTCTCCACTTCCTCCTCCATGCGCTCCCTTGCCTGGGCGATATTCAGCCTGGCTGTATTCTGCTCGATGGACTTGCGCTGGATATCGCTCTTGACGGCCTCCAGGTCCACGCGCATCCTTGTGCGCTTTGCTTTCGTTCCCTCGATATCCTTATCGATTTCCTCCATGGAGAGCTGAAGCTTCTGCACCTTTTTCTCCAGTTCCTCTATCTCCCGGCGTCTCCCCAGGAGATTGCTGTTGTTCCTGTAAGCGCCGCCGCTGATGGCTCCGCCGGGCACCAGCAGCTCTCCCTCCAGCGTCACCAAGCGCATGCTCTGATTGTATTTTCTGTTCAGTTTCAGGGCATTGTCCACAGTGTCCACCACCAGGATGCGGCCCAGCAGAGAACCTGCCACATCGCTGTATTTATCGTCTGTCCGCACTAAAGTATCCGCTGTTCCGATAACTCCTTTTTCGGACAATGCTTCGCTGTTCTTGAATCTCTGGTAATTCCGTATGCTGGTCAGGGGCAGAAAAGTAGCCCGCCCTAACCGATTGGTCTTTAAATAGGAAATCATCCGCTTGGCAGTGTCCTCATCCTCTGTGACGATATTCTGGATGCTGCCGCCCAGCGCGGTCTCGATGGCCACCTCATACTTTTTCTCCACATGGATGATGTCCGCCACCACACCCACGATACCGCTTGCTTTCTCTTTCTGCTCCATGACCTTCTTGACGCTGCCGCCGTAGCCCTCATAGCGCTCGGCCAGATTGGCCAGGGCTTCCAGCCTGGACTTCTCCATATGATAGGCGCTCTTGATTTCCTGCAGACGCGCGTCCTTTTTCGTCAGCGCCTCCCGGAAGCCTCCCAGCTCCTGCTCCATGGCCGCCTCCTTCTCATTCAGGAGGCGTATCTCTTCTGTAACAGAGGCAAATTCCGCCTCGAAGCCTTTCATCGTCTCTTCTCTGGCCGCCTCGTCGGATTTCACCCTCAGCAGCCTGGACTGCAGCTCCGCCCTGCGGATCTTCACCTGCTCCATCATGGTGTCGAAGCGCCCTAATTTTGACTTGATGGTGGCGCGCTGGTTCAGCTCGCCGATGATCGTATTCTTCCCGGCCTCTATGCCGACGCTCAGTTCGTCAATCCTATTCTGGATTTCCTCCAGCTTCCCTTTCGCCTCATTGGCCAGAGCCGTGATTTCCTGTACTTTCGCGTCTATATCGCCCTTTTCGGACAGCAGGTTCTCCCTGTCCCGCTCCCTGGCGGCGATATCCTCCTGAAGGGCGCTGCGTCTGTTGTTCAGATGGGCCTCGCTGCCTCTGGCGGAATTGATCTGCTCTTTCAGCACATTCATCTCGCCCTCCAGCTTGCCCCTGGTGAGCCCGGCGTCCGTGGCAGTGCTCCTGGCCGTCTCTATGGACTGCTCCAGCTGTTCCAATTCCTCCTGGACCCGGTCATACTCCTCCTTGATGCCCTCATAGGCCTGGCTGGTCTCGGAAAATTCCTTGCTGGCCAGGGCATGCTTTTCCTCCACGCCTTTCAGCTGTTCCCTGAGGCGGGCGTTCTCCAGCAGGAAGACATTCACGTCAAATTTCTTCAGTTCTTCCCTTTTGCGCAGATACTGCCTGGCCGTCTCGGACTGACGCTCCAGAGGCCCTATCTGCTTCTCCAGCTCCGACAGGATGTCATTGACACGGACCAGATTCTGCTTCTCGTTCTCAAGCTTGCTCTGGGCCGCGGCTTTCCTTCGCTTGAATTTCACGATTCCCGCCGCCTCGTCAAAGAGCTCGCGCCTCTCCTCCGGCTTACCGCTCAAAATTTTGTCGATCTGGCCCTGGCCGATGATGGAGTAGCCCTCCTTGCCGATGCCGGTATCGTAGAACAGCTCGTTCACGTCCTTCAGTCTGCAGGGACTTCCGTTTATCAGATATTCACTTTCTCCGGAACGGTAGATACGCCTTGCCACCGTCACCTCGTCAAAGCTGGTGGCGAGCTGATGGTCTGTATTATCCAGTGTAATGGCGACGTAGGCATAGCTAAGTGGCTTCCTGTTCTCTGTGCCCGAGAAAATGACATCCTGCATGCTTGCACCGCGCAGCTGTTTTACCCGCTGCTCTCCGAGAACCCAGCGGACGGCGTCGGCCACATTGCTCTTTCCGCTGCCGTTGGGTCCTACGATTCCCGTGATTCCGTTGTGGAACTGAAAATTTATCTTGTTCGCAAAGGACTTAAAGCCCTGTACCTCAATGTTCTTTAAATACATCCTCTATCCCTCAAAAGCAACAGCGCCTTGTAGGCAGCCTGCTGCTCCGCCGCTTTTTTCGTCTTTCCTTCCCCCGTGCCCAGGATTTCCCCCTCCATATTCACCGACACGCAGAACATCTTGTCGTGCTCCGGCCCGCTTTCCTCCAGCAGTTCATAGTTGAACTCCCTCTTCAGTTTCCCCTGGATCATCTCCTGTAAGGTGCTCTTGCTGTCGTAGAAGAGCTGCTTGTCCTCCAGGTCAGAGAGCACGAAACGGTTGATGAACGCTTTCGCCTTTTCCATGCCTCCGTCCAGATAGATAGCCCCGATCACGGCCTCCATGGCATCCGAGACGATACTGTCGCGCCCGCGGCCTCCCGTGTTCTCCTCACCTTTTCCAAGCAGCATGAAGCGGCCCAGCTCCAAATCTCTCGCGCAGAACGCCAGGGACGGCTCGCAGACCATAGATGCACGTTTTTTCGTCAATTCTCCCTCGCTCATCTTGGGATGCTCCCGGAAGAGGAATTCGCTGGAGACCAGCTCTAACACCGCATCCCCGAGGAACTCCAGCCTTTCGTAATTCTGTGCCCTGCGAATCTTCTGTTCATTGGTGAAAGAGCTGTGGGTCATGGCCTGCTTCAGCAAAGTCCTGTCCCTGAACCGATATCCGATGCGCTCCTCCAATACTTCCACCGTATATCCCTGGAATTCCTTCTTTCCATTCGTGTAATCTTCCAACATATTTTATCCTCTTTTCCGAAAGGAAAATGACCTGCAGATGGACGCAAATGAGCAGCCACATAACGGACTGCTCTTGTAAAGTCCATATAGCCAGACCTGTATCAGCCCAGCATGCCTTTGATCATATCCACTGCTTCCCTTACGGTATGAATCTTCTCAGCCTCCTCTGCGGGAATCTCGATGTCAAATTCCTCTTCGATGCCCATGACAATCTGGAATACATCGAGAGAATCCGCTCCCAAATCATCCACAAAGGTTGAGTCCATAGAAACCTCGTCGGGATCCACGTTCAGTACATCCGCGATTACCTTTTTCAGCTTTTCAAATTCCATACGGTTTCCTCCTTTCCCTAATCCTCAAGAATCATCTGTTCCTTGATTTTTTGATTTATTTTCTGTTCCTTGAATGCAATGCATTGCAGAATAGAATTCTTGATTTCGTTCGCCTTGCTGCTCCCATGGGTCTTCACCACAAGTCCGTTCAGTCCCAGCAGCGGCGCTCCGCCATAGGCTTCGGTATTAAAGTCTTTCAAAGTCTGCTTCAGGGCAGGCTTCACCAACAGGGCCCCTATCTTGCTTTGCAGGTTCGTCATCATGCCGGCCTTGATCTTCGTAATCAGGGCGCCGCTGACGCCCTCTAGCATCTTCAGGACCACATTGCCCACAAAAGCCTCGCACACCAGCACATCCGCCACGCCTAAAGGAATGTCCCTGGCCTCCACATTGCCTGCGAAATTGATGTCCGGGCAGCTTTTTAACAGAGGATAGGTTTCCTTTGTCAGGGCATTGCCTTTCTCCTCCTCTGTGCCGATATTCACAAGCCCTACTCTCGGATTCCTGACACCGATGACGCTCTCCATGTAGATGCTGCCCATCTTGGCAAACTGCAGCAGCTGGGACGGCCTGGCGTCCACATTGGCCCCGCAGTCAAGGAGGAGGCTCACGCCATTGATATTGGGAATGACAGGCGCAAGGGGCGGGCGCTCCACGCCCTTGATGCGGCCCACGATGACCTGACCGCCCACAAGGACGGCTCCCGTGCTCCCTGCCGACACCAGGGCATCGCATTCCCCATTCTTCACCAGATACATGCATTTTACGATGGACGAATCCTTTTTCTTGCGGATAGCCATCACGGGGGGCTCGCCTGTCTCGATGATTTCCTCCGTGTGGACGATTTCCAGCTGCTCCGCATTGTAGGTATACTTCTTCAGTTCCTCTTTCAGCAGAGGCTCCCGCCCTGCAAGGAACACTTTCACGCGCTTGTCAGCATTTATGGCCTCCACAGCGCCCTTTACAGTCTCAACCGGCGCGTTGTCGCCGCCCATTGCGTCTACCGCTACATTTACCATCTCTGCCATTGGATTGCCCTTCCATCTTCTGCGTTATACTTCTCTTATGATAATGTAAACTTACTTAAAAATCAAGGTCTTTTCCACAGAATTTTCCCGGTGTTTTACAAGCATATTGCACATACTTTTTGGCACATATTTATATACACATAAAAAGGGTATTCCGTAGAATACCCCTGCATGCCGTATAATTACCGGAAAATCAATCAACATTGACGACCTGCTTCTTGTTGTAAGAACCGCAAGCCTTGCAAACCCTGTGAGGCACCATAAGAGCGCCGCATCTGCTGCACTTTACTAAAGTCGCAGCTTTCATTTTCCAGTTTGCTCTTCTCTTATCCCTTCTGCTCTTGGAAGATTTATTCTTAGGACAAATCGACATCGTTACACCTCCTTATTCTTCTTGAAGATATCTTGTATCACTGCCATGCGCGGGTCCGGGACGAACGTGTCGCATCCGCATTCCCTCTCATTGAGATTCTGTCCGCATACAGGGCATATGCCCTTACAGTCATCCTTGCAGAGAATCTTCGCAGGCCAGTTAAGCAAAATCTCATCGTGCACAAGCGTCTCCACATCCAATGAGAAACCGTCCATAAAGCCGAAGTCGTCCGCCTCCTCTCCCCATGCTTCGGGAGAAAGGATTGTCCGCTCAAAGTCCAGCTTCAAAGCCACCGGCACCTCTGTCAGGCATCTGTCACAGGCTCCGCGAAAGCTGATATCCGCACATCCTCTCAGCACCGCTTTATCCTCCCCCGCGTTTGTAACGGTAAGGGATATGGGCGATTTGGAGGCGATTTCAAAGCTCTCTGTCCCATTGTCGTAGCATGTCATCTCAAGGGAAATCTCCCTTGCCATCTCCATGCCCTCAGATGTCAACACATCAGATAAATTCACTAACATAGCGACTCCCATGCAGATTTTCTTTCCACATACTGGTTCATTATACATAGAAACACTATTTTTGTCAATATAAAAATGAAGAAAAGCTTCATATTTCTATATCCGGTCAAATGCCTGCTTTAAGTCCTCAATCAGCACATCGGCTCCCTCCAGGCCGCAGTGGATGCGGATCATAGATCTGCCCTCCTGGCCCAGTCCCAGGAACTCCAGCTCCTCCTTTGAGGCAGTATACAGAGGGCAAAGGGCAAGGCTTTCAAAGCCGCCCCAGGAGCATCCGATTTCAAAGACTTTCAGGGAATCCACCAGTTTCTTGGCCTCATCCGGCGTCCCCTTGACGATGAAGCTCATGAGCCCTGTGTGGCCGGTCTGCTGAGATCTGATCAGCTCTGCCTGAGGATGAGACGCCAGGCCGGAATAATACACTCTCTCCACTTTCGGATGGCTCTCCAGAAATTCCGCCACCGTCATGGCCGTCTGCTGGTGTTTCTCCACCCGCAGATTCAGGGTGCGCAGGCCGCGAATCGCCAGCCACGCCTCCATAGGGCCGATGATTCCGCCGAACCAGGGCCTTATATTGTTCAGAAGCTCTTTCCCCAGCTCCTCGTCCTTTACAGCCAGAATCCCGCCGATGATGTCGCTGTGGCCGCCGATGTATTTCGACATGGTGTGCATTACGATATCTATTCCCATTGTCAGGGGCTTCTGATAGACCGGCGTACAATAGGTATTGTCTATATATGTCCTGATTCCGTGCTCCTTCGCGATCTTCGCAACACCCCGGATGTCCACCGCGCAGAAGACAAAGGTCGCGGGGCTCTCCAGAAGAATCATGTCCGTCCTGTCACAAATCAGGCTCTCCAGCTCGTCCAGGTCACGTCCGTCCCAGTAAGAGACTGTCATATTCATTTTGGGGATAAAGTACCCGTTCAGGATTCCCTTTACCGGACCGTATACATCTCTCATACAGATAATGTGGCTTCCGGCCCTGCACACTGCCAGAATCGCCGATGAAGCAGCCGCCATGCCGCTGGCGAAAGCCACCGCCGTACAGCCCTGCTCCAGAGCCGCCACCTTTTCCTCCAGGATATGTACCGTGGGGTTCGCTACCCTTCCATATACATAAGCGCCGGTCTTGCCGTTATTCAGATAGCCGTCCATATCCTCGAATATATGGAGCGAATTCATGAATACCGGAGGAGTCACCGCGTTCAGATAATCACTCTGTCGCTCTCCCACATGTGTCAGTGCCAATCTATCCTCTCTCATCTCTTTCTCCTTCTGCATTGCGCCGTTAAGCTCCGGCGTTTCACACCTTGTCCCAGATTGCCCTCGCCATGGCCAGTCCGATTTCCGTGCCTTTCTCACAGGGCTCCATGCCCTCGAATTCCAGCGATATGTAGCCGTCGAAGTCCGAGTGTTTGATGGTCCTCAAGATTTCCCAGATATCCATATCCCCCTGGCCCAAAATGGAGCCGCGGATCATCCTGCCGCCCATGGTCTCGAACCAGCTGCCGTTGTTGCAGTTGAACATCTCCGTCTGGTCAGGGAGCAGTTCTTTCTTGCGGATATAAAAGTCTTTCAGGTGTATCATCTCAGCCAGGTGCAGACAGCGCTTCACAGCCGCCACCGGATCCTCGTCCACGCAGAGGAAGTTGCCCACGTCCACCGTCATCTTCAGGTTCGGCCGGTCGATGGCCTCAATCAGGCGCAGCACCCTTTCAGAGCCATTGATAAAGAAGCCATGGTTCTCCATCACGATGTTGATTCCTTTCTCGGCGGCATAGTCGCAGAGAATCGTGCCGTTTTTGACCATCTGGGGAAATTCCCGGTTGAAATTATAGATGGTGTTGGTGGAGAAAGGACGCACGAAAGAAGCCACGTCGAAGCGCATCCTGGAAAGGCCCAGGCCCTCGGCGACATCAATATGGCGCTTCACCCGCTCAATCTCCATCGCCTCTTCCTCTGAATCGGTCTTCAGAAGATTGGCGTTCACCGAATAAGTCGAGATTTCGATTCCGGCAGATTTACATTTCTCCCGCACATGATCAATCAGCTCCCAGTCCAGCGTCCTCTCCGGCGTCACAAAGGGCAGTCTGAAAGGAACGAATTCGATGTGCTCGCACCCATGCGCCACCGCATAATCCACCACATCGTCCACCGACATCGTCCCGTCTTTCATAGCGGGATCCAGACAATAGCAGCTCATACCAAATTTCATAGCAAATACCTCCTTTTGCCTTTCTCATGCTCCCATCAGATATCCCGACTCAAAGGCTTTCCGATTTACTTCCACAGTCCTGGGCGGGACGGTGGCTTCAATCACCTTGAGCCAATCCTCTTTTTCAAAGCCCATATATCTGGCGGCGGCGCCTAAGACTACCACGTTGAACGCTTTGGGAGCGCCCATTTCCACCGCTTTTCTGGTAGCATCCACGATGACTGTCTTTCTGGCGGCCCGCAGGGTGTCCAGAATGCCCTCCGGGTACCGGGCCGCTCCCGTCACCACCGTGATAGGGTCAATGCGCCAATCGTTTACGATGACTACGCCGTCACTTTTCAGGAAATGGAGATAGCGCAGCGCTTCCAGCTTCTCGAAAGCAATCAGCACGTCCGCGCAGCCCTCCTCCACGATAGGCTCCGCCACTTCCTCTCCATACCTCACAAAAGTCACCACGCTGCCGCCCCGCTGAGCCATGCCGTGTACCTCTGAAAGTTTTACATCGAATCCCGCGCGGATAGCCAGATTCCCCAGAATCCTGCTGGTGAGCAAAGTACCCTGTCCCCCCACGCCTACAATCATGATATTTTTTACGCTCATGCCTTGTCCGCCTTTCTTGTCTCTATGGCATCGAATCTGCACAGCTTTGCGCACAATCCGCAGCCGTTGCACATGGTCTCGTCGATGGACACCGTTCCGTCCTCATTCTTTGTCAGCGCAGGACAGCCAGGTCTCAGACAGGCTCCGCATTTCTTGCATTTCTCTGGAATCGGCACGCATTTATTCGGGAATGCGACACCTTTCAGCAGTACGCAGGGCGCCTTGGTGATGATGACGGACACCGCGTCCCGCTTCGTCTCCCGCCTGAAAGCCTCCTCCAGCCCCTCCAGGTCAAATGCACTGATCTCATACACATGCTCAATGCCCAGGGAACGGCACAGGTTCATGATGTTGATTGCCGGAACTACTTCCCCTTTCAGGGTCATGCCCGTGGCTGCGTGGTCCTGATGGCCGGTCATGCCCGTGGTGGAATTGTCCAGAATCACCACCGTGCCGCTGGACTGGTTGTAGACCATATTCATTAAAGAGTTGATTCCCGTATGCATGAACGTAGAGTCGCCGATGACGGCCACCCAGTCCTGGATATATTCTTTTCCTCTGGCTTTTTCCATGCCGTGGAGGGTGCTGATGCTGGAACCCATGCAGATGGTGGTGTCCACCACGCTCAAAGGCGCCACAGCCCCCAGGGTATAACAGCCGATGTCTCCCGCCGCGTGGATTTTCAGGCGGTTCAGGACGGAGTATACGCTGCGGTGGGGACATCCGGGGCACAGAATCGGCGGTCTGGCCGGAACGGCTGCCGGCTCCACGGCAGGTCCTGCGGATGCCTTTTCCTGACCCGATGCCGCCTTTTCCGGTGCGTCCGGCTGTCCCTGGCTATTGCATTCCGGCACCCGCTGCCTGATCATATTCGCGCTGTATTCGCCCTGGACGGTAAAAATCTCCTTGCCCACGGCCTTTAAAATGCCCCAGGATCTCACCTGCTCCTCGATCACAGGCTCCAGTTCTTCAAATATGTACAATTTATCTACTTTAGAGGCAAATTCCTCAATCAGCTTCCTGGGCAGGGGATGCACCAGGCCCAGCTTCAGCACGCTGGCTTCCGGCATGGCCTCCCGTACATATTGATATGGTATGCCGCTGGTGATGAAGCCTACCGACAGATCCCGGTACTCCGCCCGGTTCACAGGCAAGGTGCAGGCGTACTCCGCCAGCTTCTTCATGCGCTCCTCCACTATGATATGGCGCTTGATGGCATTGCCGGGCATCATCACATATTTGGCGGTATTCCGTTCATAAGGAAACGGCTCCTTTTCTGTCCGTTCCGCCAGTTCCACAATGCCCTGTGAGTGGGAAAGCCTGGTAGTGGAACGCACCATCACCGGCGTATCATAGTCTTCGCTCAAATCAAAGGCGAATTTCGTGAATTCCTTGGCCTCGGAGCTGTCGGAAGGCTCCAGCACGGGTATCATCGCCGCCCTTGCCACCATCCGGCTGTCCTGCTCATTCTGGGAGCTGTACATGCCCGGATCGTCCGCAGCCACCACCACCATGCCGCCTCCAACGCCTGCGTAGGCAGCGGTGAACAGCGGATCCGAGGCCACGTTCACTCCCACATGCTTCATGGAGCACATGGAGCGCACTCCGGCCATGGACGCGCCGATAGCCACTTCCGCGGCCACCTTCTCGTTGGGCGACCATTCCGCATAGACTTCTTCGTACTTTACAATCGCCTCACTGATTTCCGTGCTGGGCGTACCGGGATAAGCCGCCGATACCTTTACGCCCGCCTCGTAGGCTCCTCTCGCTATGGCCTCATTGCCAAGCAGTATCTTCTTCTCTGACACGTTTTTCCTCCTGCTTTCAATTTCGTAGTTCTTTTGATTATTTCCTAATATTTTAAGGTACTTTCCACACCGTGTCAACTATTTTCACTTTTCTTCGCCATCCCGCAATCTCCGAAAGAGCGCCGTATTAACCGGCAATCCGTCCGGTCATGCGCCCCTCCACGGTAAAAGAATCCTTTTTCGGGTTCCGATTTCCTTTTTCCAATACGGGCTCAGGCCTCCGCCACAGCCTGCTTCATCGCTTTCACATACCGGTACAGTTCCGGGGCGGCACCCTCGCCATGCCGGGCGATGATATCCACGATGGCGCTGCCCACGATGGCACCGTCGGACACCGCGGCCATGGCTTTCGCCTGCTCCGGAACGCTGATGCCGAAGCCAATGACGCAGGGCACTTCCGTGACCTTGCGGATACTCTCCACCATGGCTCCGACATCCGTCCTTATCTCACTGCGCACTCCGGTCACGCCCATGGAGGATACCACGTAGAGGAATCCCTTTGCCCGGGAGGCAATCTCCTGTATCCTGCTCTCGGAGGTGGGCGCGATCATAGACACCAGCGCCACATTGTGGGCGTTGGCAGGCTCCTCCATCTCGCGCTTCTCCTCGAATGGCAAATCGGGGATGATGATGGCATCCACACCCAGTTCCCCGCACTTTGTGAAAAACTTATCATATCCGTAATGGAACACCGGATTGGCATATGTCATGAAAGCAAGGGGAATCCGGGACCGCTCCCGCACCCGCCGCACGATGTCAAAGGCCCCATCCGTGGTCATGCCGCCATTCAGGGCGCGGATATTGGCAGACTGGATGACAGGCCCTTCCGCAGTGGGATTGGAGAAAGGAATACCGATTTCTATCAGGTCGGCTCCGGCTTTTTCCATTTCCAGGATATATTCCACCGTAGCGTCCGCAGTGGGGTCTCCCGCCGTCAGGAATGCGATAAATGCCTTTCCGTTAGGGGTATCGAATGCTTTTCCCAGTTTATTTTCCATCTTTCCGTTGTCACTCATGGATGTCCCTCCCTCTGTATCTTGCTATCGCCGCCACATCCTTGTCTCCCCGCCCGGAAAGGCAGATGATGACGCTCTGATCCGTCCTGTAATTCCTCGCTGTCTTCATCACATGTGCCACTGCGTGGGCGCTCTCGATGGCACAGATGATTCCCTCCGTCCGGGCGATGTACTCAAAGGCCTCCACGGCCTCGTCGTCAGTGACCGGAACATACTTTGCCCGGCCCGTGTCGTGGAGATGGGCGTGTTCCGGCCCGATGCCGGGGTAGTCCAGCCCCGCGGAGATGGAATACACCGGGGCAATCTGTCCATACTCATCCTGGCAGAAATAGGACTTCATGCCGTGGAATATGCCGAGGCTTCCCGTGGCGATGGTCGCCGCCGTCCGGGCTGTCTCCACGCCCTTGCCCGCGGCTTCGCAGCCAATCAGTTCCACTTCTTTGTCTTCAATAAAATGGTAGAACGCGCCCATGGAATTGCTCCCGCCGCCTACGCAGGCCACCACCGCCGCGGGAAGCTTTCCCTCCTTTTCCAGAATCTGCGCCTTTGCCTCCCGGCTGATGACGCTCTGGAAATCACGGACAATCATGGGGAATGGATGGGGACCCATGACGGAGCCCAGCACATACAGGGTGTCGTCCACCCGGCTGGTCCACTCTCTCATGCATTCGTTGACCGCGTCTTTCAGGGTCTGAGTACCTGAGGTGACCGGGTGCACCTTTGCCCCCAGAAGTTCCATCCGGTATACGTTCAGGGCCTGTCTGTCCGTGTCCTCTTTTCCCATGTAGATCTCGCATTCCATCCCTAAGAGCGCCGCCGCGGTGGCAGCAGCCACGCCGTGCTGTCCCGCGCCGGTCTCCGCGATGATGCGGGTCTTGCCCATCTTTTTGGCAAGCAGGGCCTGGCCAAGCACGTTGTTGATTTTATGGGAGCCGGTGTGGTTCAAGTCCTCCCTTTTCAGATAGATTTTCGCGCCGCCCAGGTCTTTTGTCATTTTCTCCGCGTAGTACAGCAGAGAGGGTCTGCCCGAATATTCCCGGTTCAGGTCATCCAGTTCCGCCTGAAAATCCGCATCGTTTTTGTACCGCTCATAGCATTCCTCCAGATAAATCAGTTCGTTCATCAGAGTCTCGGGGACATACTGTCCGCCGTGTATTCCGTATCGTCCTTTCGTCATTTCCTGTTTCCCTTTCTGTGTCATTTTCTTATTTGTTCTTTTGCTTTAAGTATAATCTTTATCTTTCAGAGCTGCTGCCTCGCTCTGACATCCTGCCCCATCTTTTCCCGCCTGCCAGATCAGTTATTTGGAAAATCCCTCACAAGAGAGGTCACTGCCAGCATCTTCTCCAAATCTTTGATTCCGTCCGTCTCCGCACCGGAACTTAAGTCCACCGCATAGGGACGCAGCCCAAGCGCCTGTGTCAGGTTTCCCGCATTCAGGCCTCCCGCCAGGAAATACGGCCTGGCCACATCTGCCAACAGCCTCCAGTCAAAAGTCTTCCCCATGCCGGCTCCGGCATCGAAAAGCAGGTAATCCGCTTCTGACTCCAGCCATGCGTCCACATCGGCCCTCTTCCTCGCTTTCACCGCTTTCAACACAGGCTTTCCGGAACAGGCCTTGATAAATCGGATATCTTCTTCCGTCTCGTCGCCATGCAGCTGCGCCATCTGGATGATTCCCTCATTCAAATAGGAAAGAATCTCTCCGCAGGGCGCATCTGCAAAGACACCCACAGCCGGTATCCCGGCGTCCAGCGCCCCGCGGAACTCCGCTGCCTGCACCCTGTCTATGCTCCTGCGGAACCCGGGCGACAGGATGAAACCGGCATAATCCGGCCTGGCTCTGTTGGCATAGCCGATGTCCTGCGGACGGAAAAGCCCGCAGATTTTTATTCTTGTCCTGTCCATTGCATCCTCCACTTTGTCACACTCCAATCCAAAACGGACATCATGCCTCTTTGGCTCCACCAGATTCCCGCTCCGGCAAATGCCCCGAATCCCCTCATTCCCGGCCCAGACTTTCCGGCAGGTGCTTTACCCGCGATTCCCCTTTCCCTCTTAGCAGCCGCAACATCTCCGCCTTGTCCTCCGCCCGCATGAAAGTCTCCCCAATCAGCACCGCATCCGTATCGTTCTCCTCCAGCCTCGCGATATCCTCTCTTGTCTTCATCCCGCTCTCCGACACAAAGAGGATATCTTTCGGTACCAGTTTCCGCAGACGCAGGGAATTTGAAATGTCCACCCTGAAATCCTTCAGGTTCCGATTGTTCACCCCGATAATTCCCGCACCTGCCTCCAGAGACGTCTGCACCTCAGCCTCATCGTGGGCCTCCACCAGCGCGGACAGTCCCAGTTCCTTCGCGATTCCTGCATATTCCGCAAGCTGCACAGGGGAAAGAATTGCACAGATCAACAGCACCGCGTCGGCCCCTATGACCTTTGCCTCATAGAGCATGTACTCATCCACCGTGAAATCCTTGCGCAGCAGCGGAATGGACACATTCTTACGTATTTCCGTCAAATGCTGATTGCTTCCCTGGAAATAATAAGGTTCCGTCAGGATAGAGATAGCATCCGCTCCGGCCTGCTCATATTCCTTTCCGATCTCCGCATAAGGAAAGTCAGCCGCTATGACTCCTTTCGAGGGAGACGCTTTCTTTACCTCGCAGATAAAGCTCATTTCCCGCTTTGAAAGAGCCTTTTCAAAAGGAAACTCAATCGTTCCGGCGCCGGCCGTCTCCCTGGCTTTCGCCCTGATTTCCGCAAGAGGCGCTTCCCTTTTGGCCGCATCGATTCTCTCCTTTGTTTTTAACGCTATTTCGTTTAAGACATTCTTTTCTTCCATATCCATACACCTATATATATATCTCTGTCTTATGTTCCGTACATGCCTCCGGGATGCCATGCACAGGCTGTTGTCCTTATGCTTCATTGGAAAGCCGGATGAATTTCTCCAGCTGCTCCAACGCCCTGCCGCTGTCTATCATCTCCCGGGCCAGTTTCGCAGCTTCTTTCAGGCCGGGTGCCTTTCCGGCCACGAACAGTGCCGCTCCCGCATTGATGACTGCCGCATCCCGCTTTGCCCCTTTTTCCTCGCCGGAGAGAATCGCTCTGGTGATAGCCGCATTCTCTTCCGGCGTACCGCCTTTCAGCTCCTCTTTTGCGTATCTTTTCAGCCCCATCTCTTCCGGCGTGATGGTATGATGCTTAAATTTGTCCCCCTTGAACATGCAGACTTTCGTAGGCCCGGAGATGGAAATCTCATCCAGCCTTTCCTCTCCGAACACCACCATGCCTTTCTTTACTCCCAGATTGGAGAGCACATGCGCCATGCTGTCCAGCAGGCTTTCATCGAACACGCCCATAATCTGCATGGAGGGATTGGCCGGATTGGTCAGCGGCCCAAGGATGTTGAATACCGTCCGGATGCCCAGTTCCCTGCGGATTGGCCCCACATGCTTCATGGCCGCATGATACTTCTGGGCAAAAAAGAAACAGATGCCGGGATCGCGCAGGAGCTTTTCCGCTTTCTCCGGCTCCTGGGAAATGTTCACTCCCAGGGCTTCCAGGCAGTCCGCCGCGCCGGATTTGGAGCTTGCCGCGCGGTTTCCGTGCTTTGCCACGGGCACTCCCGCCGCCGAGATGATGAGCGCCGCCGTGGTGGAGATATTAAAGGAATCGGAACCGTCCCCTCCTGTGCCTACGATTTCCATCACCTCCAGGTCATGGCTGACAGGCAGGGCATGGCTCCGCATGGCCTCCGCAGAGCCTGTGATTTCTTCAATGGTCTCCCCTTTCATGCCAAGAGCCGTCAGGTAGGCGCTCTTCTCCACTTCTGAAGCCTCTCCGTTCATGATTTCATTCATGACCTGTTTCGCCATGTCATAGCCGATATCTTCTTTCTTTGTCAATTTCACAATCGCCTCATCAATCCTCTTTTCCTTTCTTCCCGCGATTGCCCTTGCGCTCTTCTCTTCTGTCTTCACCGCCGCGGATCCAGCCATCTCCCACATCGTCTCCGCCCCCTTTTTCCCGTCCTGCGTCTCCTTAAGTCCCCGGGCATCGCTGTTCTGTATTTCCAAAGGCTCCGGAATATCCTTTGGCTTTCCCGGCTTACCCGCATACCGCAGGAAATTCTCCATGATGCTCCTCCCCTTTGGCGTCAGAATCGATTCCGGGTGGAACTGTACCCCGTAAACCGGATACTGCCTGTGCTCCACCGCCATGATTTCCCCCTGCTCCGTGACAGCCGTCACCCGGAGCGCATCAGGAATGCTTTCCGGAGCTGCCGCCAGCGAATGATATCTTGCCACAGTAATCTCCCTGCTCATCCCTGCAAAAAGCACGCTGTCCGTATCCCGTTTCACTATGGACTGTTTACCGTGCATCAATTGACCCGCATAGGTGACGGCAGCGCCGAACACCTCGCAGATAGCCTGATGACCCAGACAGATGCCCAGAATGGGAATCCTCCCCGCAAAGCGCCGGATGACGTCTTCGCAGACTCCGGCATCCGCAGGCTTGCCCGGCCCGGGCGACAGGATGATGTGGGAAGGATGCATGGCCTCAATCTCCTCCGCTGTCTTCTCGTCACTCCGGATTACCTGCACATCCGGATCGATTGAAGCCGTCAGCTGATATACGTTATAAGAAAAGCTGTCATAATTATCAATCAAAAGAATCATTTTAATCCTCCATGTCAGACCAGTTTACTGCGATCAGGGCATATTTCAGGCTCTGACTCAAATTCTTCCATTCTTTCGGAATCCGCTGCCGCCAGGATGGCATTCTTCACAGCCGCCGCCTTCTGGATGCACTCCCTGTACTCCTTTTCCGGCCGGCTGTCCGCCACGATTCCCGCGCCGGAGCGGATGAACACCTTGCCGTTTTTTGAAAATGCCAGACGGATGGCGATACAGGTGTCCAGATTGCCGGTAAAGGAGACATATCCAATCGCTCCGCCGTATATCCCTCTCTTGTTGTTCTCCAGCTCGTTGATGATTTCACAGGCCCGCAGTTTCGGCGCTCCCGAGAGGGTGCCAGCGGGCAGGATGGCATCCACCGCGTCCAGGGCGTCCCTGTCCTCCCGGATATCCCCGCTGACCGTGGAACCGATGTGCATCACATGGGAATACCTCTCCACGGACATATATTTCTCCACCTCCACCGTTCCCACTTTGCTGATCTTCCCGATATCATTGCGCCCCAGATCCACCAGCATATTGTGCTCCGCCAGTTCCTTTTCGTCCGCCAGAAGCTCTTTTTCCAGCCTGGCATCCTCTTCCTCACTGGCGCCTCTGGGGCGGGTGCCCGCCAGCGGGAAGGTGTGGAGCTTCCCATCCTCCAGCTTTACCAGCGTCTCAGGGCTCGCTCCCGCTATCTCACCGTCCGTGCCGGAGAAATAGAACATGTACGGGGAGGGATTGGTAGTGCGCAGCACACGATAGGCTCCCAGGAGACTTCCCTCCATCTCCGCCTCCAGACGGTTGGACAGCACCACCTGGAAAACATCTCCCTCTTTGATATAATATTTTCCCCTCTCCACCATCCTGCAATATTCCTCCTCATCGAAGAGAGGCTTGAATGCGGATTTCAGCTTCAGGGGAGCGTCTGCCGCCTTTTCGCCGCAGCGGATCAGGCGGCTCATTTCCCGGAGTTCCAGCAGCGCCTTGCTGTAATTGGCCTCTATGTCGTCTGTCTTCACATTGACGATCAGGACGATTTTCTGCCTGTAATTGTCAAAGGCTATCATCTTGTGGAACAGCATCAGGTTCACATCCTGGAATCCCTCCTCGTCTTTTGCGTCCAGCTTCAGCCCAGGCTCGCTGTATTTGATATAATCGTAGGAGAAATATCCTACCAGGCCGCCGGTGAAAGAGGGAAGATAGTCGAATTTCGGGCTGCGGTTCTCCTCCACCACTTCCCTGATGCAGTTTCGGACGTCCTGTGCGGGCTCCAGGTCCATCATAGGCGTTTTGACCCGAATCTTTCCATTGTAACAGGTCAGCTCCATCAGCGGGTCATAGCCCAGAAAAGAATATCTCCCCCATCTCTTATCCGCCTCGGCGCTCTCCAGCAGATACACGTGGGCGCTGACCCGCTTCAATATCCGCAATACCTCGATAGGGGTGAAGATATCCGAGAAAATCTCCGTGCTGACGGGAATGACCCCATATCTTTTTTGTTCCGCCAGCTTCTTGCATTCCTCCAGCGTAGGCTGTGTCTTCATAACATTCTGCTCCTTTCCAAAGCGCAGCTTTCCCTCCCCTATGGCAAGCGTCAGGCCCCCGTGAACGGCACTGCCATGCCTCGCAGGAATCGCTTATACAATAAAAAACCGCCCCTGACAAAATATAACAATTTTGTCAAGGACGGGATTATCTCTATCACGATATCTAATTCCCGCGGTGCCACCTTGATTCACCTGTGCTCCAGGCGCTCTTAACAGGATACCATCATATCCCCGGCAACTGACGTATGCCCTACGTTACAAAATACTAAAAGCGAATCGCTTCGTTCCTTGTACCCTCCGTGGTCCATTTAACAGCCTGCGTCCTGACCTTTCTCAGCATCCGGTCTCTCTGTGAGTGCACGATCCGTTTTTATCTCCACATCTTCGGTTTGGTTCCGCTATTCTGTTTTACAAGTCACAAATTCCTGTAACTGATTTATTATATTACTCCACTTCGGAAATGATGTCAATATTTTTTTATTATTTTCTCAGCATTTATTTTCTCGGCATTTTTTCAGCAGTATGTCCTCACCGCATCGTCAATCATCCCAACGCATTTCTCCACCTGAGCCATATCTTCCTCTATCAGCCCCGGCATGGGCTTGCGCACGCTGCCGATGTCAATCCCTGTGCGCCGCCTCAGAATCTCTTTCATCACTGCGTACAGATTCCCATGACAGCCGCACATAGCGTATATGATGCGGTCCACATCATCCTGGAGGCTCATGGCCGTCTTCATCTTCCCTGCCCTAAACAGTTCCATCATCTTTATGTAAAGCTCCGGCATGACGCCATATGTACCTCCGATTCCGCCGTCGGCCCCCATGGCCAGCCCGGAAATCAGCTGCTCGTCAGGCCCATTGAGCACGATGAAATCCTCGCCGCCCTCCATCTTGAACATCTGGATATCCGTCACGGGCACGGAACTGTTCTTTACTGCCCTCACTCTGGGGTTCTTCCTCATCTCCCTGAACAGCGGCATGGTCAGGGCTACTCCTGCCAGCTGCGGTATATTGTAAATCACGAAATCCGTGTTCGGAGCCGCTGCCGATATGTCATTCCAATACTGTGCGATGGCATGTTCGGCCAGGTGAAAATAAATAGGCGGAATCGCGGCAACCGCATCCACGCCAAGGCTCTCGGCATGGGCAGCCAATATCTGACTGTCCCTTGTATTATTGCAGGCCACATGGGCGATGACCGTCAGCTTTCCCGCAGCCACTTTCATCACATGTTCCAGTGTCAGTTTCCGCTCCTCAATGCTCTGATAAAGACACTCTCCCGAAGAACCGCCCACATAAACCCCTTTCACACCTTTTTCCACGAAATAGGAAACAAGCGCCTCCACTCTCTTGGCGCTGACTTCACCGTCCTCATCATAACATGCATAAAACGCCGGGATGATTCCCTGATATCTCTCTTTGCTTTTTTCCACTTCTTTACCTTCTTTCTTTCGGGATTGCTTTTTGTGACGACTTATATTATAATGGCATGTGTCGTTTTATACAATAACAGAGCATAAATTTTACGATTTTCCTATTGTTCCAATTATACTTACGAGCGATTTTCAGCATAATATTAAGGAGAATTCAGACATGGCGGAATCCTTTCTTGACTCCCTGACCGAACGTTACAATACCCTGACCCGTTCTGAAAAGAAACTGGCCGGTTACATCTTCGCCAACACTACGGAGGTGCAGTACCTGTCCATCAACTCCCTTGCGGAAAGCAGCGGCGTATCCGAGGCTACCATCACTCGCTTCTGCCAGAAAATGGGGCTCTCAGGTTATAATAACCTGAAAATCGCCCTGGCAAAATCTGACCGCACCATACATTCGGGCCCCCCTGATGATGATTCAAACAACTCCGACCCAGGCAATGACCTTGGTTCTGTCTGCCGGGAATTATGCAATGCCTACCGCGTATCCCTGCAGGAAACCTGTGAGCAGTTGGAGCCGGATTCCTTTCATCGCGCCGTGGAACTGCTCTCCTCTGCCAAACATATCTACTGTTTCGGACAGGGCGCCGGCATGGTCATGGCAATGGAAACTACTGCGCTGTTCTCCACTGTCTCACAGAATTTCGTTCATATCGCAGACTCCCATCTGCAGATGGTGCACACGGCGCTGGCCACTCAGGAAGATGTCATTTTATTCTTCTCCTATTCTGGTTCTACAAAAGATATCCAGGAAATCCTGAATCTGGCTAAGGAACGTTTGGTTCCCATCATCCTCATCACACATTTCCGCAATTCCCCCGCCGCAGAGCTGGCAGAGGTGGTACTGTTCTGCGGTTATAACGAAAATCCTATCCATGCCGGATCGGTTGCCGCGAAAATGGGACAGCTACTGCTCATCGACTGCCTGTTCCATGCATATTGCCTCCGGAATCCGGAACAATCCCTGGCGATGCGTGTGGCAGTCTCGGAAGCCGTCTCCAGAAAATTATTATAGCTTTTTCAAAACATTGCTTTTCCCATTGAAATCATTATCAAAATAACGTCCCTGACAGAGTGTAAAACTGTCAGGGACTGCGGCATCTTTAACAATATTTCTTTATGGCGGCATCTATCATAGCCGCGCATTTCTCCACCTGCGGCATGTCCTCAGGTGCCAGGCAGGGCATGGGCCTGCGCACGGTGCCGATGTCGATTCCTGTCCGAATCTTCAGGATTTCCTTCATCACCGCATACAGATTGCCATGGCATCCTCCCATGGCATAAATGATGCTGGTAGCCTCATCCTGAACCGCCATGGCAGTCTCCATATCGCCTGCCTGGAAGCTCTCCATAATCTTCTTATAAAGCTCCGGCATGACTCCATATGTACCGCCGATTCCTCCGTCCGCCCCCATGGCCAGCCCCGATATGAGCTGCTCATCGGGACCGTTGAACACCACGAATCCCTCGCCGCCCTCCATCCGGAACGTCTGGATATCCGTCACCGGCACGGAGCTGTTCTTCACGGCCCTCACTCTCGGGTTCTTCTTCATCTCCCTGAACAGGGGCACCGTCAGGGCCACGCCGGCCAGCTGAGGGATATTATAAATCACGAAATCCGTGTTGGGAGCCGCTGCGGATATGTCGTTCCAATACTGTGCGATGGCATATTCGGGAAGACGGAAATAAATAGGCGGTATGGCGGCAATCGCATCCACCCCCAGGCTCTCCGCATGGGCGGCCAGCGCTCGGCTGTCCCTGGTATTATTGCAGGCCACATGCGCTATGACCGTGACCTTCCCTGCAGCCACTTTCATCACATGCTCCAGAGTCAGCTTCCGCTCTTCCACATCCTGATAGATACATTCGCCCGAAGATCCCCCAACATAGAGCCCCTTCACGCCTTTTTCCACGAAATATGCCGCCAGGGCCTCAACCCTTTCCGCACTCACATTTCCTTCCCCGTCATAACACGCATAGAACGCCGGAATAATCCCCTGATACTTTATTTTGCTATTTTCCATCGTTTACCTTCTTTCTTTGATCGCTTTTTTCTGACATATATTATAATGACTTAAAATTGAGTATTTTATCTGTCATCTGCGATTCAGCCATGCGCCTGTGCAGAGCTCCTTAAGCTGGCTCTTCTCGATGCGCCGGATGCGCGTCCTCGTCAGGCAGTGCCCGTCCTCCTTATTTCCCGCACAGTAAGCCAGCAGCATGGCCTCTTCCGTAAACAGAATCGCCGTATAGCAGTATCCCCTGGTCTCGTCTCCCTCGACGATGGCGGGATGGGAGAATGTCTTGCCGTTGTCACGGCTGGCCGCAATCACCAGAGGGAATCTCCCGCCCGTGACAGGCTCCCAGGCCTCGAAGCGGCCATTGTAGATGGGGATTGGGTTCCATACCGCGTATATGGTTCCGTCCTTGTCCCGCCGCATGCTTAAAGGACTGTTGGGCGAAGTGAAACGCGACGGCTGGCATGCCGTCCAGTTGTCCCCCTCGTCCATGGAGAACATCTCATACTGGTTCCCCAGATCCGTCCTGGCCCATCCCCAGAGTATCCCGGGCGCCAGCTCCAGCACCCCCGGCTCCTGAAGGCCGGAGTAGCAGAACGACGAATAGGGCATGGCGCATTTGTCCCTGGCGCAGTTCCAGGTAGCTCCATCATCGTCCGAGTAGAAGAACATTGCAAGGGAACGGCCGTCCATATAATGATCTCCGGTGCGATGGCTGGCCACTGGGACGATGATCCTGCCGCTTGCGAGCCTTACGACCCTGTCGTTGTTCATGACGAAGAAGTCTTCCTGGGGCGTGCACACCACCCTCTCCCCCCAGGTCTTTCCCCTGTCAGAAGAACGGCGCAGGAAAATCTGTGTGCGCTTGTACGTAAGCCTGACCAGGTAGAACAGGCCCACATCCCCGTTCTGCATCATCAGCAGCGCCGGCGACATCATGTTGACGCCGTCCTCCCCCTGATAGGTCAGGATGATTTCATCCTCGCCCCAGGTCCTGCCGCCGTCCGTGGAACGGATAAGGCTCAGATCCGCAAAGGCTTCGTCGGAGCTGCTGTCTCCCCGGAACCGGCTGTACACAAATATGATTTCACCGTCCTGCAGCTCCAGGAATGTCCCTTCGCTGTTTCTGGGGTTGTTCTCCCTCGGGCCTATGCTGGCCGTCACGACTCCCAACTCCCCCTCTTTTACATAATTCATATAGGCCTCCTTTCTCTACAGGCTGTCTTTCTGCCGTCATGCCACAGTCGATCAGCCTGCAAAACGGAACACTGAAAAGTCCCTGACAAAACGGAAATCTGTCAGGGACTCAACATAGGTTCTATGCCTCCATCGGCCCCCAGGCCAGACCTTCGGCCAGCTGCCCGTCAGGGCCGCGTCCCGGAGTCAGCTCCATTCAGAATCCTCTGTGGCCGGAGCCGTTCCGAACCGCAATTAATTATAGCTGGCGATGATGTCCTCAAGGGAATCCAGCTTCTCGTATTCGTCCATCAGTTTGCTGTAGCCCAGGCGCTCAAGCTCCGCCAGGTACTCGTCCCAGGTGGCATCCAAATCCTTCTGCCCCAGGAAGACCTGTGTGCGGTACTCGCCCACATAGGCGTCGATGTCCCCGGAAACCTCCGCGCCGATGGCGGCCAAGTCTGTCACATTGGAGATGTCCTGTTTGTACTCCGGATGCTGGAACTTCATCCAGGAGCCGTCGGGACCGGTCCAGTACTTAGCGCCCGCATTGAACAGCGGATCGTCCGCAATCCAGCCGCTCACATCCGCATCCTGACCCAGCTGACCGAACGTCCAGGTTCCCCTTTCACCGTTCGCCAGGTTGTTGATTTTCACAGGAGCCGTCCCTTCATCATTCCACTTCCAGTCAACATCTTTCTCGCCATAAATCATAGATGCATGGAAATCCCTGTCGCCGCCGCCAAACCAGGCCAGCTCCACGAACTGCAGAATCTTGGCCAGCTTCTGGTCGTCGATGTCCGCCCTGACAAAGAAATTCTCATAAGCGGGAGACGCGTTCACAACGGACTGCACCGTGCCGCCGTCAGGCTTGATGCCAGGGGTAGCCAGGATGGTCGCCTCAGGGATTCTCTCCAGCAGCTGCAGAGGCGGGCGGTCCAAAGCCCAGGAAGACTGCAGCGCGTTGGTGGAGACGATGTAATAGCCGGCGTTTCCGCTGTTCACCTTGTCCCACATGAGCTGGCGGTTGCCCTGGATGATATCCGGATCCACCAGGCCGCGGGCATTGAGTTCTGCGAAGCCCTTTAAGAACTCTTTGTATTCGGGAAGCACATAATACATTTCGGCCTTGCCGTCCACGTCATTGACGCCGCTGTGGAAACCGTAGGCGCTGTAATACTGGCCATGGGTCAGGTTCTGTCCTGTGATGCCCACGGTGTCGTTCTCGCCGTTGCCGTCGGGATCCTGGTTCACGAAAGCATCAATGATTTCGATGAACTTGCTCAGCTCAATGCCGTCGTCCGCCACATACAGCCTGTCGGAGACCTGCTCCACGTTCACGCCCAGGTCGATGCCCAGGTTCTGGATCCAGTCATAGCGATAGTAGTCGCAGTTCAGATAATAACCCACGAACTGGAAAGTCACGCCTGTCAGATAATTGAACTCCTGGTCATTGTCCTGATTCAGGGTCTGCGCGTACAGCAGCGGGTTCTCGTCATAGACCTTAATCAGGCTGGGGCAGTACTTCTCCACCATCTTTCTGGGGATGGTGCGGACCAGCTCCTGCTCGTACATCCAGGCGCTTGATTTGCCTGAAAGCGTTGCACAGTCGGGCATTTCTCCGGATGCCAGCATAACGTTCAGCGCATCGTTGCCCTCCTGCTTGATGACGGTGATGTCGCAGTCCAGCGCATCCTCCAGCAGGGTCTCGCAGTAGCTGCCGTCCTCATAGGTGGAGTCGCTCCAGTACCCCGTATAGGTAATGCTGTAATGCTCGTTCGGGTCGGGAGCCGGGATGTCATCGTCCGCGGCATTGTCCGCCGACGCCCCTGCGTCATCCCCAGCCGCATCATCTTCCGACGATGCATCTTCCTCTTTTGTATCAGCAGAAGCGTCTCCCTTAGACTCTGCCCCCCCTGACGCATCATTTCCAGACTGGCCGCCGCAGCCGGACATCATCCCGGCCGTCAACAGCCCCGCCAGCAGCAGACTGACTATCTTCTTTCTCTTCATACCAATTCCTCCTTATTGGTTTTTTGTTTTATGGCAACGCTGAAACCGGAAAGTTCAAATCTCTTCCAGTTCCCGCCGTTCCACACGTCTGATGCGGGTCTTGACAAGGCAGCTCCCGTCTGCCTCGCTTCCCGCGCAATATCCCAGCAGCAGCGCGTCCTTCGTAAAATACATGGCGCAGTAGCAATATCCGCTGGTTTCATCCGTCTCAAAGGCCACAGGCACGGAAAAGTTCTTCCCATTGTCCGCGCTGGACGCGATGACCATGGGCGTCCTGCCTCCTGTAAAAGCCCGCTCCGATCTCCCGCGCCCGTTATATTCCGGAATCGGGTTCCACACCGCGTACAGCTTTCCGTCCCCGTCCCGCTTCATGCTCAAAGGGCTGCAGGGTGAAGTGAACCGGGATGGCTGACAGGCTGTCCAGGTCTCCCCGTTGTCCAGGGAGAACATCTCGTACTGTGCGCACAAATCGGTCCTGGCCCACGCCCAGAGGATTCCGGGAGCCACTTCCACCAGCCCCGGCTCCTGCAGCCCCGAAGTGGTATTGGCCCAGGGCAGCGAACATCTGGAGCGGGAGCAGGCCCAAGTCCGCCCGTCGTCGTCCGAATAGAAGAACATCGCCCTGGCATTGCCGTCCATGCGCCCGTCCCCTCCCCAGGAACGGTGGCTTGCCACAGGTACCATAATCCTGCCGCTTGCCAGGCGCACGATCCGGTCATTGTTGATGACAAAGAAATCCTCCTGTTCCGTGCATAGGATCCTTTCGCCCCAGGTCCGGCCTCCATCCGAGGAGCGGCGCAGGAATATCTTGGTTACGGCATAAGTGATGCGCACCAGATAGAACAGTCCCGCCTCTCCGTCCTCCATCATCAGCAGGCCCGGCGACATCATGTTCACGCCGCCCTCTCCATCGCAGGTCAGAATCACGCCCTCGTCCGTCCAGCTTAAGGCTCCGTCAGCGGAGCGCATCAGGGCCAGATCCGCAAAAGCATGGTCATTGGGCGAATCCCCCCTGAACCTGCTGTACACGAAAATCAGTTCTCCGTCCGCAAGTTCCAGAAAAGTCCCCTCGCTGTTCCTCGGATTGCCGCCCGACGGCGGCAGTTCCGCCGCAACCACGCCGAGATTTTGATACCGCATTCCGTCTTTCATATCATTCTCTCCTTTCTCTTGCGGACGATTTTACGTCCAAAACATTATTATCAACCATTTTCCGGCATCAGCCTTTCACGGCTCCCACCATGATACCCTTTACGAAATATTTCTGCAGGAACGGATATACCATGATGATCGGAAGCACCACGATTACGGTGGTGGCGGCCTTGACTGTCTCCGGGTTGATGTCCATATTGCTTCCGGCCACGTCTATCAGGTTCTGGGCATCCTTTTTCTGCATGGTGTCCAGCATCCTGCGCAGCAGGTACTGCAGGGTAGTCAGCTTCGCCTCGCTGCGGGTATAAATCATATTGTCGAACCATGAATTCCACTGACCCACAATCTGCCAGAGGGAGACCGTCGCCAGCACCGGTTTGGAAAGCGGCATGATGATGCGGACGAACACCTGCAGCGGGGAAGCGCCGTCGATGCTGGCCGCCTCCTCCATCCCCTTGTCGATGGAGAAGAAATAGTTGCGGATAATGATGCAATTGTAAATCGAAAAGCCGGTAGGCAGTATATACACCAGGAAATTATTCGTCAGGTGCAGATTGCGCATATTAATATAAGTGGGAATCAGGCCGCCCGAAAAGAACATAGGTATCAGCAGGATGCCCGTTATAATGCGCCGGAAAGGCATCTGATCCCTGGTCAGCGTATAGGCCGCCAGACAGGTGACGATGATGTGGAACGCGGTTCCCAATATCGTCCTGGCCACTGATATAAACAAAGCGTGCACAATCTCAGAATCCCTGAAACAGTAGGCGTAGGCCTCTATCGACCATACCTTCGGGAAAAAGTTCACATGCATGAAAGAGATGTCCTGAGCTCTGGAAAAGGAGCGCACAATCATATCCCAGAAAGGGATGAGGATCGTGATGCAGAACAGAACCATGAACGTGATATTGAAGATATCGAACGCCTTGCTGTAGACTGACTGCTGCATCTTCTGCGGCTTATATTGCTCTTCTTTGTTCTTTTTTGCCATTTTCATATCCCCCTTCCTAAATAATCCTGTATTCCGGATTCGCCTTGCGCGCGAACCAGTTGGCGAACATCACCAGCAACAGACTGACTACGTTCTGGAACAGGCCCACCGCCGTGGAGAACGCGTACTGGCTGTCCACCAGACCTTTCCGGTATACGAACGTGGAAATAACATCGGACGTGGAATATACCGCATCGTTATACAGGTTGAAAATCGGGTCAAATCCTACGCTGATCAGGCTGCCGATGCTGAGGATCAGCATGGTGCACATCGTAGGCATCATGGCCGGCAGCGTCACATAGAGAATCTTCTGGAAACGGTTGGCCCCATCGATCATGACCGCATCATAGAGCTGGGTATCGATGCCGGAAATCGTCGCCAGGTAGATGACGATGCTGTATCCTGTACTCTTCCACAGGTTCACGATCAGGTAAATCGGGATGAACATCTTTTGCTGCACCATGAAGTACAGCGGCTTCTCAAAGATACCCAGCCCCACCAGAACCGCGTTCACGATGCCGTTGGTCGGGGACAGTATCTGGTAGACAAAGGTACCTACCACAACCCAGGACAGGAAATGGGGCATATAGGTGATTGTCTGTACAACCTTTTTGAACTTCAGGTTCATCAGCTCGTTCACCATCAGGGTAAATATGATGGTGACCGGGAAGGACGTAATCAGCGACAACAGACTGATCTTCACCGTGTTCAGCAGCACCCTGGAAAAGTTCGGGTCGGTGAACACTTTCTGGAACTGCTTAAAGCCGATCCAGTCGCTCTCCCAGATTCCCCGCGCCATCTTGAAATCCTTAAAGGCGATGGCAATTCCCGGCATGGGCATATAGCTGAACAGAATCAGAAGAACCACAGCCGGGAGCGTAAATAAGTAGAATGGCAGGTAATGCTTCATCTGCTTTATACGCTGGTTTCGTTTTTTTGAAGCGTCTTGTTTCATTGGATTCCCTCCTTTTGTTTTGGATTTACTCCCGGAATCTCCAGGCCTTATTTTTTCGGCTTTCAAGACTCCATTTTCATAGATCCCTCCGCTTTTCTTAATAGTAAATTTATTATATTTTAATTTTTTCGAAATTTCAATAAAAAAATGAAAAATCTTTTCAGATTTTCTATTTTTGTAAATTACTAACAAATTCCCATGGTCAAAATTGTTTATTATGCGCAATGCCCAAAAATAAAGTCTCATTTTCCATTTTATTAGCTTTTTGCCGAAACAGGATAGTCCAGTGACACCATGGAATCCTCCAAAATCATATCTATTGCATATGCCATCTCGCGGAACATCCGGTAATGTCCCTGGATATTGGGATGGACCGCGTCGCTCATGCAGGACAGAAAAGCCTGTGGGTCCTTCTCCCTCAGCTCGGTGAAATTCCGGAAATGATCCACCAGCAGCACATCCTTTTCCAGGGCCACCTCTCTCACCGCCTGAACGAAAGGCACGATTGCCGTGGCACGTTCCCCCGCGTCCTCCCGCTGAGGCTGCGGCGCCCGGAGGATGATCTGGCTGCCATGTCCGCGGGCAAGGTCGATAATCTCGCCCAGATGGCCCTTGAACTGTGCCCTGTCGATGACACCCGGGAAACAGCAATCGTTGGTCCCGAACATGATGACGACCACGTCCGCGTCCGCATATGGCTCATAGCGCACGTCCAGCCTTTCCAGAAATTCCCTGGCGGTGGCGCCCGACACTCCTGTATTGACGACGACATCGTCCACGCGCCCCCAGTCCTCCCGGATGTATTTCTCCCACAGCTGACACATGCTGTCGTAGCCAAAAGTATGTAACGCCCCATGGGTGATGCTGTCGCCCACGAAAAGCCATTTCATGGGTTCTTTCCTGAGGACGATGTTTCCCTTTCGCTCAAAGGTCTCCGCAGCCTGCGTCAGGGTCAGGCGCCCTCTGTCCTCCGCTCCCGCTTTCGATTCTCCGGCGCCTATCAATGTCAGCAGTCTGTTCGCCTCCGTGAGAGAATCCCGCTCCCCCTCTTTTTCCGAAACCACAATCAGCTGCGCTCCAATCTCCTCTGTCAGACGTTCCAGCTTATCGGTTCCCTCCCGCAGCGCCTCCGCCGACAGCGCCGCGTCCTCATCTCCCGATAGATA
This sequence comes from Acetatifactor aquisgranensis, assembly GCF_943193215.1. Lineage (NCBI taxonomy): Bacteria > Bacillati > Bacillota > Clostridia > Lachnospirales > Lachnospiraceae > Acetatifactor > Acetatifactor aquisgranensis. The sequence goes on along the minus strand of NZ_CALPDH010000002.1, from coordinate 234,718 downwards.
GACCACCACGGAAGGACGGTAATCGGCCACTTTCTTGCCGAATTCCCGCACGATATCGACTATACTGTATCCCGCCCTGGCCGTATTGATGACGAAATTCTCTCTGCCGGCCAGTTCCTGTCCGCACATGTCCCAGCGGATCACTTCCTCAAACAGCCCCGCGCTGTTCCTGAATCCCCTGTTCTCGGCGAATCCTCCTGCGGCATGGCTCCCTCCTGTAAAGACCCATATCTCGTTCAGCATAGGAAATGTCATTTTTTTGAAATTCTTCATATCGGCTCCTTTGAAATCCATATTTAATCAAATTGTAAATCTTTTTCTATTTTATCAGATCCACAACATTTTTACAATAATATTCGTCAAGTTTTTGAAAATAAATTTCATTTTCGTATGTCAAAGGGCGTCTTCACGATTTTTGGCACTTCTTTATTCCGGTACGCAGGCATTTTGACAATATCATGCCATCTTCCATCCCGCTATTGACATTTTTCTTGTCATGTTATATAAATGAAGAAAAGCATTCACGGAAATGATTGCTCGAAAGGGAAACGAAATCATGTCAACAAACATTCCGAATAAAGAAAATATCAGAATCGCGACAGTAGATATCGGAGGCACCTGCATCAAGTCGGGCCTGTGGGAGGACGGTACTGTCAAAGACATCCGTGAGCAGGATACCGAGGCACATCGCGGAGGCGCCCATGTGATGGAAAAAGTCTTGAAAATACTGGATGGATACCACAATTTCCAGGCCATAGGCATCAGCAGCGCCGGCCAGGTGGACACGGAAAAAGGTATGATTTTATACGCAAATGAGAACATCCCCGGCTACACCGGAACCAGGATCAGAGAGATGATTGAAAATAAATTTCATGTCCCCGCGGCGGTACTGAACGACGTGAACAGCGCCGCCTTGGGCGAGGCCCGCTATGGCGCAGGAAAGGGGCACGACAATTTCCTCTGCCTCACTTACGGAACCGGTGTAGGAGGCGCTATCGTCATGGGCGGCCAGGTCTATGTGGGATCCGGATATTCCGCGGGGGAGTTCGGCGGCATCGTGACCCATCCTGAGGACAGGAATCCTGCCCTCGACATGTTCAGCGGATGCTATGAAAGATATGCCTCCACCACAGCCCTGGTGCAGCGCGTCCGTTCCCGCTTTCCTGAATTGAACAATGGGAGGGAAATTTTCGCCCGCCTGGGCGACTCCGGCGTGCGGGAACTTATCACCGAGTGGATTGCTGAGATTGTCTGCGGATTAATTAGCCTCACCCACATCTTTAACCCATCCCTTATCATCCTGGGAGGCGGCGTCATGGAACAGGAATATGTCATAGGCGAAGTGCGCCGTATGCTGCAGACCCAGCTTATCCCCTCTTTCCTGAACGTGGAGATCCTCCCCGCGGCTCTTGGAAATGTGGCCGGGATGCTGGGTGCGGCAGAAGCGGCGCTGAAAGAATATGAGAAGCGAAAGGAGCAATCAAAATCATGAATCCAAAAGTAGAACAATTGCACGGAAAATTAATCGTATCCTGCCAGGCGCTCCCACATGAGCCCCTGCACTCCTCTTTCATCATGGGCAGAATGGCCCTGGCTGCGAAGCAGGGCGGCGCCCTGGGCATCCGCGCCAACACAAAAGAAGATATCAGAGAAATCCAGTCCCAGGTGGACCTGCCCATCATCGGCATCGTAAAACGCGATTACGAAGACAGCAAAATATACATAACCCCCACCATGAGGGAAGTGGAGGAACTGATGGAGGTAAAGCCGGAAATCATCGCTCTGGACGCTACCAGCGACATCAGGCCTGGCGGCGTCACCCTGGACGATTTCTTCCGACAGCTTAAGGAGGCCTATCCGGATCAGCTTTGGATGGCAGACTGCTCCACGGTGGAGGAGGCTCTCCATGCCGACGAATTGGGCTTTGATTTCATAGGCACCACTCTGGTGGGATATACGGAACAGAGCAAAGGGGACAGAATCGAGGCGAACGACTTTGAAATTCTGAGAAAAATCATTACTTCCGCAAAGCATAGGGTAATCGCAGAAGGGAATATCAATACGCCGGAGAAAACAAAACGGGTAATCGAACTGGGCGCTTTCAGCGTGGTAGTGGGATCCATCATCACCAGGCCGCAGCTTATCACGAAAAGCTTCGCCGAAGCGCTGGCCTAATTACAATTCACCACTGTGTCCGGCGGAAAATCTATCTGAAAATTCATTGGCATTGGAGGAAAAAATGGGAAGCACAAGTAAGACAATCGTATGTTTCGGCGATTCCAACACACATGGCTACAATTCATCCAATATGGGAAGGTTCACAGAAGCAGAGCGCTGGCCCTGCATACTGGCAGATTTGCTGGGTTCAGGATACCTTGTCCGGGAGGAGGGCTTAAGCGGCAGGACCACATCCTTCGAAGATCCCCTTTTCGAGGGACTGAACGGTTTCTCGGCCATCCATTCCTGCATGATGACCCATGAGCCCCTTGATCTGCTGATTATCATGCTGGGCACCAACGATGTAAAGCAGCGCTTTGCCGCTACCCCGGCGAACATAGCAAAGGGTATGGAGCGCCTTGTGACAAAGGCCCTGCACACAACCGAAGCCTGGCGGGAAAAGGCAAACATTCTCGTCATTGCGCCGCCCCCCATCGAAGAGGGCTATAACGGAACCGAAATCCAGGGAGAAATGGGAATTGACTGCGTAGAAAAGTCCAGGGCCATCGTACCCCTTTTCCGCAGCGTAGCCCAGCGCCTGGGCTGTCATTTCCTGGATGCGGCCTCTATTCCCGGCATGGGGATGTACCCTTATGACTATATGCACTTAAGCCTGGAAAGCCACAGGCTTCTCGCCGAGAAATTGGCGGAGCTGATTCCTCAGATTTGCTGAAAAAATCCCTGCTTCTATAAACGACTGCACTGGCAGCATTTATAAAGGCAGGGATTATTTTATTCCGGATAGCGCTGAAATCCGCCTTTATGGATTATCCGATTCCGAGGGCACGCTCTCTTTGGCCTGGGCCTTGAATTTCGCCACTTCTTTCATAGCCTGGTTTATGGCGATATTGGTCCCCGCTCCGGCTACGCAGCCGCCGGGACAGGCCATCCCCTCTATCAGGCAGCCGTTCTTCCTGCCCGCTTTCGCCAGGAGGAGCATCTTCTTGCACTCTGTGAGCCCTTCCGCATGCTCGATTTTTACCTCCGTGCCGGGGTAATAGGTCCTGATGCACTCCTCGATGGCTCCGGCCACGCCGCCTGCCACGCCGTAACCGCGGCCTGCGCCGGTGGCATCCGTCATCTCGTCCATGGCTTTGATTTCCTCGAGAAGAATCCCTTTCGCCTCGAACATTCCCGTCAGTTCCTCAAAGGTAATGACAAAGTCCACATCGGATCGCACCGTCCTGCGGCTGGCCTCCAGCTTCTTGGAGGCGCAGGGGCCGATGAACACCACCAGGGCATCCGGGTGCTCCTGCTTGATGATTCTGGCCGTGGCCACCATGGGGGTCAGCTCGTTGCTGATTTTGTCAATGGTCTCCGGGAAGAGATGCTTCGCCATCACGGACCAGGAGGGACAGCAGGAAGTCAGGGCAAAGTCCTGTTTCCCGGTGGCCACCTCTTTGACATAGTGCTCTGCCTCCGCCATGCAGCCAAGGTCCGCGCCGATGGCCGTCTCATATACATCCTTGAAGCCGAGCTCTTTCAAAGCCGTCTTGAACATCTCCGGCGTGACTTTGGGCCCGAACTGGCCGGCAAAAGCGGGCGCCACCTGGGCGACGATGTCCCGGCCTGACTGCATGGCGCGGATCAGCTGGAATATCTGGGACTTGTCCGCAATGGCTCCGAAAGGGCAACTGACCATGCACATCCCGCAGGATACGCACATATCGTTGTCTATACAGGCGCGGCCGAATCTGTCAGACTTGATGGCGCTTACGCCGCAGGCCGCCTTGCATGGGCGCTCTTTGTGGCAGATGGCGTCATAGGGGCACACAGCCTTGCACTTCCCGCATTTGATGCATTTCTCCTGATCGATTACGGATTTTCCGTTCACCATGGAGATAGCGCCTTTGGGGCATACGCTGTGGCAGGGATGGGCCACGCAGCCCATACAGGCGCTTGTGACCTCATAGTGGTCCTCGGGACAGGCGTTGCAGGCGGAAGGGATGACCTGCATCAGGGGCGGCTCATAATATTTCTCATCGATGTCGCTCTCCTCCAGCCCCTGTGTCAGGTGGCCGGGATGCTCCCTGTTCTCCGGCCGCAGACTCATGCCCATGGCCAGGCGGATGCGCTCGCGGATGATGGCCCGGTCGCGGTATACGCTCTCCCAGTACAGCGGCTCTTCGTAATCTACGATTTTGTAGGGAAGCGCCTCCATGTCGTCCTTTAAGTTCGTTGAATGGTACGCCAGATTTGCCACTTCCTTAAAGACTCTTCTCCTGCGCTCGCGGACAGGGGTATCGATTCCTCTCATGCTGCTCATGGCTGTCTCCTTTCTGCATCTTATACTGCTTAACAGCTAAATCGTCTTTTAGTCATTCATACGTGTCTGCCGTATTCTCTCTCCCGGCATTCAGCATATGGGCCTGTCCCCTTATTCCTGCGCTGTTCGGCATTGTATCATCTCCCAAAGCGCAAAATATCAGCGGGTCAAGTTCATTATATCATACTGAAAAAATCACGTCTACGTTTAATCTATTACAAAATCTTCCCGCATAGGCGTAAAGAAATCCACTAAAATACCGTCCTCCAGGCATTCGCAGCCATGTATGATGTCATTCTGTTTCAGCAGAGCGTCCCCCGCTTTCACCTCTTTCGTCACATCCCCGATTGTAAAGCGGAATCTCCCGCCGGCCACATAGGTGATCTGCGTGTGGGGATGGTGGTGCATGGCGCCGATTGCCCCGGCGCGGAACGTATTCTCCACGCACATCAGCTCATCGCAGTAGGCCAGCACTCTCCGCTCGACCCCCGGAGATGCTTCTTCCCTTTTTCCCTCCTCATGAAGGCACCAGTTGTTTCCTTTGCTGTATTCCATATCTTTTCCCTCCGAATCAAACGAAGCCAGGTGCCGCACAGGGCCTTGGCCAGATATGCAAAGCGTTTCAATGCCGTTCAAATCCGCTTTGAATTATATGCATATAATATTATCCGTCAACTTTCCCGGGAAGACTTTCTATCAAAGCTGCCACTTCCTCCAGACTGATTCCTTTCTCCCTGGCAATGGCGGCAATGTCCTCATATTCATATTTCGTCCGCTTTACGCCGTATCCCGCAGATTCCTTGCGGCGGACAGTCCCGTATGGCGTCTCTACAGCCGTCATCTTCCTGTCCAACACATATCGCTGCATCTTCGCTTCGCGCACGCCGATGGTGGTAGTATGCCGGAAAATCAGGCCCAGCATCTTCTCCTTGTCCCGCTCTCTGCAGAGGACACGGATCAGCAGGCCGGGGCGGGACTTTTTCATGCCTGTGGGAACGGTATAGACATCCAGCGCCCCGCCCTCAAAGAGGCGTTCCATGGCGAAGCCCGCCTGCTCCGCTGACATATCGTCCACATTGCAGGAAAGCTCCAGGACAGAATCCGTCCCGCTTTCCGTCTCCCCCAGAATCGCCCGCACACAGTTTGCCGCTTCAAAATCTTTCCTGCCCATGCCGTAGCCGATGCCCTGGGTACGCATCACAGGCATGCTGCCGAAGCGGATGGCAAAATGTTTCAGAAGCGCCGCCCCGGTGGGCGTGCACAGCTCTCCTGTCACGTTTCCTCCATAAATCGGCACATCTTTCAGAATATGGGCCGTGGCCGGTGCCGGAACAGGCAGGATGCCGTGGGCGCATCTGACCTGGCCGCTGCCTACATGGACAGGCGATACTACCACCTCATCCGGGGACAGCTTATCCATCAGCAGGCATACCATCGTGATGTCCGCAATGGCATCCATTGTTCCTACTTCGTGGAAATGAATCTCTGTGACAGGCATTCCGTGGGCATGGCTCTCCGCCTCGGCGATCAGTCCGTAGACAGCCATGACGTCGTCCCTGACCTTTTGCGGCAGAGGCAAATGATCTCGCACGATATGTTCTATATCGTGCAGACTGCTGTGATGGTGGCTGTGGCCGTCATGATGTCCATGCAGATGCCCATGTCCATGGTCAAGGCTCTCCTCTTCCGCCCCATTGACAGTCACCGAAATATGCGTCCCGGTAATCCCGCATTTTACAGCAGCCTCTCGCTTGATATGCACCCCCGGTATCCCAAGGGCGTTCACCTCTCCCAGAAACTCATCCCCGTCCGGCAAAAGTTCCAGCAATGCCGCTGCCAGCATGTCCCCGGCAGCACCCATTCCACAGTCTAAATATAATGTCTTCATAGAATTCCACTCCTCTCAAACTTATCCTGCCCGTCTCTTTGATACCGGTTCAGATGACTCAGATACTCTTTCGTTCGCGCCATTTCTTTCCTGTCAAAAAGGTCACATGAATCACAGGAACATGGTTCCCACTGTCTCATTGACCAATACGGTCAGTCCTGCTTTATCTACATATTCCGACTGCAGGATTTCCCGAAATCCGTTGTTTCCGGGGGGCGGATATGTTCCCATTGAAGCCTCCCTCCGTGGATATCACCTTGCATGACCGGAATTTTCTTCATTCCACTCTGCGCGAGGCACATTCGCTGCCCGCCCCAGCCATATGATTGATCATGCTGGCCAGATACCCGGCCCCGAAACCGTTGTCTATATTCACCACGGACACGCCGCTGGCACAGGAATTCAGCATGGACAGAAGCGCCGACAATCCGTTAAAGGACGCACCGTATCCCACACTGGTGGGCACCGCGATCACAGGGCAGTCCGCCAGGCCGCCGATGACGCTGGCAAGGGCTCCCTCCATGCCGGCAATAGCGATGATGACGCTGGCCCCCATGATGTCATCCAGATGTGCAAGGGTCCGGTGGAGGCCCGCGACTCCCACATCATAGAGACGCACCACCTCATTTCCCAGCACCTGCGCCGTCAGGGCCGCCTCCTCTGCCACCGGGATGTCGCTGGTCCCCCCTGTGGCCACCACGATTCTGCCCAGGCCGTCCGCTTCCGGCAGCTCCCCCAGGATGCCTACACCGGCATCTTCATGGTAGTCCAGAGCATGCTCTTGGCCGACAGCCTCCGCCGCTTCCCGGGACATGCGGGTAACCAGTATCGTCTTCTGGCCGTTTCGCTCCATCACGTCAATGATGCCGTTTATCTGCTCCGGCGTCTTCCCCGCACCGTAGATGACCTCCGCAGCTCCCTGGCGTATCCTGCGGTGCAGATCGACCTTCGCGTAGCCGATGTCCTCAAAAGGCTCTGCCTTAATGCGCAGCAGCGCGTCCTCCACGGACATTTCGCCGGACTGTACGGCCTCCAGTATCCTTTTTACCTCGTTATTCATTTCCGCACCTCCAGATCCAGCAGCACCGCGCCGTAATATTTTTTCAGTTCCGTCAGAATTTCCTGCCGCCTTGCCAGCAGCAACGGGATATCCCCCTCCCTTACCTGCAGGCGCGCGGTGTCTTCCGCCGGCGTCTTCCTATACACTCCGGACTCCGTCCCCCATGACGCTCCGCCGGCAGGGGCGCCGGGACCGTCCTGCCCGCCGCCTGCGGGAATCATCCTTACGCGAAAATCCGCCAGCCCCAAAGAGGACAGATATTTTTCCGCCTCTTCTGTCTTTTGGAGCTTCTCCTCCGTAATCTCCGTCCCCGCGGGAATCCGGGTGGCAAGACAGGCATAGGCAGGCTTGTCCCAGGTGAACAGGCCTGCCTCTTTCGACAGCTGTCGAATCATCGTCTTGGTCAGTCCGCACTCCCGAAGCGGCGAGCGGACCGACAGTTCCCGCAGGGCCCGCATGCCGGGGCGGTCCCCAGCGTCATCCGAAGCGTTGGTCCCGTCCATCAGAATCGGGAATCCGTCCGCTGCCGCAGCCCCGGCAATGGCGGCAAATATCAATCTCTTACAATGGTAACACCTGTCAGCGGGATTTGCTGCTATCACGGAAGAAGCAAGCACATCCGCCTCCAGCTCCCGCATGTCCGCATCCAACTCCCGTGCCAGCCGTCTGGCATCCTCCTGCTCGAACCGGGGCTGAAAGGCGGACTTCACATAATAGGCCCGAACCTGCGCCCCGTTTTCCATGGCCGCATAGAGCAGATAGGCCGAGTCCACGCCTCCCGAAAACGCCAGTGCGATCTTCGGATTTTCGTAAAAAAAATCTTTTAAATTCATACCTCTCATTACCGTCCATACTCTCCTGATGATGCAGCTGTGTTTTTTCGTCCCCGCGTCATAATTGATTCCAACTGCCACAGCCTGGCCGCTGAAAATATGCTCCCTTTGCGGATATCGCTTTCTATGTCTGGAATTCTGGCAGCTTCCTAAAGTTTATGGCAGGAAAGGCAAAAAGTCAATGCCTCCGTACCGCATTTTAGAAATAAAAATCCCAATATTCTTCAGCCAACGTCAGACACAGATAATCTGATAAGGCTTCATATCCGTATCAGAAAACGGCAGCTCTCTCAGCAGCTGGCACCGATATCCCACCGCTATGGCGCGCATCTGCAGAAGCGGATTATCCGCCAGGTATCTGTCATAGAATCCCTTGCCATATCCGATTCTGTTCCGAAACGAATCAAATGCTACGCCGGGCATCAGCATCAATGTGCGCTCAGCCGTCTCAGGCGCACAGGCATACCGTTCAGTGTCTCCCGCAGGCTCCGGTATCCCCTTATATCCTGTAAGCAGCTCCCGCAGGGATTCAATCCTGAAAAAATCCATCTCCGGCACGTTATCCTGCAGCACCTTGGGCACATATACTTTCTTTCCGGCTTTCAGCGCCTCCGTCAGGATGCTGCGGGTGGAGATTTCGCTTCCATAACTCACATAGCAGAGGAAATATTCCGAACGGTAGAACCACTGGTGTCCCAGAATCCGTTCTGTGAGCAGTATGTCTCCCCTCTCCCGGGCTTCCGCGCTCAGGCTGTCCCTTTCCCGCAAAACGCTTTTTCTTATGGACTGCTTTTTCCCATGGGATATTTCTTTTCCATTACCGCATCCGTCCATTTCCATATCTCACTTTCCGTTTTCTTGCTTCCTCCACCGCACTCCTTTGTCAGATAAGGTTTGCCCCGGCCGATCATGTGTGATGTTTTTTGTTTCCGAATTTCTCTCCCAGATTCTCTTTCGAGCCATCAGGCCTTTCGATGGTGATGTTGTTCAGCTGGCCTCTTAAATTAGCCCTGACGCTGGCCACATATTCTTTGCGCAGGCGCGCCTGCTCCTCCTTTTCTTCCTCCGTCAGCCCCTCATTCCGGGACTTATGATACAGCGCGTTGATGCGCGCGATTCTTTCATCCATGTTCATGGTATCAATCTCCATTTCTTTTTATTTGTTGCCGAAATCAATTGCCTTAAAAAGCAGAGCGGCACGTCCGGCTCCATAGAATTTATACTGCTTAACAATTTCACTTGCCATGAAACCAGACTGCATAACGCTGACTGGTTCGATTGCATAATTGCATTAGGCAGTATTCAGCGTTATGCAGTATAAATATCTCCCGTCACGGCGCATACTCCTTTGCAATAGCCTCTGCCACCCGGATTCCGTCCATGGCCGCCGAGACGATTCCTCCCGCATAGCCTGCGCCCTCTCCACAGGGATATAATCCCCGTATCTGCGACTGCAGGCTTTCATCCCGGCTGATTCTCACAGGGGATGACGTCCGGCTCTCAACTCCCGACAGGCACGCGTCCGGCCTGTTGAATCCCGCGATCTGCCTTCCGAAAGCCTCCATTCCCTCCACTATGGCTTCGTTACAGGCTCCGGGGAGGATACGGCTCACATCTGCCCATGTATACATTCCCTTGCACTGAGGCCCGAAGCCGTCATTTGCACTTACCCCATTATCTATACTTTCTATACAATCCATGTTTTCCACGGAACCTGCATCCTCTACTGCATTCATCCGATGCTTTCCACCGCTTAGAATTTCATCGTTTATAACTTCTTTCTTCCGAGATGCCGCGTCGCCGCAATGTGCCACAGCTTGTCCGATGCTCAAGTCCTGCCCGATACCGCACCTCTCCTGCTCCACGCACCGCTTGAAATTACCATATCGCTGCACCGGAATCTTTCCTCCGCCCAGGGCATAGGCCTTTTCCTCCAGCCGTCTCTGAAATTCGATTCCCGCCAGCGGATGTTCTGAGCCGAAATCCTCCGGCGTCACAGTCACAATGATGGCGCTGTTGGCATTTTTGCCGTTCCGGCCGCTGTAGCTCATGCCGTTCACTGCCGTGCGTCCCTCCTCGGAGGACGCGTTCACCACATATCCGCCGGGGCACATGCAGAAAGAATAGACGCCTCTGCCATTCCCGGCCCTGGCTGTCACCTTATAGGGCGCGGCCCCCAAATCTCCCGGTTCCTCCAAGCCGTACTGGCTCTTGTTTATCATCCCCTGAGGATGCTCCACCCGCAGACCTACCGCAAAGGCCTTGGCCTCCATGGGCACCCTCCTTCTCTCCAGCATGGAGAAAGTATCCCTCGCGCTGTGGCCGATTGCCAGCACCAGCTGCCCGCATTTCAGCTGCCTGCTGCCACCCGGCCCGGCCGCCGTCACTCCGGCCACGCGCCCGGCCTCCACGCAGATATCCGTCACCCGGCTCTCAAAATACACTTTACCGCCCAGCCGGATGATTTCCTCCCTCATCCGTTTTACCACGGTGCAGAGCACGTCCGTGCCTATATGGGGCTTGGCATCGTAGCAGATGCTCTCCTTTGCGCCAAACCTCACAAAAGTCTCCAGCACCGCCCGGTTCCTGCCATCCCTGTCTTTCACCAGCGTATTCAGCTTTCCGTCAGAAAAAGTCCCCGCGCCGCCCTCGCCGAATTGCACATTGGAAACCGTATCCAGTTTCCCGGTCTCCCAGAAACGCTCCACGTCTTTCTGGCGCTCCTCCACGCATCTGCCCCGCTCCAGCAGTATCGGCCGGTAGCCGTGCATGGCAAGGAAATAGCCGCAGAACAGGCCCGCAGGCCCTGTTCCCACAATGATGACAGGCCCTGTCCTCTCCCTCTTTCCCGATGTCGGAAAATGATATTCCGCGGAATGCCCTCCTTCCGTTCTCTCAGACCGGCATACCAGATTTTCCTTTCCGCGGAATCTATGTAAAATGTGCTCCTCATCCCTGACTGCCACATCCAGAGAATAGCTGTAGAAAATCTCCGGCTTTTTCCTTGCGTCAATAGACTGCCGTGCAATCCTTAATTCCGTTATATTCTGTTCGGGAATCCGAAGCATTGAAGCCGCCTGTCTCCTTAAATCCTCCTGTGAATGTCCAGTCCTCAATTTCACCTGATTGACCCGGATCATCAAACCACCTGTCCCTTTCCCCGGGGAGCCCGTGACTGCATGACGCCGGACCCTCCGTGATGCTTTCCCGCTATGAACCCGCTGCACCACGCCCACTGCAGATTGTATCCCCCGCATCTGCCGTCCACATCCAGAATCTCACCCGCGAAATAGACTCCCGGCACAAGCCTGGACTCCAGCGACTCCGTCACCTCGTCAAGAGGCACTCCGCCTGCGCAGACCTGGGCATTGTCATAGGAATTGCTCCCGATTACATGAAGCTTCCAGCATCTGCACAGTTCGTAAACCCTTGCCAGTTTCCTCTCGTCCGCCCCGCTTACGGCCTCTGCAGACTTCAGTCCGGCCAGCTTTATGAAAAGCAGCATCAGCTTCTTGTGCAGCATCCCTGTAAAAAACTCCTCCACCGTGCGGTGTCCCTGCAGGAGCCTCCTGCCCGTGCACTGCATGCGGAAATCCTCTTCTGTATAATCCGGCAGGAAATCAATATTCACTTCCACTTCCGCAGGCTTTTTGGCTCCTGCCAATATGTAATTCACCCTGCGGCTCAGCTGAAATACCGGAATCCCGGAAATCCCGTATTCTGTCAGCTGCAGCTCTCCCCGCTCCTGTGCCGCGCGCTTTCCCTGAAACCAGACGCTTATCTGTGCGTCCGCCCTGACACCTGATACAGATTTCAGATATTCCTCTCTGCATCTGAGCTGCACCAGCGCCGGAACTACGGGAACCATGCTGTGTCCCAGCTGTTCTGCGAGCCGGTATCCGCTGCCGTCAGAGCCTGTCTTCGGCGCCGCTTTTCCCCCGCAGGCCAAAATGACACGGTCAAAGGAATATACGCCCTCTTTCCCATATACTTGAAGAAGTTTCGACCGCCTGCCCCTCTCAACGGACTCCGCCTTAAAGTCCGTCACCACATCCACCCCCGCGGCCTTTACCTCATAGCGCAGCACATCCAGCACAGCCGCCGCCTGCTCACTGGCCGGATACAGATAGCCGTTCCTGCTCTTTATCAGCAATCCAATGCTCTGGAAAAAGGAGATTGTATCCTCCGTGCCGAACCGCCCGAGGAAATCCTCCAGCATATCCGGCCGTCCCGTATAATACGCCTCTGCCTCCAGCCTCTCATTTCCCAGATTGCACTTCCCGTTACCGGTAGAAAGTATCTTTTTTCCCAGTCTGTCGTTCCTCTCCAGCAGCGTGACCCTTTCTCCATTCCTCGCCGCCGTAATTGCCGCCATCATCCCGGCGGCTCCGCCGCCTACGATGCCCACCGTATTTCCCATAAACCAATCTCCCTATATCCTCTGTCTTCCACGCTTCCCGCCATGCCCGCGCAATCGGCACGGGCCATATTCTTCCCACCGGATCAGCTGGAATAATTTTCCAGGAAACTGTACAGCTCCTCCTCATCCCTGATCCACATCATATCGATGATATTCTGCTGCAGATGCGCCGGCAGGGAATCCAGGGTGATGTCCGTCTCGATATACACCGTCTGCATATCCTCCAGATAGACTACTACTTCATTGTCGTATACTGCCAGATAGAAGCTGCTGCTGGGCTGTACGAATTTATAGTCCATCCGCACCACAACCCGCTCCCTGGAAAAGGAGAGCACCTCCAGACCCACGAATCCCCGCTCCAATTCGGACAGGGGCGGAAAAGCCTCATAGACCTCCATGGCCTGCAGGAACTGCTCCCTGTTCATGCCCACATACTTGTCCGGCAGCCTCCATGTGGTCTCCACCACCGTGTGGTACAGCACATCTGTCTCCTCCAGCACATATTTCGTATCCACGCAGAGGGTCTCCGCAGAGACCATGACCTCCGCGGCCTCTTCCTCCGGCAATTCCGGCAGGTCATTTATCACCACCGACTGCCCCGGATCGGGCTGTGCCCCGGCGCTCTCTCCCTCAGTACCGGGAGCCTGTCCATTCTGCGCGTCCTCTTCCGAAGAAACCTCCGAAAGAATCCGGGCGTCCTCTTCCGTCTCCTCTCCCGGATAAAAGTAATGGGAGGATTTCACGCCCGCATAAAAACCAAGCCCCAGCACCAGCAGGGGATATACAATGAATAAGCTGATACTTTTTACATACTTCATAGCATTCTCCCTGGAAACCATCTTCCATGGACACCTTTTCCATGGAATGCTTCTTTTCCATTTGTAATCAGTATCAGCTGTTTTTCATCCGTTTATTCACATTATAACATTACTTTTCGCTAAAAAACCCGCAGCAGCTGTCCCAGCATGCCAATCAGCCGCCCGCCCGGAATCGCTTCCAGCTCCTGTTCTTTGAAATTCCGCAGCAGAAGCAACGCAATCCAGTACACTGCCCCGGCCAGCGCAAACGCCACCAGCAGCGTCATCAGACTGCCCAGATGCGCGGAGAGCAGCTTTCTTATCAGCAGGCATATCAGCCCCGCTCCGCCTCCGACTCCCATGGGTACCGCAAAAGTGCCCAGCCAGTCAGGCTTCACCCGCAGCTGTCTGTAGGCGAACACGCCTGACAGGACACAGAACATGACAACAGCAGCCACGCCGCCGTACACCAGCGACATCACATCGCTTTTACTGATGCCGGGCATGACGACTATCACGAAAAGGATATCCGCTCCGCCCGCCGCTATCAGCACAGGATATTTTTTCCCAAGGGAATGCAGCAGCCTGCTGAAATACCCGGAAAGTGCTCCGAAGCCAATCAGGGCCGAACCGAACTGCAGCATTCTGGTCACGGTCTGCGCATTTGCCGGACACAGAAGATCCGCAAGCTGCTCTCCCATCACCGCCACGAATACCGAGAGGAAGATGCCGTGAACCAGGCCTATGTGGACCCCGCTCTGGAAGACTGTCCTGGCAAAACGGTTCTCATCCCGCTTGAAGCACTGGAATATCTTCCCGATGACAGGCAGCGCCGCAATTGTAATCACCGATGATACAACCCCGCACACCACCAGATACTTCCCCGCATACAGCCCGTATTCCGCAGCTGTCCGCTCTATATCCTCCGAGGCAAGGCAGCTGAAGAACAGCCCCAGCGCAAAGGGCAGAAACGCGCACACCGCTGTCAGGAACTGGGGCCATCTGACGCTGTACAGGTGCATGACGCACTCCCACCGCGAATCCGTGGCATACATAGCCTCCTGTTTCCCTTTCCTCTCAGAGCGGCGGCTCACCTTATATATCAGCCCCAGGAAAAGGAGGACGAACAGTTCCGCAGAATTGACCGCCAGGGCAATCCCCAGGCCGCCGTACATGGCGCTGTAATTCTCCTGCCGCAGCAGGCTGCTCACCTTTTCTCCGTATCCCCCCACCAAATGGGAAAAAAGAATCACGAATCCCAACAGGAATACCTGCCTCAGGATTCCTGCAATGGCCTTGGGAAGCTCCGAGCCCTCCCCCTGAAAATACCCTGTCAGCACCGCGGAAATGGTCCGAAGCAGCACTATGGGGGAAAACGCCAGCAATATCAGCCAGCTATAGGGAATCCGGAAGACTTTCTCCGAAACGACTCCCGACAGCGCTGCCAGGCACAGGCTGCCGGCCAGCCCCAGCGCCATCTGGAACACCATGGCGCTGCCCCTCATCCTGGCGATATTCCTGTACTGTCCTTTATTTTTTCTGCTCCGCAGAAGCCTGCCCAGGGCATCCGACAGGCTCCCGCTGACCGCGATCCACAGCAGCGCGCAGACTGTCGCAGCCACCGCTGTGTAAGCGATTCCTTTGTCCCCTGTCAGGCGTCCCATGACATATATCGTAATAAACATCAAGATGTCGGATAGTCTTTCCGCCTGCCGTCTCTTTACCTCTGTCTGATTCATCCGCTGTCCCTCGGTCAATCTCTTGTAATGCCAAGCCTCGTCAATATCTCGTCCTGCCTGCGCTCCATCCGCGCCCGCTCATCCTCTTCCATATGATCGTATCCGCACAGATGAAGCATGCTGTGGGCCACCAGAAAGGCGAATTCCCGCCTGACGCTGTGCCCATACTCCTCCGCCTGGGCATATACCCTGTCCACGGATATCATGATGTCCCCCAGCACAAGCTCCCCGCTCTCCGGGTCGAAATAGTCCGCCTCGCTGTTCTCGTCGATATCGAAGACGCCCTCTTCTTCAAAATCCACATTCGGAAAAGAGAGCACATCCGTCTCCCTGTCTATCTTCCTGCATTCCCGATTCAGCTCACGGATTCCCTCATTGTCCGTCAGCACGATATTCACCTGAGCCTCATAGGGACAACCCTCTTCCTCCAGGACTGCCACGCACACCTCTCTGGCGGTCTCTTCCGCGGAAAACGGAAATCCACGCTCCGTCTCATTTTCCATGTACAAGTTCATGCTAATGCTTCCTTCCGCGCCCGTTCCACAGGTGCAAGTCTGGAAGAATGCCTGCACTTTGGGCATTCTTCTGTGTGAAACTTAGATATTCTTAGCGGGCGCCCTTTGGCCGCTTAGAATATCTTTTCACACTACGCTCTTTGTCCCTGCGGTTCCTGGCTGCCTCTTTGCCCTCGAAATCCTCGTATGCCTTAACTATTTTCTGCACCAGAGGATGGCGCACCACATCCTTGCTTGTGAGGGTGCAGAAAGCGATATCGTCAATCCCCCGCAGCACTTTCTGGGCAATGTCAAGCCCCGATTTGGCATCCGCGGGCAAATCTTTCTGGGAGTCGTCTCCCGTGACCACCACCTTGGAGCCGAACCCGATACGGGTCAGGAACATCTTCATCTGGGCCGGGGTGGTGTTCTGGGCTTCGTCCAGGATGATATAGGCATTGTCCAGCGTCCGCCCTCTCATGTAGGCCAGCGGCGCCACCTCTATCAGGCCTTTCTCCATGTTTTTGGCAAAGCTCTCCCCTCCCATGATCTGATACAGCGCGTCATACAATGGCCGCAGGTACGGATCCACCTTGCTCTGCAGATCTCCCGGCAGAAATCCCAGCTTCTCTCCCGCCTCGATGGCCGGTCTGGTCAGGATGATTCTGCCCACCTCGTCGTTCTTAAAGGCCGTGATGGCCATAGCCATGGCCAGATAAGTCTTGCCCGTGCCGGCAGGGCCTATGCCGAATACCAGCATGTTGTTCCGGATGGCATCCACATATGCTTTCTGCCCCAGGGTCTTGGGCTTGATTGGTTTGCCGTTTACCGTGTGACAGATGCAGTCCTCGTCTATCTGCGTCAGCGCCTCTTCTTTCTTTTCCATTCCTAATGCGATTGCGTAATCCACGTTCTGCTCCTCTATTTCGTTTCCCCTGCCGGAAATAATGGAAAGCTGCCGCAGGACTCCCTCCGCCCGCTTTACCATCTCTTCTTTCCCGGTAATCGTCAGCTGCCCGTTGCGGTCCACGATGGCCACGCCAAAGTCCCGCTCCACTTTTTTCAGGTACGCGTCGTGCATACCGAATATTTTCTGCATATGCTCTGTAGGCATATCCATTTTTACCGAAAATTCATCCATTTCCTTCCGTTTCTCCAGCCTCAATTCTTTCCGTCTCAGTGCTCTTTCCCACCGGCTCCTGCACCAGAAATTCTCCTGTCAGCACCCACACATCGGCGTTCCTCTCTATTCTAACATCTTTTTCAATAATTTGTACCCCTTTTTCCTCTAATTCTGCAAGAAAATCCATTAATTTTTGATTAAGATGGGCTTTTGCCTCTTCTTCCGTATATTTATATTCGACATTTTGATACTCCCGGTAGGTCACCGTCCCCCAGAACGCGGGCACGGACAGCCTCTCCAGCATCAGCGGCCTGCTCTCCCTGATGACGCTGTCATAGACCAGAAAAGGGCGATCCTGCGGCAGGGACCATGACCTGTCCCCCAGCTTTATGTAATGGCTGCTCTTCTCCCTGCCGGTGTACTTCTTTTCGGTATGGTTCAAGGGGAGGCTGGCCGTAAAATCCATCCCGTGCTCCAGCAGGATATCCGCGTCCGCGTCCACATACTGGTACTCCCGCAGGGTGGTGTCCTCATTATAGACAGGTACTTTTCCCTCCACCAATATGGCCCCTTTCTCCACCATATCGTCGATTCCCACCTTGGGAACGCCGTTCCTGACGATAATCGATACGATCCTGCCGTCATATTCCGCCACCAGATCCGTCCCGGGCGTGGTTTCCGGCTTATCCGTGGTCAGGGGGGCGTCGTTCTCTTTGATGTCTATCAGCAGCCTCGTGCCCTCCAGCCGGGCGGAGGCCCATGTAATCTGGGGAAACTGTCTGCGTATCTGCTTTTCCAGCTCCTCTATGTCCAGCTCATCCTGCCTCATGCCTATCCTTACCTGATTCTGTTTCAGAAAACTCCGGAACACATCTTCGGTAATCTGATAATTTCCATTCAATTTTATGTCCCAGATAAAAAGTGAGGATACCAGCCAGAAAGCGATGGTCAGAAACAATCCTGCCACGAACATCTTGCGTTTCAGAAGCTTTGGCAGAAAAAAGGGCAGCCCATATCTTTCCAGTATGGCTACCCTTGTCCCTGTCTTCTTTACTATGGGGCGGAGTTCCCAGAACCCTTTCAGGGTGATGTTCATATAGTAGACATCCCCCTCCCTGACGATGTCCCACAGCAGTATGCCCTTATTGCTGCAGAGATTCATGAACCGCTCCGGAGAGAATCCCCATACTCGGACGCGCAGATATCCTTTCATATATTTCAAAAATCTGATCATGGCCTGTTCCTTTCTGATTCCGGTTCTGTCATGCGCGTCCATATTTCCGGCGCGCCGTCCTCTTCATGCCCTTTCGCCTTAGATATATCTGATGCAGCTGATGCATCCGCTGATTTTCATATCCTCGTTGGTATAATAATCAATGGAAAGCCTCGTCCCCTCGAAACAGACCTGGCAGGTCCTGCCCTGGAGCAGTATCTGCCTTTCCGTATACTCCAGAAGCCCCCTGTAATTTTCTATCCACGCCTCCCGGTTTCCTGTCATGGTCACTTTCATGGCGCCCATGCAGATGTCCTTGGGGAGCCGCAGGGAGTCGATCAGGGATTCTTTCCTCTCCCCATTTCTTTGAATTCGGTCAATGTTTTTCCTCATGTTCCCATTATATTATAACCGCGCTGAAACTATGCGCGCTTTCTCCTCCCTGTTCTTCAGCTATCCAATAGGCCCTGATGCTTTCTCAGCAGCCTGATTTTACCTGTCTGAAATTCCGAGAACCTATCAGATACTCATGCGCACAGAAAGCCCCGCCGATGCCAGCGGAGCTTTCTGTTGTATATTTGGAATTTAGATCACTGTATGATTCCTTTGATGAAAGGCGTCTTTTCCGGCATTTCAGCCAAAATCCTACAGGCCGCCAGATAGCGCCTCTCCGCCTCAGCCGCCTTGCCCTCGTCATTGGCATGAATCATTGCCAGAGGCTCGCCTGCCTCCACATAATCTCCCGCCTTTTTGCACAGCATCAGACCAACCGACAAATCGATTTCGCTCTCCTTGGTCTCTCTGCCGCCGCCTAAAATCAGGGAACAGATTCCCACCTCATCGCAGACGATATGGGTCAGATAGCCGCTCTCCGGCGCTGTCACAGGCCGGACGATAGATGCCTGCGGCAGCAGTTCCGGATGGTACACCGCACTGCTGTCTCCGCCCTGGGCCTCAACGAAAGCCGCAAGCTTCTTCAGCGCGCTGCCGTCCGCAATCACTGCCCGCAGCATCTCTTCCGCCTCCGCGCTGCTCTCAGCCCTGCCTCCGGCTATCAGCATCTGGCTCCCCAGCGTCAGGCACAGCTCCAGGAAGTCCGCAGGCCCATTTCCCTTTAAAGTCTCAATGGCCTCCTTTACCTCCAGCGCATTCCCCACCGCAAATCCCAGAGGCTGGTCCATGTCGGAGATGACGGCAATGGTCTTCCGTCCGGCATTTTTGCCGATTTTCACCATCTCCTGCGCCAGGGCTTTT
Organism: Acetatifactor aquisgranensis; assembly: GCF_943193215.1. NCBI lineage: Bacteria > Bacillati > Bacillota > Clostridia > Lachnospirales > Lachnospiraceae > Acetatifactor > Acetatifactor aquisgranensis. Next base: position 215,414 of record NZ_CALPDH010000002.1, on the reverse strand, counting down.
GCCTCCGATTCCCGCTTCATGAACGCGCCGCTGCCCGTCTTTACATCCAGGACGATGGCGTCCGCCCCGGCGGCCAGCTTCTTGCTCATGATGGAGCTGGCAATCAGGGACAGGTTATCTACCGTAGCCGTCACGTCCCTGAGGGCGTAAAGCTTCTTGTCCGCAGGGGCCAGATCCGCCGTCTGCCCCATGATGGCGATGCCGATGCGGTTCACATTCTCTATGAACCGTTCCGTGGTAAGCCCGGTGGTAAAGCCGTCGAAGCTTTCCAGCTTGTCGATGGTGCCGCCGGTATGTCCCAGCCCCCGTCCGCTCATCTTCGCCACAGGAATGCCGCAGGCCGCTACCATGGGGGTCAGGGCCAGCGAAGTCTTGTCTCCCACGCCGCCTGTGCTGTGTTTGTCCACCTTTATGCCCTGGATTGCCGACAAATCCAGCCTGTCCCCGCTGTCCGCCATGGCCATGGTCAGGTTATAGGTCTCCTGCTCCGTCATCTTTTGGAAATAAATTGCCATCATCAGGGCGGATACCTGATAATCCGGGATTTCCCCTTTCGTGTAGCCCTCTATGAAGAAGTCTATCTCTTCTTTTGAAAGCTCGCCGCCGTTTCTTTTTTTCATGATGATGTCGTACATCCTCATCATTTCCACCTCCTCAAATTTATCTTTTGGGGACAAATCTGAATCTGCTTTTTAACTCCGTCATTCTTTCCAGGACAAGCCATTTACTTATGCCGTCTTCCCAGAATGTCCCCTCTGCTTCGGCAGTTTGCTGCCCTCGTCTTCATCCTTTCTTTAAGACATACAATTTCACCGGCCCCAGCAGACCGCTGGGTCCAATCTGCATATATTCCGAGAACCGCTCCCTGATTCTGTGCACCAAAGTATTGTCCACCTCCACTTCAATCAGGTTATCCCCCTCTTTCACAGTTTCGGAAATATCCCAATGGTAAGGCGGGCAGATGCGCATGCCGAGATTCTGTCCGTTTACCGTCAGTCTGGCAGTGCCGCCCACACGCCCCAAATCCAGTCCCAATCTCGATACGCTTTCCAGAGAAAGCCTGGTTCGATATCGCATCCGTCCCGAAAAACGCGGCCAGCCCTCTCTGCCTGTGATGGAGAATAATCCACTGTCCTCCCGGACTGTTCTGAACTCCGTCTCCTTCCCCTGCTCCAAAAGCGCAATCTCCCACGAAAGCCGAGAGGCATCCATCTCCTCCCATTCCTCCTGTTGCGGCATCCCATCCAGGACATTCTCCGGGATTTCATCAAATAATAGCAGCTCAGACTGGTAAGGCATCAGCCGTACCCGTACTCTGCCGTCCTCCGTATAATCCCGGGTGATTTTCCCAGCAGGTCAAAACGCAGGAAATCTCCCTGGCATGGAAGGTCAATCGTCTCATCCACATCGGTCTGCACATCTTCCCAAAAGAGCATGAACCAGAAAGCTTTTTCCCGGACAAAACGGCCAATGCGCAGATGCGGTGCGTCCTTTACGTATAAATGGGCAAGCTGCCGTTCCCGGACTGCAGCAGACAGCCGTTCCAGTTCCATCGCCTCACCAGTCTCCGATTTCCTGCATCCATCCTCTGCCAGCCAGAACACCGGAAGTCCTTTCCCTGAAAAGCGCTCCGCCAAAAGATATAATTCTTCCGGATACCGTTCCGGGACAAAACGATTGATTCCCCGAACCAGCAGGAAATCCATAAGCCATTTCATGCAGGCCGTATCCTCCGCCCAGCCGTAAGCGCCGAACACCTCGCACATGGCCCTGCCCTGCATCCGCGGCTCTGTCCTGGCCAGAGAGGTGCCGAGCTTTGGCAGCACATAATGGAAAAAGGCATTCCCTGCTTTTCCTTTCGCAATCCGCGCCGACACCTCCATATCTGCAAAACCAGGCATCACCTGATGCAGCACGATATCAATGCCGCTTATGTCCTGTCCTCCCAGAGACCGGAAGTAATGCCCTCCGGCACAGCCCAATCTCATATGGGCATTCATGTCCTCAATCACATGGCCTGTATAGAGCACGCCGTGATTCCGGCACCATTCCCCCAGCTGCAGGGAGAAGTTCCGCTCCCAGAGCCTCGTGACCGCATCCATATAGGAAAGCCGTATCCTTGCCGATGCCTCATCTGCCATGGGATACCACAGGCCTGGCAGGCATCCCAGCATAGCCAGATTTCGCGCTTCATCCGTTTCTCCCTCTCCTGGCTTTTGCTCCGGCTGCATCTTCTGTCCCAGCCGCTGCTCTGCCATCTTTCCCAGGATATCATCGCTCCAGGGAAACGCCACACCCGGCTGTCCTACCGTACGGTAATGGAATCCTGTATCCTGTCCCCAGGGACCCACATGGGAACTTCCAAGCCCGGGCTCGTCCGAAAAGAATCCTGTCAGCGTATTGCCGAAATACCGGGATAAATGCTCATAATGGGGCTCATAGACCGCCTCAATCAACGCCCGGACCGATTCCCTGTCAATACAATTGATGTATTCTCTTCCGCCTTTTCTGGTCTTAATCAGGAAGAAAATCCGATAAAAACCTTCCGGCACATCCCAGAATAAAAGTCCCTCTGCCATATTCTCCAGAAGGATTCCCTCCCCGGCCAAAAGCTCCGCTCCGTCTCCGCGCCTGTAGGCCACTGCTGCCAGCAGCTCCTCGTCATCCTCTCTGTCCAGCTTAGGCACCAGCACAGAGGCTCCCTCCATCGGGCCTGCCACATCCACATGATGTTCCCGGAGGAACCATTGACGGCGTTCCGGGTACTTTTCCTTCAAAATACCATTGGCATAGCCGGTAGGAAAGTGCTTGTCGTCCAGAACCCAGACCTTCATGTCCCTCTTCCTGGCCTCTTCCAGGATGACTTCCATGTCGTCCCACCATTCCTGCTTTCCGAACCCCTCATGGGGTCTGGATTCCACGCAGAAAGCCCTGCAGCCGCTGTCCCGAATCCTCTGGATGCGCTCTGACAGCCCCTCCCTTCCTCCTTCATGAAGCCACATAAAGGGGAACAGATAATTCCCGCCTTTCCCCTCCAGGATTTCACTCAACCGTTTGTCCATGATTCCCTCCTGTTTTGAATAAGGACATTATACCATGATTAAAGTGCAATCATGGTATGGATGGCCATCCGGCCGTTCCATGCCACGAATATGGACCTATTATACCTTAAGTCCGGCACAAGGTCTACCTTGCTGTATACTTTTTCTTGAAATTCCTGTCTGTATTCCACTTTACTCCCTAAAAACAATAAGGATTCCTGGAGGCGAAACTGACAATGTGCTCAGCGCAGGTCGCTTCTTTGGAGAATGTAAGATTAAACTTTGCCTCCCCGTTCACCCGGGTGACACGCAGCACAATCCTGTTCTCTCCGCGGTTCAGGCGGATGTTCTCCAGGTGGACATTCTCCCCTGTCCAATTGTCGCAGCCATCCCGTCTGGCCACAATGCTTCCATTAATGCTCAGGCTAAAGGGACAGGTATGACCTATCTGGATACAGGTTTCCATATCTTCCGGCGCAATCAGTATCCGGGAGAAATAGGCCGTGCAGGGACCCTGGAATCCGAAGAAATCCTCCAGGCGGAAACTGTCCTCCCGCACATTTGCCAGGCACTGTTCATAGACAACATTCCTCTCCCCTTTGCCAAGCGGCTCGAAAAGCTTTCTTTCTGCTATGAATTCCGTGTCCCTGTCCACGGCAAAATTCAGATGAAAGTGGCGCACCTTGTCCGTCTCGCTTCCCTGTATCCGTGAATCTTTCATCAATGCAAAATAGGAGGGGTTGGCCAGAAGCGCCTCAGTGGTACAGATTGGTTCCGTGCGCCAAAAAGGCCCGGAAAGCTTCCACGGCACCGCTCCTGCAAGACCGAACTCCTTTTGAAGCATCTCTTCCCCATTTGAGGAAACACATATCCTGACGATATTCCTGTCGTATACAGCATCCGCCTCAATAGGCAGCGTGAAGACGACCGATATCTGCTTGTCACAGCTGGCCGGAAGCTCCAGCGTGAACTCTGGCAGGGAGCAGCAGATTCCATTGACTGTCTCAATACAACAGTCCAGCACCTTGTCGCTGCTCCCCCTGTTCCTAAATACCATCAGGACTGTCTTGCTCTCTCCCAGCGCGATGGAAGGATCCATGTCAGGATATCGGACATCGATGTCAACCAGGGCAGGAGCATCGAACGCAAGATCTGCCTTCGATGCGCCAATAATCTCCACACAGTCATTCACCGTCCCTGAAAACTGTACGCCTATCCTGGCAATATCCTCTGCCAGGTCATAGATTCTGTTACTGCGTCTGTCACTCTGTACGCCCAGCGCATACGTGACCTCTGTCAGCCCATATGCCTTTATCAGCTCCTCCGCCCCCCGCAGCAGGCCGATGACCGCTCCGGCAGTGGCACAGGTGCAGTCCGTGTCAAAGCCGCAGTTGAGGGCCAGGAGGCTGGTCTTTATGATGTCCCCCTCCCCCAGCAGGAGCGCGGCGATGGTGATTCCCATGTTCTGATACAGATTGGTGCAGTCAGGGTGCCCATATCGGAACAGCAGCTTCGTAAGTACTATCTTTATGTCATCATAAACCCCGCACAATTCCCTGGTATAGCATACCAGACTGCGGAATTTCGAATCCGGCGGCAAAACAGCAAGAGCCTTGTCCAGCAGGCGGTTCATATCATCTTCAAAGAATGCCTCGCTCTCCAGCGCCGCCAGAAAGCGCTCCGCCCATATGGATTCACCGTAGTGGTCGATCTGCCCGTCCCTGGAGGCGAACTCGCTTGCAAGATCCATATTGCCCACACTCACACATCCCCAGATTTCGGAGCGAATCGGACATCCCATCCCCTCCCTGTAGTAATCGTTGCAGAACCGTCCGGAATAAGGCGGATAGATACCCCGCTTATAGTTCTTCCGCATGACGGCATATTCCCCCGGAGAATAGGCACAGCGGTTCACGAACCGGTCCAGCAGGTCAAAGGCGCTGAAATGTTCCCCTTTCTGCTCCAGCACATCCAGCCATAATACCTGCAGGTCCAGGTCGTCATTGGGCAGGGAGCAGTCTATCATCTCCGGCTGGAAAGTAAGTTCCAGGGGCATCTTCACGCCCTCATAGGGGGCACCGATGTTCCCGGAAACTGCTTTTCCGATGTAACATCCATATATCTTGTCGAGATAAGCCTGATAAGAAATTGTCCTCATGATAATCTCCTTTCTTTTTTATAGTATATATCAATATAATCGGCGGAACAACCCCTAGAACCGATTGTTCCGCCTGATGCAGCATGCGGCGTTTACTATCTGCTCTCCAGCCAAGCATTCAGCTGTTGGTTTATCCCTTATGTCTACCGGAACTGCATGCTACCAGCCCCAGTCCAGATTGGTTTTCCCCGAAGCAATATATCCAGAACGCAAAGAAGGAGGAAGCCAGGGTTCTCCTGGAGACTACTGATATGGACATCCAGACCATTGCCCAATGGATGGGGTATGGGGATCCTTTCGCTTTCTCCCATGCCTTCAAGCAGAATACAGGCATCAGCCCCCGGGAATGGCGCAAGCGGCATTGTGATAAAAACGCGGAAAAATGACTGAATAAGAAAAGAGGCCGCCCGCCGGCAGCCTCTTTTCCGAATGCTATTTCAAAATATAGAACTGATCCTGCAAAAGCAGCCAGTTCGCCCGGAACCACTGCATAATCTGCCAGTAGCCGCATCCCCGCAGGCCGTACTCCTCCATCAGGCGGAACTTGGCCAGGAGGCTGCGCACGTCCTCGAACCACACTTCGTGCTCGATATCGTCAGCGGTATACGTGAAGTAAGGGCTCTCAGCCACATTGTCGAAAAGGATTTCCGCCCCCTGCTCTATAGCGATGCGGACAGCCTGCACGTTGTTTATGGTAGCGGCTTTGGTGGTGCCCCTCTCATAGGGCAGCGGCCAGTCGTACCCGTAGTTCGGGATTCCCAGATCAATCTTCGAGGCCGGGATCTCCGTCACCGCATATTCCACCACCCTGCGCACCTGATTGATGGGGGCCACAGCCATGGGCGGCCCGTAAGTATAACCCCATTCATAAGTCATCAGCAGCACAGAATCCGCCGCCTCCCCCAGCGCCCGATAATCCTTTCCCTCATACAGAAGCCCTGCCTGGTCCGCTTTTGTTTTGGGCGCCAGCGCCACGGAAGTCCTGTACCCTGCCGCCCGCATAGCCTCTGCCACCTGCCATACAAAATCCGAAAAGGCATCCCTGTCTTCCGCAAGAATGTACTCAAAATCAATATCCACGCCCACATACCCCTTCTCCTCCATGGTGTCCAGCAAGTTGCGGATCAGATTAGCCTTATACGCCTCATTGTTCACCACAGAATGAATCAGCTGATTGTTGAAATTCCCGTCAGGCCCAAAGGGCGTCAGCGTCAGGACAGGCTCTGTGCCAAAGCGGACAGCCTCCGTTATCATCCACCCGTCATCTCCCAGATTAGGGGGAAGCAGCTCTCCAGTGTCTGTAAACCCGTATGAAAAAACTCTTAATTCCGTAAGATATGGCAAGGTCTGCTCCAGTACCCACGGACTGATGAAAGGATAGGCATAGCCGCTCACCGAGACCGCCCTGTCCGCATCCCTGGTATAGCCGCTCACCAAAAGAGCTTGCCCTACGGCAAGCTCATATGGATACTCCAATTGATTGTCATATATCAACTGCTCTGCATTGGCGTTCAGCGCCCTGGCAATGCTGTCCACGCTGTCCCCCGGTTTCACCACATAGATTTCCATATATATGCCTCACATCCGAAAACAGTATAGTAATCTATATTCGCGCCGGGCCAGTCCTATGAACGCATTTCCCCGCGCTTTAAGAGCAGCGGCATGAAGAGTCCGCCCTGTACGGTGCGGTTCTGGAAATTGCAGTGCCGTCCGTCCTCCGTCATGTACCAGTCGGAAAACGGCACCCTGTCTCCGCTTTCCTCCAGAAACGCCAGGATATGCTCCGCGAATTCCTCCACGGCCCTGCCGGATGGATCCATGGCCGCCGCCCACATCATCCAGTCGCTCTTGGTATAGCTTGCCCTGGAATCCAGGGGTACGCCGTATCTGTTATATTTCCTGCGGTACTGCCGGATTTCCCGGCTGTAGAAAGCATCGTCCCAGAACCCTGAGCCGAATACCAGGTCCCAGACGGCATTGTACTTTAAGCTCCAGCTCTCCCCGTCGCCGTCAAAGGTAAGCCTGGTATGGTCGCCGTCCAGGGCCCTTTCACAGGCATCCTTTGCCATGGCCCGCGCCTTTTCATGGTACTGTGCGGCCTCCTCCTCTCTTCCCACGGCATGCATCAGGATGGAATAGGCCTCCACGCCCATAATCGCCTTGAACGCCAGATTCACATTGTGGGCCAGATGGCCGGCAAAGTCATCGGTACAGAGCTGCTCTCCGGGATCGCTGCCGTATTCCAGAAGATATTTCACCCATTTTTCGTATAAGGGAAGATTCTCCAGAAGATTCCCCATCTCTCCCTCCGGATTCTGCCGAATCAGCGCTGCCTCCAGTATCAGCAGATTGCCGCTCTCCTCCACGGGCATCTGGTTTTTGGTATTATACATCTGAGCGCTCTCCGGCATCTGCCAGATCATCGGATAGATGTAGCCCCCTTCTTCGCCGTCCCGCAGGTCCTGGGCCGCCTCCTGATAGGATGCCAGGCCATAGACCTGTCCTGTCACGTAAGGATACCTTCCCACGTCATGGGGCGCGAAATCATAGCCCCACACGGGCAGCTTCGCGAAACGCATCACCGGGCGCATCATTCCCCGCACCAGCTCAGGGTTGTAGCAGTAGAACAGAGGAGTGGAGGGATAGGTCACGTCCACGGTAGCCGCGCAGCCATTGGAATGGCATTCCTTGGAGATGAACACCGCATCCCCCTTTTCGTCGGCAATCAGCTTGTGGGCCGCTATGGACTGGCGGTATGCGGCGATACACACTTTTGTGTACGCCTCGCCGAATTCCATGGCCTCTTTCTCCAGTCTCTCGTCAAAGGCCTCGCATCTTTGCAGCAGCCGGTCATGTCCGGAAACCGCCTCCGAAATCGCATCCAGAATATTCTTGCCGTCCCTGGCCCAATATCCGGGGAGCATCCTGCCGAAATAATTGATGGAAGCGATGTCGTCATAGGCTGCCACAAGAGAAGCCTCCTCCCATCCGCTTTCCGGTATATGCAGATCCGCCTTTGCCCAGAGGCTGCGGTTCACCTGCTGGTAAGACACCTCCAGCGGACTGCCATAACGGGCAGCCAGGTACAGGTAACCCCAGTCGATTGCGATGCTGTCTCCGCTCTGTCCCAGCGGATGCTGCTGACGCAGCCCCATCCACGCAGCGCGCCCGGCCTGCTGTCCCTCTCCCATTTCCAGAGCGTAGCTGCCGCCGCCGATTTTCTCCGTCTGTCCTCCGTCGCAGCAGAGTTCTCCCGAGAACTCCCATGCAAGCTTCACCTCATGGCTCTTCCCGTCCAGTGAGCGGACAGCCATATCCACATAGGAGCAGGGCCTGGACATCACGTCCAGATCCTCCAGAAGAAGCGGCGTCCAGAACTCCAGGCAAAGCTCCACCCCGGCAGCCTGAAAGCGGTAGGCGCTGCAGGTAGCCGTCACGGAAAGGTTCGTCTGCTCCATGGCCTGCGCTTTCCCCAGACCCATGAAACGGTAATCCACGCCGTCTATCCGGGCCGTTCCGGTGACACGCTTCCTCCTGCCGGTCCAGTGACAGGTGTCTGTCTCATAGAGACAGTCGCTGCCTGACCAGAGGCTGAAATAGGGGTCGCAGGTAATCAGCGGCACAGCCGGGAGACGCCCTGCAGCGATGCGTTTTGTTTGATTCACTCTCATATTTTCCTCGTTTCCGCGCTGTCCCATTATGGGCATAAGCCCTTGGCAGCGCTTATTTTTATATTCATGGGCAGCAGACGCCCTGCCGGAAATCCGGCTAAGTCCAGCACGCCGGTTCCCTTGCTGGGCATCTGCCGCCCCGACATTCTTCCTTTCATCCTCCCGGTGCCTCCCCCAACGCTTTGGAGTTCCATGCCTCACCGGAATGAATCCTTTCTCACACCCCCGCTTGCTTACAGATATCCTGCAGGCAGCACTTCTCGCAGTATGGCTTTGTCCGGGCTGTGCAGACCGCCCTGCCGTGATCCACCAGCCGATGGCAGAAATCGTTCCCCTCTTCGGGCGGGATGATTTTCCAGAGTTCCTTTTCCACCTTTGCCGGTTCCTTGATGCCGTCCACCAGGCCCATGCGGTTCACCAGACGGATGCAGTGGGTGTCCGTGACAATGGCAGGTTTTCCGAACACATCGCCCATGATCAGGTTAGCGCTCTTCCTACCCACACCGGGCAGAGCCAGCAGCTTGTCGAAATCGTCCGGCACCTTTCCGCCATATACGTCCCGCAGCTGGCGCATACAGGCGCTGATGTCCCTGGCCTTGCTCCTGCCCAGCCCGCAGGGATGGACGATTTCCTCGATTTCCTCCACCGGCGCGTTCGCCAGGGCGTCCACATCCGGGAACTTCTCGTACAGTTTCTCTACCACCACATTCACCCGGGCGTCCGTGCACTGGGCCGCCAGCCTTACGCTCACCAGGAGCTTCCACGCCTGGTCATACTCCAGCGTACAGTCCGCATTCGGGTATTCTTCCTTTAGTTTCTCAATGATTTTCAACGCCCGCTGCTTTTTCGTCATCTGTTTCTCCTTATCTGCCGTGAAATCCGGCTTTCCGCCCCGCCGCAGAATCCATCCTTCTTCCGCGTTCTGTTTACGTAGACGGAGCGCCGTTCTTTCCTGTATGGTCATACATAAAATCCAAAATCCTGCACACACTATCCCCGAAAGGATGGTGAAATATATGGATCCAAATCGAATCATCTGTAACTGTCAGGCCGTCACAGCCGGCGCAATCAAAGAGGCTGTAGATTCCGGCGCCGATACCGTGGAAGAAGTGCAGGGCATCACCGGGGCCGGCACGGTCTGCGGAGCCTGCCTGGAAGAGGTGGAGAAGCTGGTGAAAAGCCTCATGGCACAGCGGGACGCGGGACAGTCTTCCTGACTGTCCGCCGCTGCGCTCCCCATAAAGCACTACGTCCTCTCCCCCGCCAGCCGTTCCTTCAGCATGGTATTGCGCGCCGTCACGGTCACATTGCGCACCGCATAGGCCAGCGCTTTCTTCGTCCCCACCATCACAAGAATCCTCTTTGCTCTGGTGATGCCGGTATAGATCAGATTCCTCTGAAGCATCACGAAATGGGTCATCAGCACCGGCATCACCACAATGGGGTACTCTGAACCCTGGGCCTTATGGATGGTGGTGGCATAAGCGTGGACCAGCTCGTCCAGCTCCGTAGCGTCATAAACGATTCTCCGATTATCGAAATTCACGGTAAGCGTCCTGTTCGTCATGTCCACCGCCTCTACCATGCCGATATCCCCATTGAAGACTTCTTTGTCGTAATTGTTCTTTATCTGCATGACCTTGTCGTTCGCGCGGAACACAAAGCCGCTGCGCCGCAGTCCCTCTCCCTCCGGGTTCAGCGCCTCCTGGAGGGCCAGGTTCAGATTCGTGGCTCCCACCACGCCTTTCTGCATGGGAGTCAGCACCTGTACCGCGGCAGCTTCCACATGATAATACCGCGGCAGCTTCTCTTTCACCAGCTTCACGATTTCCGCCGCCGCGTCCTCAGGCTCCTCCCGCCGGACAAAAAAGAAATCAGTGCCTTTCCCGTTGGAAAGGTCCGGCATCTGCCCCGCATTTATCCTGTGGGCGCTCATAACGATCCGGCTCTCCCGGGCCTGCCGGAAAATCCGCGTCAGCCTGATGACCGCGAACTGCCCTGAATCGATGATGTCCCTGAGCACATTTCCCGCCCCCACGGAGGGCAGCTGGTCGATATCGCCCACCAGAATCAGGCGCATCCCCACAGGAATCGCTTTCAGCAAAGAATTCATCAGCACGATGTCGATCATGGAGCACTCGTCCACAATCAGCACATCCCCCTCCAGAGGATTCTCCTCGTCCTTCTGGTAGCCTTCCGGAGGCTTGCACTCCAGAAGCCTGTGGATGGTCTTCGCCTCCAGCCCCGTGGCCTCCGTCATCCGCTTTGCCGCTCTCCCGGTAGGGGCAGCCAGCAGTATGTTAAGGCCGTAAGCCCGGTAGGCGGCGATGATTCCCTGTGTCGTGGTAGTCTTGCCCGTGCCGGGGCCTCCCGTCAGGACCATCACCTTCGCCATGGCGGCGCGCCTGATAGCGTCAGCCTGGATTTCATCATAATGCATGCCTACGGACTGCTCAATCCTGGCAACATCCACGGAGAGATTTTCATTCCCGGTATCCCTCCTCGCCCTGGCCAGCTGTTCCCACAGCCTGTCCTGCGCCGGAGCCTCCGCCAGGCGCTTCAGTTTATTCGCCGTGCCTGTCTCCGCGTAATAAAAGGGTGGAAGGTAGACTGCATCCTCCTCTTGTATCAGATCCCTGTCCCGGAGCATCTGGTCCATGGTCATGACGATACAGCCCTCCTCCGCCTCCAGCAGGACCGAGGCTTTCTCTGTCAGCTGTTCCTTCCGCGCGTACACATGCCCTTCGTCGGCAAGTTCGCTCAAGGTGTACATGATGCCGCTGCGCAGGCGGACATAAGCTTCTTTCCCAAAGCCCAGCTTCCCGGCGATGCCGTCCGCGGTCTTGAATCCGATTCCCCAGATGTCGTCCGCCAGCTGGAACGGATTCTCTTTCATCCTGGCAATGCTCTCATTTCCATACTGCTTGTATATCTTGGCGGCAAAGGCTGTGCTGACCCCATGCTCCTGCAGAAAAAGCATGATATTCTTCACTTCTTTCTGCCGCTCCCAGCTCTCCGCTATCATCCGGATGCGCTTATGTCCGATGCCCGGAATCTCTATCAGGACTTCGATATTGTCCTCAATGACCGTAAAGGTATCCGTGCCGAATCTCTGGACGATTTTCTTCGCGTACTTCGGCCCTACCCCTTTGATAAGTCCGCTGCCCAAGTATTTCTCCATGCCGTAGACAGTGGCAGGAAGCGTCTCCTCCCAGCTCTGCGCCATGAACTGACGGCCATACTTGGAGTCCACCTTCCAGTTCCCCTCCACCAGAAGCACCGAACCTACGTTCGCATCCAGTAGATTGCCCACCACGGTGACCAGGTCGTCATAGCCCTTTACATGGGCTTTCAGGACAGAATAGCCGTTTTCCGGGTTCTGGTATGTAATTCGCTCTATGACGCACCGGATGTTCATCGCTCATTCTGCTCCTTTCCGCATACATGCCAGGCATCAGTCAGGACGGTGGCCGCCTGCCAGCTTATGGCCTGAATAAATTACCATAATCATACAGAAAACCATAGCAATTGTCCAGTATTTATGTGATTTCATTTCACAACGCACCTCCGCTTTTGACTTATACTGCATTTTATCATATCCATCCTTTTCTGCCAACTAAATTATCCAAAATATAAAAGCCGCGCGGCTTTGGCATCCATGCCTGCCGCGCAGCCTGATTCGACTGCTTGTATTCATTGCTTTCTCCTCTCGGAAAGTTTCTGTTCAAACCGGTCTTTCCTTGTATCCGCGGGAACCGGCGTAGGATACTCCCCGTCAAAGCAGGCGCTGCAGTATCCGCTGTTTCCGATAAGCGCTCCCAACTGTCCTACCGGCAGATAGCCCAGGCTGTCCGCTCCGATGATATCCGCCGTCTCCTCCACGCTGTGGCGGCAGGCAATCAGGTGCTCTCCGGAGTCAATGTCCGTCCCATAGTAACAGGGATGGAGAAAAGGCGGCGAGGAGATGCGCATATGGATTTCTTTCGCTCCCGCCTCTCTGAGAAGTTTTACGATGCGGCTGCTGGTGGTGCCTCTCACGATGGAATCGTCAATCAATACTACCCGCTTCCCCCTGACGCTCTCCTCAATGGCGCTCAGCTTGATTTTCACCTGATCCAGCCTTTCGCTCTGGCCGGGAGAAATGAATGTCCTGCCGATATACTTATTCTTTATCAGCCCGATTCCATAGGGAATTCCTGATTCCATGGAAAATCCCAGCGCTCCGTCCAGCCCCGAATCCGGCACGCCCACTACGATATCCGCCTGCGCCGGATGGGTTTCCGCCAGAATCCGTCCTGCCTGCACCCTCGCTCCATGGACCGATACGCCGTCAATCACGGAATCCGGCCTCGCGAAATAGATGTATTCAAAAATACAGAGTTTTTTCGACTTTTTTTCGCAATGTTCCCTGCGGGAGACCATGCCCTCAGGGCCGAATACAAGGATTTCACCGGGTTCCAAATCCCGCACGAACTCTGCCCCCACTGCTTTCAGCGCACAGCTCTCGGAGGCGGCTACATACATCCCGTCTTCCGTCCGCCCATAGCAGAGAGGCCGGAACCCATAGGGATCTCTCGCGCAGATCAGCTTCCGGGAGGACATCAGCACCAGCGAATAAGCCCCGTCCAGGGTATCCATGGCGGCGCTGAGCGCGTCCTCGATGGATGGCGTGCGCAGGCGCTCTCTTGTGACGATATAGGCGATGGTCTCCGTGTCGCTGGTGGTGTGGAAGATGGCCCCTGACAATTCCAGCGCATTGCGGAGCACTGCCGCATTGCTCAGGTTTCCGTTGTGGGCCAGCGCCATCTTTCCCTTTTGATGATTGACCTCGATGGGCTGGCAGTTATTCCGGTTCGTCCCGCCCGTGGTTCCGTAGCGGACATGACCTACCGCCATGTTCCCCCTGGGCAGCCGGGACAGCGAATCGGCGGAAAATACCTCGCTGACCAGCCCCAAATCCTTATAGGAGGAAAACACGCCGTCATCATTTATCACGATGCCGCAGCTCTCCTGTCCGCGGTGCTGTAAGGCATACAGCCCATAATATGCCATCCCTGCCACGTCTGCGGTTGCGGGACTGATGATTCCCAGCACGCCGCATTCCTCATGCAAATCCATAATATTCCACTCCTTTTTGCCTTTTGCCGTTCCCTGAACCGCTTGGAATTCTTCATCGGTTTCCTGTCGTACTATCCGCAGCAGCACAAGCGATTCGTGACAGAAAGACCTGCCCGGTACAAATTCGCGACCTGGCATTGAACTACTTTCACAGTTCACGCAGTCCAGAATTTCCCGGGCGCCTAAAAGCTCCTCCCGCACTTAGCCGCTCCGATAAACCCCTTGAACAGCGGATGGGGATGGTTCGGACGGCTCTTGAACTCCGGGTGGTACTGTACGCCCACATAGAAGCCCCGTCCTGCCAGTTCCACCGTCTCCACCAGCCTGCCGTCCGGGGACGTACCGCTGATGACAAGACCCTTGTCCTGTAAGACATTTCTGTAATCATTATTGAATTCATAACGATGCCTGTGCCGCTCGCTGATAAGATTCTTCCCATAGCAGCGTTCCATGACAGTACCCTCCTTGACGGCACAGGGATAGGCTCCCAGCCGCAGAGTCCCGCCCTTGTCGATATCGCCGCTCTGGCCCGGCATGAAATCAATGACCTTGTCCATACACTGCTCATCGAATTCCCCCGAATTCGCGTTTGAAATCCCGGCCACATTCCGCGCATACTCAATCACAGCCACCTGCATGCCCAGACAGATTCCGAAATAAGCCTTTCCTTTCTCTCTGGCATATCTGACCGCCAGAATCATCCCCTCGATTCCACGGCTGCCGAAGCCCCCCGGGACAAGAATTCCATCCAGGCCTGCCAGCCGCTCTTCATAGTTCTCCGGCACAAGCTCCTCCGAGTCGATCCAATGAATCTCCACCTGGGCCTCATGCTCATAACCGGCATGGCGCAGGGCCTCCGCCACAGAGAGATATGCATCATGGAGCCCCACATATTTTCCTACCAGGCCGATATGGACTGTACAGGTTTTCACTTTACTCCGCTCCACCATCCGGATCCATTCGGTCAAATCGGGCCTTTCTGTCTCCAGTCCCAGTTCACGGCATACCACTGCAGAGAAATCGGACTTCTCCAGCATCAGCGGCGCCTCGTAAAGATTGGGCAGCGTTATATTCTCTATCACGCAATCCGGCTTCACATTGCAGAACAGAGAGATTTTCTTGAATATGGCATCCTCTAAGGGCTCGTCGCACCGCAGAACGATGATATTGGGATTGATTCCCATCCCCTGCAGTTCCTTGACGGAATGTTGTGTAGGTTTCGACTTATGTTCGTCCGATCCCCTTAAAAAAGGTACCAGCGTCACATGGATGAACAGGCTGTGCTCCCTGCCTGCCTCCAGAGAAATCTGCCGGACCGCCTCAATGAAAGGCTGGGACTCGATGTCGCCAATGGTGCCGCCGATTTCCGTGATGACGACATCCGCATCCGTCTTCTTCCCCACCCGGTAGACGAATTCTTTGATTTCATTGGTGATATGGGGGATGACCTGCACTGTGGAACCCAGATACTCCCCCCGCCGCTCCTTGTTCAGTACGTTCCAGTACACCTTGCCCGTGGTGAGATTGGAATACTTGTTAAGGTCCTCGTCAATGAAACGCTCATAGTGCCCAAGATCCAAATCCGTCTCCGTACCGTCCTCCGTCACGTATACTTCGCCGTGCTGGTAAGGGCTCATGGTACCGGGATCCACATTAATGTACGGATCCAGCTTCTGCGCGGCCACTTTCAGCCCTCTGGCCTTAAGAAGCCTTCCCAAAGATGCGGCAGTGATTCCTTTTCCAAGACCGGAGACCACTCCCCCGGTGATGAATATGTATTTCGTCATACAATCCCCCGTTTCCTTTCCATTTCCTGATGGATAGCAAAATCTGTGTCCTGCAAAGATTCCATTACATAAAAAAGAGACAAAGACACCTCACCTTTCAGTGAACGACGTCTTTGTCTGTTCCTCTTTGCATTATGCACCTACTTTGAAGTTTTGTCAAGTCCCGATTCGCCTGCCAGCATCTCTTGCCGGCATCTCTTATTCGCTTCCTTTTATGCCAAGCATCTCCCGAAGACGTCCTTCGCACAATCCAAGGAAATCCTGTATCGGGATATCCGTAGGCTCATCCAGGGCAAACCCGGAGATTTCCTCCAGATACTCTTCATAGTCTTTCTCCACATGGCGCCTGTCCCTGAGCAGCCCTGATACATCTATCTCTGACAGGACATCATCCTCCACGGCCCGCTTCAGCAGTCCGCTGGTAATCATATCGGAGGAAATGCCCAGTATCAGGAGCTCGCACCAGATACTGGTGGCCTGAATCTCCTGCCTCCCCACCTGGTACTCCGGGCATTTCATTTTCGCTTTCTGCAGGCTCATCAGATAATACACCTTTTTGATCGGATCCCTGCTGGCGATGTCGCCATGCCTCACCGGCAGGGAACGAATCAGCGCTGCCCTCTCGCTCTCGGCTTTCTCCGTATCCTGCATATGCTGATATGTCTTCAGGGAATTCTTTACGCACTCATCAAGAACCTCTGACAGATTGATGTGGAGACGGGTCTGCATCTGGTTGAACAGCTCTTCCAATGCCTCCGGCAGCCTCCGCTCCACAGGCATCTTCATATAGTGCCGCGTGATGAAATCCTCCAGATGATCCAGCACATAGTCGCTCCCCTCGTGATAATCATAAGCAAGTTCCTGCAGCACATATATCATGTAATTGTACTGATTCCTGACATCGCGTCCTTTTCCCCTGATGATGGACTTGTACCTGTAGTAGTCCAGAATCCCTATAAAGTCTTCCCAGATTAGCCGTCTGCCATTAATCTCAATCCAGTCCCTCATAGCTACCTCCTTAGCTTTCGTCCGCTGCCCTCTCCCGCTCCGCCCCAAATGCCTGCTTTATCCTCCTGTATATCTCCAGCCCGTCCTCTCTCCCGAACCGCTTGACCGTATCAAGATACAATCCCCTGGGCTCACTCTCCTTTCTTCCCTCCACCACGCCGAAAATCTGTCCTGTCAGATTCCTGTAAGACGTATCCGAAAAGATATCCTCCAGCGCTCTCCTCATCTTCAGCCGCTCTCCATACAAACGGTATTCCGTCTCCAGGTTCACCTCCTGCAGTTTTCCCTGAATCAGCTTTTTCCTGTCGCTGCTTTCATTGGAGCAGCCGATGCACTGCTCGATATTGGACTGCAAAAGCACTTTCCGCGCAGGCTTCGCACAACTGGACCAGTAATCCTGCACAGCATTATATCCCTTATCGTTGCTCACAATGGCCACTATACCCGAATATCCGCCGCCGAACAGCTCGCCGATTCTGGATGCGATGTAGAAATCCAGGGCGTTCTTGCCAGTCCTCCGCAGACGGCGAATGTCCAGAACGCTCCCCGCGTCGATAATCTGCTGCAGTTTCCCTTTTTCCAACTTTACACAGGTCTGGCTATAGAAAATCGTCACGCAGTCATCTGCGGTCAGGTATTCAGCGCCCTGCAGGCCCCTGCTCCTGGTATTCTCCAAATCTATCATGAAATGAAACATATAGGCTCCACCACATCATGCCGCTTTCAGTCGAAAATCTCCTTTGATATTCCGACATGCGCCTCCATCTGGACCTCTCTGCCCCGGCAGCAGTCTCCGGCATCCGATGCGCCGCAACCAGCAGCTCTTCCATATGTACCTGAAGCACCCTGGACAAAACATATAAATGGTCCACCGACGGCAAGATCTGCCCCCGCATCCAGCGATATATCGGCTGCGGACAAGACAGATGCAGAATATTCTGGATATCCCTCACCGAATATCCCTTTTGCCTTATCAGGCCTTCCAGACGCATACCCGTCTTTTTTAAATCGATATACAGATAATCATTATCCGTCATGCCTCCACTCCTTTCCCGGCCCCTCGCTATCCCCTCCGGCTGAATTCAGCGTAACACAGGATTATTGATTTGTCATTGGACGGATAGTCCAAAAAGACAATCCCACGAAAAAAAGTCCCTTGAAACTTCCAACGAGACTTTTTTCTACAAAACATTTTCTTTGGTATCGGTTTTCATGTCAGGATTATTTCCCCAGCAGAATCATGGAGAGCATTCCCGGGCCTGTATGGGCGCCGATAATGGGCGAGAGCATCATCCGCCTGACGACCGCATCCGGCGCTTCCGCTTTTACTTTCTCCACCAGCGCCTCCGCCAGTTCCGGCGTGTCCGCGTCACAGATATAGATGGTATTGCCCAGCTCCGGGTTGTAATTATCTTTGAAGTATGTGAACAGTGCCGTCATGGCAGCCTTGTTGCCGCGCTTTTTGTCTATGGTCACCAGTTTTCCGTTCTCGTCAATCTCAAGTATCGGCTTGATGTTGAGGGCGGAGCCCACAATCGCCGTAGCCGCGCCAACCCGGCCTCCCCGTTTCAGGTACATGAGATCCTGCACCATGAAAAAATGGCGCAGCTTCGGAACCAGTGCCCTGACAGCCTCGTAATTCCTGCGGATGTCCATGCCTTTCCTTTTATTTTCAATGGCCTGCTCCACCAGAATGCCGATGCCTCCCGTAGCCGCCAGCGTATCCACCGGAAGAATCTCCTGCTCTGGGTACTCTTCTTTCAGATTCCCTGCTGCCAGCATGGAGCTTTCATAGGTGTTCGACAATCCGCTGGACAGGCAGAAGTACAGCACGGATTTGCCGGCTTCCAGAAATTTCTTGAAATACTCCTCATACATATAGGGAGAAATCTGGGAAGTCCTTGTCATATCCCCTTTGCGCTGCCCATCATAAAATTTCTTCAATACCGCCTCATCCTCGCCTCCATGGGATGTCCGCATCTCCTCTCCCAAGGAGTATTCCATGGGCACAAAGTCAATCCCGTTCTCCCTGGCGATTTCCCCGAGCAAGTCTCCTGACGCATCCATACAGATCACATAATCTTCCATGACCAACCTCCATCCCCGCACGATACGCAGACCACAGCCGCCCGATTCTCAGGAACCGGACAGCCGCAGAGCAGCGGACAGCCCGGCTCCCCGGCACCGGCTGTCCGAATCCTGCGTTCCTGCGGCATCACCCATGTTCATTCATTCTGTTAAAACTCATTTCCGGGAAATCTCGGAATCCCGTCAAATCCCGGCTTCAAATCCTCATCCGTGGGGACATAGTCCGCCATCTCCCCATTGTTGTACTTTTCATAAGCCACCATATCGAAATAACCGGTACCGGTCAGGCCGAACACAATCGTCTTCTCCTCTCCGGTTTCCTTGCACTTCATGGCTTCATCGATGGCAACACGAATCGCATGGCTGCTCTCAGGCGCGGGGAGGATGCCCTCCACCCTCGCAAACTGCGTCGCCGCCTCAAATACAGCCGTCTGCTCCACGCTCACCGCCTCCATGATGCCGTCATGGTAAAGCTGTGACAGAATCGGGCTCATGCCGTGATAGCGCAGGCCTCCCGCATGGTTGGCGGAAGGGATGAATCCGCTGCCCAGCGTGTACATCTTCGCCAGCGGGCAGACCTTTCCTGTATCGCAGAAATCGTAGGCGAACACGCCTCTGGTAAAGCTGGGGCAGGAAGCGGGCTCCACCGCAATGATTCTGTAGTTCTTCTCCCCGCGCACCATCTCGCCCGCAAAGGGAGAAATCAGTCCACCCAAATTGGATCCGCCGCCCGCGCATCCTATGATGATATCCGGAACGATTCCATATTTGTCAAGTGCCGCCTTTGTCTCAAGGCCGATGATAGTCTGATGCAGCAGCACCTGGTTCAGCACACTGCCCAGCACATAGCGGTAGCCCTCTCTTGTGGCCTCCGCCTCCACGGCTTCGGAGATGGCGCAGCCGAGGCTGCCCGTGGTGCCCGGATACTCAGCCAGAATCTTTCTGCCGATTTCCGTGGTATCGCTGGGAGAGGGCGTCACAGTCGCCCCGTATGTGCGCATGACCTCCCGGCGGAAAGGCTTCTGCTCATAGGAGACCTTCACCATGTATACAAGGCAGTCCAGTCCAAAATAGGAGCATGCCATGGAAAGCGCCGTACCCCACTGTCCCGCTCCGGTCTCTGTGGTGACGCCTTTCAGCCCCTGCTTCTTCGCATAGTAGGCCTGCGCGATGGCGGAATTGAGCTTATGGCTCCCGCTGGTATTGTTCCCCTCGAATTTATAGTAGATTTTGGCCGGAGTCTGCAGCTTTTCCTCCAGGCAATAGGCCCTGACAAGAGGAGACGGGCGGTACATTTTGTAGAAATCCTGAATTTCCCGGGGAATGGAGATATAGGCATTGGTATCGTCCAGTTCCTGCGCCACCAGCTCGTCACAGAAGACCCCTTTCAGCTCTTCAGCCGTCATGGGCTGCAGCGTACCGGGATTCAGAAGCGGCGCCGGCTTATTCTTCATATCGGCGCGCAGATTGTACCATGCGGCGGGAATCTCATTTTCTTCCAGATAAATCTTGTAGGGAATCTTTTTTTCTTCGCTCATTTCAGTTCTCCATTCTGCCGCTGACGTTTACGGCAATTAGATTTGCGTGAAGCCATGGCCGTCAGCTTTTCGGCATATCTGCTTTCCAGACCACGGCAAGGCGTCCGTCTCCCGCCCTAAAGAAATCAAGTATCATCTTAGCACAGAATAGAGAATCCTGCAATTATTTTTCCGCATTTACATCCTGCTCTTCCCCTTGTCTGTCATTGTATTCCGGTATATCGTTCTCTTTTATTCGTGATATTCTCCGTGGGCGCGCATGAATTCTTTCTTGATTTCCAGGAACTGCTTTATCTGCATCAGGATGTAAAACAAAACCGCCCTGGCTTCAAATTCCTCTCTGCTGTCGGGCAGCGGCTGGGACTTCATTTCGTCCAGCACGGCCTTTCTCTGCTCCAGCAGTCCCTCCACGGTGTTGTCCCTGTGGAAGTCCTCCCCTATCTGTCCCAGCAGCCCGGCCACCTGCTCTGCCTGTTTCGGCAGATATTGAATCCTTAATATATTGTCGTAGATTTCCCGCAGAACGATACCCTGCTGCTCCCGCATGGCCACATAGTCCAGCTCATATACGCTTTTCGAGAGCACGGTATTTCCGTAGTTGGAGACTGCGCAGTCTTTCGCCCGGCTGATTCCTTTTTTCAGTTCCAGAAAGCAGTCCGCATTGTAGCCGTCCTTGTCCTCCCTGGGCAGCCACAGGGACATTCTGTGCAGAATGCCTTTCATCTGCCCGTCCACATTTCCCGCAAGCCGCTCAAATTCCGCCTGCTGCCTGTGAAGATGCAGATTCACCGCGATTCCGGCCCCTGTGCCAATCAAAAGCAGCATTGCCTCGTTGGCTATCAGTTCAGGCCCCATGCCCTGTTCCGTGAGGAAGTGGGACACCAGCACCGAATCCATGGCGATGGCTTCGGTCCAGCCAGCGCTGAAGCACAGCAGGGCGAACAGGAAAAGATATGCGCCAAAGGCCCAGAGACGGTATCCTATCAGGGAAAAGCAGACAAGGGAAATAGCCAGAGCGCACAGAAAGGCCAGCCAGCGCTTTCCGGCGCTTTTCAAAGTTTCCCGCTTGGTGTTCTGGATGCTCAGCACTGTGACAATGCCGGCCGTGGCGGCATATCGCAGGCCCAGTTCTTCCGCCAGCGCAATGGCGGCAAAGGCTGCTGCCGCCATCTTCAGGCTCTTTATCAGCCGCGGTTTCCACAGCCGCCGACTCTCCCTCATAATGCCCTCCCTTTTGCAGCGCAATTCCGTCTATGCCAGGCAGAGACCTGTGTGATTCTAACGAAAACCATCGGTTCTCTGCCGTTGCCTTTTTCGGCCAGCGCTTTTGCCAGAGCCGATTTGCCCACGTCACAGGCCCCGCTAATCCATAGAATCATATCTCTCCTTTCCGGGAACATTCTGCATTCTCCCAAAGCCACTTTGCCACCCCGTCCCTGTCGTTGCTGTCCACAATGCCTGTGGCGGCCTGCTTCAGTTCCGGCACGGCGTTCTCCACAGCGTAGCATTCGTCGGATATCCGGAACATGGGGATGTCATTGATGGCATCCCCGAACGAAACTATCCTGTCGCAGTTCCACAAATTTTTCAGTGTTCTGATGGCCTCCGCCTTTGTGGCTTTCCGGGGCATGACTTCGCACCAGTACTCCGGCCGGTACAGTTCCTGTTGGAGCGTGCAGCGAAATCTCTCGTCCCCGGAAAAGATTTCATACAGCGGCATCAGTTCCTCTTTTTCCCCTATACAGGTGTAGTAGAAGACATTTCCGCCGTACAGTCCCTCTCCATCCTCCAGAGGCCTCAGTCTCTGGTCGCCTTTCCGCTTCGAGAGATACCGCTTTATCCCCTCGTTCTCCCGGACAGTATTCCAGGATACCCTCTCCCTGCCCTGCACAAAAGAATACACCAGCGGGCTGATACGCGCCTGCTCCAGGATACGCCTGACGAATCCGGCTTCTTCCTCCGTAAAAAACAGGGATGATATGATTTCTTTCGTATCGGGGCGCATGATGAAAGCACCATTGTATACAATTACAGGCATGGTCAGCGTCAGCCCGTCCGCCACCACACAGGCCGATTCCAGAGACCTGGCTGTGGCATAGGTAAAAAGCATTCCCCGGCCAACCAGTTCATTGATGATTCTCAGGCTCTCCGGGTTTATCCTGTCCTTCGTGTTCAGCAGCGTGCCGTCCAAATCAGTGACATACAGTGTCCTCATTATCTCTCCGTCCCTTCCATGAACCGTTCGGCCGTTTCTATCATCCCCTCGTAATCAACTCTGTCAAAATCTGTCGTATCCACCCGGATGACTTTCCCTCCCAGGTCAAAAGAATCCAGATTATGGCACCACATATCAAAATCCTCATATGAGACCGCGCTGCCGATTCGGTTGGCCTGTCCTCTTTCAGGCGATTCCTCCTGCTCCACGAAACGCTGATGCAGCACCCGGGTATCTCCCATGAACTTGAATGTGAGGGGTTCGCACTGATGCTTTTCCAGCACTCTTCGGATTGCATCCGACTCGTCCCTGTCTTTCACGCCCGCGGGCGCGAAGTTCCCCTCCATGATGAGGGGGCATCCCACTTCCAGCAGCCTTTCCGCCACGTACAGCATCCCATCGAAAGTGATGGCGGAAAAACGGCTGCTCTGCTTTCGGTCTTCCATTACGACCGTACTGCACAGGGCTGTTTTAAAGGTATCCTTTATCAGGCATGGAACCTTCAATGCTCGTGAAAGCTTTTCCGCGAAAGAGGACTTTCCCGCGGCCAGGCAGCCCTCTATGATGATAATCTTATTGTCCATTCTGCTCCTTTCCTGTTCCGAATACGGCAACTCGATATTCGTATGTAGAATCTATTTCAGCCACTTTCGATTAGCATTCTTCCAGGCTCTCCAACGAGGTTCACTCCACATATGTCTGAAGCAGCGCGCTTCCTGTATCATAAGGCTCTCTCACCTCCCGCAGAAGACTGTCGTAAAATGCGGCTGCAGCCTGTCTCCTCCCTGCCGCTATTTCTGCGCCCCGGGCAGTATAAAATTTATCGTACAGCCCCTCCAGCTTGTATTTGTATTCCTGAAAAAAGGATGGATCCCTGTCGTCCGTCCCATCGGGGACCTGGCCATTTGGCAGCACAGTGTACAAAGGCTCCGAAATCTGTCCTTTATAAATCAGCGTCCTGGCAATGCCGATAACGCCGGACACATCCACCTTATCCGCATCGAACAGTATCTTCGCCTCTATGGTTTCCGGTTGGTTGTCCTTTCGGTAGCGGTGGGAGGAAATGCAATCCCTTACATGCGCCGCAAAGCTTTCCGGGAAACCGTGTTCTGTCAGGAAATGGTATGCCTTGTCCGCTCCGGCCCTCGCATGGCATACCCGGGAATCCTCGAACTGTTCCCGGCGGCCGATATCATGCAGCAGACAGGCGGTAATCAGCACGTCCATGTCCACGGCCTCTTCCGTCCCGGCTATGTCCAGGGCGGTGTAGAGGACACGGTAGATATGTTCCTTGTCATGGGCGCTGTCTTCCATGCAGGACAGCATGTAATTTTCCAGCAGAGTATAGTTATCTTTTGTCATTCTATCCTCCTTGTCAGACCGTTCTCCTCAACGTCAGACGGCCTGGATTATCAGTACTTCTTCTCCTCAAATCAAATCGAACAGGCTCATCTGGACGGCTTGGACCGCTTCCTCCTCTTCTTTCCCGGCCCGCTCCCATTTTGCGTCCCCTGCCGGAATCTCCTCCAGGAAAAGAGAGGGTTCCCTGCCGCAGACCAGAATCAGTTCCTCCCTGGCCCTGGTCATGCCCACGTAGCACAGGCGGCGCTCCTCCTCCAGATCCGTTTCCCCGCCGAACTCCAGAGGAAGCCGCCCCTTGTCCAGCCCATAGAGGAATACCACCGGAAATTCCAGGCCTTTTGAGCCATGGAGAGTCATCAGCGTCACCGCGTCCGCCGTGAATTTCCTGCCGCTGTTCCTCCTGATGTCACCGTCCTCGCCGAAAGACAGGGTCTGAAAGAAACTTTCCATGGTAGGGCAAAGAACCGACATGTCTGTCAGTTTTTTCATGGCATCCTGGTTCTCGAAAGGAAATTCGCCGCACCACTCCTCCAGGAGCTTCACCGGCTTTCCTTTCTTTGCTTTTTTCCGGTACTTTTCAGTCAGGAGGTTAAGCCCCTCCTCCCGATTCTCTCCCAAAAAAGGCCCCAGGAGTCTCTGGCACAGCACTCCCCACGCCGTCTCCTCCGGATACAGGATATGGCGGAAAAAGTACAGCGCGGCCCGTACCTCCCGCTCCCGCAGAAAATCTTCCCGCCCTGCCACCAGATAGGGGATTCCCTCCTGGCGCAGGCATTTTTCCAGCAGCGCCGCCTGCCTGTGGGTTCGGTAGAGCACCGCGATGTCCGAAAAACCGCGCGCCCGGCGGCCCTCCCGTGTCCCATCCCTGTCCGTATCCAGCATGTCTATGCCGCCGATCTGGCGGATGATTTCCCTGGCCACGAAAATCGCTTCCCCGCGCTCGTCCTCCGCCGATACTATGCGCACGGGAAGTCCGGCTCCCTGTCCTGCTTTTGGGGCCATGGCCCTCATTCTGCGTGGTTCCCCTTCGTTGTGGGAAATCACGCCCAGGGCGGCATGGAGGATGGCCGGGGCGGAGCGATAGTTTTCCTCCAGGCGTATGAGGGACAGGTCAGGATATTCCTCCCCCAATCTGGAGAAAGCTTTGGAATCGGAGCCCCGGAAACCATAGATGGACTGATCCGGGTCGCCAATCACGAACAGTTCCCTGGAATGCCCCTCTTCCATGCTGCCCCGCCCCCATTCCTTTACCAGTCGGTACTGGAGCGGGTTGATGTCCTGGAATTCGTCGATGAGGAGGCAGGAGAAACGGCGGCGCTGCGGCGCATCCTCCGGCATCTCTTCCAGCAGCTTCAATGTCTCCAGCAGTAAATCGTCATAGTCATATGCCCCTGCCTGTCGGAGGAGTCTTTGATAATACTGATACACGCGCCAGTTCTTTCCGTCGGCGGCTGCGTTTTCCCCTAAGCCAGCCTCCCTTTTTTGGGCTGCTGCCCTGGAAGAAACCGGTTCCACAAAGCTATTGTTTCCCTGCAGGCCGTTCTTCATCCGTGACAGCTCCTGCAGAAATTTCCCCGGTGAATCCTTCTTTTCAAATTCCCGAAGCGCCTTTTCCGCCAATTCCGTCTGCAGTCCCTCATCCGCCACCACGAAAGAGTGCCCTGCCTCCTGAAGGAAACGGGCACAGACGGCATGGAAAGTTCCGATTCAGACTTCTGCCCCGCCCCAGTCTTTCTGATTCTTACGGCTTTTCTGACTCTTCTGGCCTTTCGAATCTTTTTGACTGGCTTCTTGGCTGTCGTCCGCCATTCTGGCGCGCATCTCCTCCGCTGCCTTATTAGTGAAAGTCACTGCCGTGATTTCCTCCGGCCTGATCCCCCTCTTGTCCAAAAGGTAACGGAGCCTGGCAATCAGCGTCCTGGTCTTGCCCGCTCCCGGCCCGGCAATGACCGCCACGCTGCGCCCTGCCCGTTCCACGGCTTCTCGCTGGCGCTCATTCAGGTTGTCTGTTGTCGAAACATCTGATATCTGCCGGTTGGTTTGAATATGCGTATCCTGGTCATCTTCAGCTTCTGACTTCTGGCGGCCGTTCTCTACATCATTACCAATCCATGCTTTCTGCAAGTCAATATCCGAGTTTTTTCCGGCTCCTGTCTTCTGACCGGCAATCTCCGTGTCTGCTACAGCTCTTCCTTTCTCCATCACCCGCAGTTCTTCCGCCGTGAAAAAACTCATCTGCCCTTCCAGGCGGCTGATGTCCTCCGGGGTGAGCAGCCCTATCTTTCCATATTCCCCATCGTAGCCCGGAGTGCGCTTCACCTGGCCCTGGCGCAGCCGCAGGATGCCCTCCGCCACCAGAGGACCTGCGGCCTTTCGGATGTCCTCCACCGGAATCTCCCGCAGGATGGCGAATTCCGGCCCCAGGGCCTGTATCATCTGTTCATACTTTTCCGCCGCTTTTTTCCCTGTGGCAGAGATTCCCATGGACGAGCCGATCACTTCGGGAAGCGGCACCAGGCTCTCGAAAGGGCGGCCTGTGGGCAGGACGAAGCCCTCCTGCCTGTCCGCCAGCTGCTCCACACGGTTCAGCACCCCGATGGTTATCTTCTTCCCGCATATGGGGCATCTGTTGCCATATCCGGCCGTCTCCCGGGGGCTGATGCAGAGTCCGCATTTCCTGTGGCCGTCAAAGTGGTACTTTCCCTCTTCCGGGAAAAATTCAATAGTGCCAGCCAGGCCTTTTCCCTGCCGGATGGCCTCTGCCAGCCCCTGGAAAGATAGTTCTATGTCGAAGAGGTTCGCCTCCCTCCCCAGCTTTGCCGGAGAATGGGCATCGGAATTGGAAATCAGCTGGAAACGATCCAGGGCGCTCACCCTCCAGTTCATGGGCGGATCTGAGGAGAGGCCTGTCTCCAGGGCATGGATATAGGGCGACAAATCCTCAAAGCATTCTTCCAGGGTCTCGAACCCCGAAAAGGCTCCGAACAGGGAAAAATGCGGCGTCCAGATATGGGCGGGCACATAGACTCCCGCCGGAGCGGCCTCCAGCATGATCTCCAGCAGATCCCTGCAGGGAATCCCCAGGATAGGCCTTCCGTCCGAATGTATGTTCCCTATCAGTTCCAGCCGCCTTGCCAGCGTCTCTGCCGCCTCCAGCCCGGGCAGAAGCAACAGACTGTGCACCTTTCTTACCCGGTCGCCTTTTTTGTAAATGGAGCTGATTTCCCCGGTAACCACGAAACGGGGCTGTCTGCCGCTGTCCCCTGCCCCTTCCAGCCTGTATTCTTTTTTCAGTACATACAGGCCGTCCTCTGCCGGTTCCAGCTTTTCTTTCAGTTCTTCCCGCCAGGCCGGGTGGGTGAAGTCGCCTGTGCCCACGATGTGGATCCCCTTTTTCCTTGCCCATAGGTCCAGGTATTCCGGCGTGCAGTCTCTGCTGGTCGCCCTGGAATATCTGGAATGAATGTGCAAATCTCCTATGTACATCTCTCCTCGCATTCTGCCGTCCAAAAAGCGGCTGGTTCCCACTCAACTTCTAAGCCTCTGTTCTCTTTACAGATATTTCCCGGAGTCCTCCGGGCTCAGATGGTACTGTTTATCCTTATCTTCAGCTTATCGGGCGCAGAAGCGCTGCCCAGAAGGTACAGCACCCCCGAATGGGGCAGCGTGGCCGTGAGCGCATCTCAATCCTTTCCTCTCCCTTATAGTCCTCTCCGATATAGCGGCAGCAGGCGGGCCGCATGCCCAATCCCCCGGCATGGCGAAATCCGGGACGCTCTTTATGCCTCTGGCGGCAACATGGACGCTGGCCATTGTCATCAAGAATAACCCTTTTCTGTCCTATTGAGCTACTGTGCCCGGACAGCTATATTTCTGTAAAACTGTTATGATTCGTTTAACACGGTTTTATAGACCAATTAGCGCGATTTCTTTCAACGCTTCCGTTTCCAGTTCCTTGCTCCTGCGCAGCACCCCAATGAGCATCCGGCGCTTCGCCCTGGCTTCCTCTATGCTGTCGGGCGTCTGCGCCAGCAGCTGGTTCATACATCTTTCACACATCTCTATGATTTCATCGTATTTGGAAATCGCCGTCACCACAGGGCGGGGATCCATGTCCTTCAGCAGATGCAGGCAAAGTTCCAGGAACTCCCGGATGCGCAGTTTCCCCTCATAATGTATGAAAATATGCGGACTCAGAGTCTCCATCTCCACAAGGTTCCTGTTGTTTTCTTTGCGGAGTTCATTGCACCAGTTGTCGTAAATGACCATGCCGTACCCTACCAGAGGCTGGTTCGATATGCTGACCTGATTGCCCAGAAGCAGGACGCCTTTCCGCAGAGCTTCCCTGCACTTTGCCGCCGTGGAGACGTTTCTTTCACACGGCTTTATCAGCAGCATGTCAGACTCCTTGGCATACCACTCCGGAAAGCTTTTCAGCTGCCGGAAAGACATGACCGAGTTCTTTTCATCATCTCCGTCCAGAAACGAAACGCCCTTTAAGACCTTTCCCCGGCCGGAAAAACCGGTGGCCAAAATCACATCGGTGTATTCTTTCGGAACGATGATGACAGGATATCCGCCCATAATGTTCCTCACAGCCAGACCGATGAAATCTTCCTCCGGACAATCCGTCCTGCTATGAACCTCCCCTGTCAACCCATAAATCCCCAGCCCGTCCTCCAAAGCATTGTCATCCCCCCAGGAATAGCCGAAACAGATGGAGGAAAACGCGGATTGAAGGATATATTCCGTGTCATCGTTTATCTGCCGCCCCATGGAATCCCTGTGTCCCTCCAGGCCCATAAAAAGCTTCAGCGCCGAGAGCAGGGCCGGTACCGCCATGCTGCGGGGCCAGCTTCTGCCCGTGAACTCCGCAATCGGGGCATAAGGCAGCAGGATATGCTCGAAATCAGCCTCTGCGGCGGGCGGGGACGCCGGGAACAGAATCCCGTCAATCGTGCAGTCAAGCAGCTGTGCCAGTTCCACAAGCAGGGACAACTCCGGCATCGTGTGTCCATTCTCCCATTTGCTCACCGCCTGAGGGCTGATGCACAGCCGCGCGGCCACATCCTCCTGGGTCAGCCCTTTCTTTTTCCTCAATAGCGCAATCTGTCTTCCTGCTTTCTTACAATCCAGCATTTTGATCTCCCTTTCTGAATCTTGTAATAGTATGGATGAAGCATCACATGATACGCTATATTTTAGATGAAAAAAGCCGATTTTACAATACGTGGGAAGTTGAGCCTGAAAGCGGAAACTTAACCTGTAGTTTATGCCGCAGTCACAAAACTGTTTTCTCCGCCTCTACTTATGGGCCTTAAACAGTAACCTCAGCCCGTCGCCCTCCTGACTATTGCGGTATGCCCATGCCCGTCTCGCAGAAGCTGCCAGATCAATAAAAAAGGCAATGCTGAAGATGGCGGTTATGGCGGCTTTCATTTCTATAGGAATCCGGCCGGTCACATCCTCCACCATGGGCTGGACAAAACGGAATACCACAATAGCGCCGAAACCGAACAGCACAGCATTTCTCAGACATACCCTCCCCTTGATGTTAAATCGCATATGAGAATAGTCCCACCATTTGGAATGGAACAGTTTCTCCAGGATTCCGCCCACGATGTACTCCACCACGGAACAGAAAACCACACCGAACACAAACAGAATCACATAAGAATCTTTCACGCTGCTCAAAGCCACGGATCCGGCTGCCATTCCCACGCCGTAGATAGGGCAGAACGGCATATGTAAGAATCCCCTGTTCTGAAATTCCCCCGCCTCAATCCGCATATCTATGAGTTCCACCAGCCAGCCGGCAAAACCCCAGAAAAAAAATATCAAAAATAAATCGTAAAAACCATACTCAAACAACACTTTCCTCTTACTCCTTTTCTTTCATGATGCCCCGGGCATCCCGGAATCCTATTTCAACCCTGCCATATGATTTTACCATATTCCGTGCTAACATGCTATTACAATTTTTCTATTCCTCTGCCATCGGCACCTGTCCAATCTTCTTCACTCCACTGCCGTCAACGTTCATACGGTAGAACGGGTGGGGCTCGTCTCCTATATATACTTCCGCTATTATCTCATCGCCGCAGATTTCATAGATAAGAGACAGATATGGGATTCGGTTCTCCCTGGTTTCCTGCCCCTCCTCCGGATAGCGGTATTCAAAGACTGTCTCTTTCCCGGTTCCGTCCGGCGACATCCTGTTAAGCCTGACTCCCACCGTATCCTCTTCCTCCGCCGTCTGTTCCTTCCCGTCCTGCCATATTTTATATCTGACATTTTCCACTATGTCAGTGGCATAATAGATTTTTCCCTTGTAAATCTCCGGATAGTCTATTGCACCTCTATCCTGTGCCAGCACAGATAACACCCTGTCCTCCCAGCGGTACATGGCCAGGTAATACAGACCGCTGTCCTCCTCGGAAAAAGAGTAAAGGATACAGTCCTCGTCACAATACTCCAGATATGCCTCATCCGGGCGCTTCGCCTTCTCTTCCGAAAGTTCCACTCCCGCCGCGCATGTGACGGATGCCACTTTCCAGTCCGTCACCCGGTCTTTGGCAAGCCACCAGCGCTTTCCGGCCTGTTCCAGTGTCAGCGGCTCATCCAGCGACAGCTCGTATTCCAGGTCGTATTTTACACTGTCCCAGTCTTCCCCGTTTTCCCAGTTCTTCTCCATGTCGCTGAATTCAGAGCTTCGCTCTTTCCGGATTCCCGTGCCGGCATCCCAGTCGTTTCTGCTATAGGATGTGACATAGCTGCCGTATCCGTAGATAGTCTCCGATGATGTCAGACGCCAGGTGCCGCCGCGGCAGGTATATGTATAGTCTTCCGCCCATCTCCATGCGCTGCCGCCGTATGCGTGTGTGGTGAAAGATGTCCCCTCCGCGGTCAGCGGCTCATAGGGATCCCCGAAGACGCCGCCTTCCCCTCTTGTCCGTATCAGATTGATATCCTGAAAGTCCAGACGGTATCCTCCTGCTCCATCGCCCGCCGCGGCAAACAGGATTCTGGGGTCATCCTGGTATGCCTGGTAACCTCCCTTATCTATCATGGCAGCCTGCAATACGCCTATATAATCGGGGATTCCGTCCTCATTGAAATCCAGTTCCACGCTGTCCAAAATCTCCCAGCCCTCCGGCACGAAACCGGTCAGTTCACTGGCTGTCTCGGGCAGCTGCGGCACCTCTCCGGGAGCAGTTTCTTCTCCATCGCCGCTTCCGGTTCCTTTCTGCTCTGGCTTTTCGTCCGCCTCGCTTTGAAGCCCCTCCGAGGACGCACCAATGCTTTCCTGATATAGCGCAGCATCCCTCCCGCAGCTTGTGAAAGAAATACTTCCTGTTCCAATTAAAATCCACAAAAAAATTCGCTTTTGCCTATGATACATATATCCTATATCCCCTACTAAATATCTCACAGAGGCATCGGCTTCAGCCACTCCCTAATACGTCCAGACTATCTCAGCCATGCCCGGCATAACTATGCACATCCGCTTTCCGCAACATCCTGGATTCCGTTCCGGCTGAAAACGCCCTGTGCCCATGATATCCGTCAAAAATCACCCATTGTTTTCCATATATTTCTTCAAAAAATGCAGCACTTCAATCGTGCAGTCCACCACACGATTGTATCTGTAATGCCGGTTGCAGGAAAAATACCCGAAATACCCCCAGGGATCCTTTATCTGCGGCCCCCAGTCCCACAGGCCGTCCTCCCGGGCATTTTCCAGAAGCCACTCCACGGCATTCCCCAGATAGATTTCGGAACCTCTGAACTGGTTGATATAGTTGAATGTGTCGAACCATCGCCTCGTCTGCCTGTGGACGAAGTCCTCCGGCAGCCTGTCCGGCGTCTTGTCCCAAAAATAGCCGTCTTCACAGGCTTTCCGCCCCAGATGCCTTAGCATTGCCGCCTCCAGGGCTTCGGATATCTCCTGGCGCCTTTTCAGCAGCAGTTTGCTCTGCATGGGCACCAGGCGATTTTCCCTGGTCAGGAACACCTCATGCTGGGCGGCCCTGTCCTTTTCATAGGAATACTCGCCCTCCTCATACGCCCTGCCCGCGATATACAGCCACTGCCTGTAAGTCTCGTCGCAGAGGGGATTCCAGGGGGATATGGCCTCCAGATAATTGCAGACGATAGCTTTCTGCCAGAGATTGGCCCGCTCGTTTTTCTCAAAAACTCCCTCGCTGCCCCTGCCCAGCAGCAAATCCTGAAGATATTCGCCTGCCAGGAAGAGAATGTCCCTGTCCTCTATGGTAAGACCGATATAAAGGCAGCGCTCGATTCCTACGCCGGAGGTAGGAATCTTGGCTTTCACAGAGTAGTCCTTGGAGCGCAGTTTCCCCCAGCCGCCGTTCTCGTCCTGGGTCTGGTACATCTCCTCCACGATGTCGCTCTTTAAAAACTCCGGGCGCAGCGCGGTCAGCGCCTCGTCCTCATAGGGAGTGTCCAGAAGCGAGAACTTCGCCTTATACTGAACCGCCGGATATTCGCAGAAATCAAGCAGCGCTTTCACATGCTTTTGAAATTCACCTACTGTAATCATCCCTCTCCCCCTATCCGCCGGTACGCATATTCCACGCGGCTCACGTCTTAGCTTTCCTCCTCCGCCCCAGCAGAAACGGAAAGAACCGATTTATGACCAGAATGCAGGGCACTTCCAAAAGCAGAACAATCCCTACTACATTCACGAAGAAGCAGACACGGTTCAATCTGGGAATGTAATCATTCACCATATAAGCCACAACGTGGGCATAATACACAAAGGAAAAATCCATATGGGTAGCCATTACAATCAGGCTGTTTTTTCCGTAAAAAAGAAGCGGTTTAAAAGGCCGGCAGTTCTTACAGATCAGCAATAGCCCCACAGAAGAAAGTGCCACGGACAGATATTCCAAAGGCGGAATCCGTCCCATCGCCATGGTGCGAAAGTCAACGCTGCCATTCACAACGCTCAGGGGAATCCCCGCAAGGAACAGGCACAAACCGCCTGCCATACGGCCAATGGAAAATTTTTCATCCCTTTCCCAGAAATCACGGTGCTTCTCAAACAAATAATAGCCTGCGCAGATAAGGGGCAGTGCATAGGCGGCCCGCAGGAAAGTCCTCAAAAAATCTGTCAGCAGCGAAAGCCCCGGAAAAGCTGCCACAGATGCCTCCTGCTCTGAAAGAGCTTCATTCGCCAAATATGACACAACTGTCAGAACAATGCTGACGAGGCAAGTGCCAATCATGGAAAACCTCTTCAGCAGGAAAAGGAAAAAGCATTCCGACAGAAAAAGCGCAGGCAAAAACCAGAACACGGAAAATCCCTTAAGCGTGACAATGGAAAGCAGGCCAGCCCGCACTGTCTCCCAATCCGAAAGCCCTTTCTTCCATTGCCCGAGAAGTAGCAAAACAGAAATCAGGCTGAAACAGAAAAAAGGAATCATCAAAGAAAGCCCTTTCCGGCACAGAATCGCTTTCATGCCCCTTTCCTTTTCCCTGCTGCAGCTCATCGTCATGCCGGAAATCAGGAAAAAGAAAGGCAGCGCAAAAGAGGAAATCCAATAGACCACACTCTCCGGCATCGTTGAGGAATGCATAATGACGATTCCTATGATTCCTGTCCCTTTTGCCATATCCATATATTCCAGTCGTTTTTTCTCCATGCCTTTTCTCCAATCCGCAGCATACTCTGCCCTATTACTTTCATCGGATACCAGAGGCAAACAATTGAGTCCCCGCTTCGCGAGTCTTCAATTATCATGAAAATAAACTCCGACAGACCGGATTCTATCAAATCCGGCTGCCGGAGTCCATCCTTTCCTTTACGGCAGTTCCACCTCCCCATAGGCGAAACTGTTCTCTTTCAGAAACTCGACCATCTGCTCCCCGCTCCAGGGCTCATCGCAGTACAGATAGCCTTTCCATTCATCCATCCACTTCAATTCGTCCACCGCGAAGACCGTCACTTTCTGGGCATCCGCAGGCTTCTCGAACATCCATACCTCCTGACTGTTCTCTCCATCCTCCACGAATCTGTTATAGGTGGACGAAGCCGGAGCAAGGCGTCTTCCCTTATCGTCGAAAGCTTCTATGACAACATATTCCCCTGCCAGAGATGTTCCTTTCGGTTCTTCTATCACTGCCTGAATCTCATAAGGCTGTACCCTCACCTCTTTCAAGGCGCAATCGCCGCGGATTGCCTGTTCCAGGCTTTCCGTCATCAAGCTCTCTTCCGTACAGGTGATTTCCGCTGAGGCTTTCCATTCTCCCCTGATATCCGTTTCCATCTCTTCCGTGAATACTCTCATATACGCGGAGTCCATTTCATAGACCATTCCGTCCGCTACAGGATATTCACCCAAAGAATCTCCGCTTCTTCCGATTCCCACAAAAGTATGTGCGTCTGTGAAAATACCTTTTATAATCAAGCTCCCGTTTCCAATCTCATAGTGTTCTCCCGCATCAATGGCAATGCTTTCCGTAGCGTACAGAAAAATACTGCCCTCTTTGCCTGTCATGTCTGGCACGCCCTCCATAAAAGGCTCTTCGCTGACCACCTCAAATGACAGATAAAGGCTGTATCTGTCGCAGAAATATTCCTTTATGGCAATCTGCACAGGGTTTTCTGTGTCCGCCTCCTCTTCAGGAACAGCACCCCCCTGCTGTCCCGGTTCTTCCTGCGCTGACTCTTCCTGTTTCGGTTCTTTCTGCCCCGAATCCTCCCAAGCTACCTCGTCCTGCCCCTTTACTGGCACCGCGGCATCCCCAATCTGCGCATAGGGAATCCCGGAATCCGCAGTATCATAAAGATAGGCGAAGATATTCCCAAGCACCGGGATATTGCTGTAAGCCCTCGCCACCACGGGGTTGGTGAATCCGATAGCCACCGCTATGAAGCAGGCCGCTGCCGTGGCCATGGATATGGCTGCTGCCCTCCGGTGCTTTCTGTTCCTTTTCTGCACAAGCTTTCTGTGCCCTTCTCCTACCGCCTCCAGGATAATCCTGTCAAGCTCCTGTGGAACCTCCATCTCTTCCCAAATCTTATTTTCCGTCATACTCATGCCTCCAACATACATTTTAATCTGCTCTTCGCCCGGGAATGGTACACTTTCACTGTCCCTATGGGAATATTCAGTATCTGCGCGATTTCGCTTAATTTATTCCCCGCAAAATAGTGCTGGATAATGATATCCCGATATGGGAAATTCAACCTGTCGATTGCCTGATACAAATCCAACCTCTCTTCCCCGGGAAACGGTTCGCTTGCCGCAAATACCTCTTCCTCCACACAGTCATACTTCCCTCGCCTGGCCCACTCCTCGTGAGCGCAGTTGATTAGAATCCTGGTCATCCAGGTGCGGAAATACTGCGGCTGCTTCAGGCCCTTTATCGATACGATGCAGCGCAGGATGCACTCCTGGACCAGGTCCAGACTATCCTCCTTGTTTTTCATGTACAGGAAAGCCATTTTGTACAGATATTCCTTTTCCATAAGGAACAGCTGTTCCATCGCTTCCCTATTTCCCTTCTGTGCCTGCCTCACCAGGCCGATTTCCAGAGAATCCATTGTCTTCACCGCCTTTGCTTTGTAAGTACCAAACATGTTTGTTTACATCTGTTAGAGGCATGCGGGAGAAAAAAGGTTACACTTATCTCTATATTTTTAAAAACTGCCCGGCAACGATTGCTTTTCTTTCATCGTTGCCGGGCAGCCCTGATTTTTACTTTACACTTTGTTCTGTGACCCCTATTCAGTTGCGGGAAATGTCATTCCTTGATTTCGTCAATGTCTGTCAGGTTCACCCCTGATACATTCAGCAATGCTTTTATTGTCAGATACTCTTTTTTAAGCTTTGCATATGTCTCAGTCGCATTTTCCTTTCTCGCCAATAACATATATTCCTGAATCTTTTTGAAATCATCAAGGGCCTGCTTTGTTACCTCAATACCTGATGGCATATAATCACCTCTTTCTGAGAAACGCTGTTGATTAGCATCTATAACCATTATAGCAATCTATGCCCAAAGTGTAAAGCCTTTATTCGATTGGCCCATTCGTATTAAATATCCAGCAAATCACTGTATGCTTTCAGCGCGCCGTCAGTGTCGTGGGCAAGCACTTTCTTCGCCAGGACCTTGCCCAGCTGTACGCCCTCCTGGTCGAAGCTGTTGACGTTCCATACAAAGCCCTGATACATGACCTTATTCTCAAAATGGGACAAAAGAGCGCCCAGCGCCTGCGGGGTCAGCTGCTCGCCGATGATGATGCTGGAGGGCCTTCCGCCCTCAAAGTTCTTGTTGCGGTTCTCGTCAGCCTTGCCGCATGCGAACGCCACAATCTGTGCCGCCACATTCGCGCAGAGCTTCTGCTGGCTTGTGCTGTCCTGAATCACCACATCCCTGCCCATCTGGTTCTTCTTAAAGCCCACGAACTGCAGCGGGATGATGTCTGTGCCCTGATGCAGCAGCTGATAGAAAGAATGCTGTCCGTTGGTGCCCGGCTCGCCGAAAATCACAGGCCCGGTAGAATAATCCACAGGCTCGCCGAAGCGGTTCACCGACTTTCCGTTGGATTCCATATCCATCTGCTGCAGATGCGCGGGGAAACGGCTCAAGGCCTGGGAATAAGGCAGTACCGCTGTATTCTGATATCCCAGGACATTGCGCTCATAAACCCCGATCAAAGCGTCCAGCATGGCAGGATTTGACAGCACATCTCTCTTTGCCGCAAGCTTGTCCTCCTCTGCCGCGCCATCCAAAAACTGCGCAAATACTTCAGGGCCGAACGCCAGAGACAATACCGCGCCGCCCACGCCGGATGTGGAGGAGAATCTGCCGCCGATATAATCGTCCATAAAGAACGCTGCCAGATAATCGTCGCTCTTTGCCAGCGGAGAGGTCTCACTGGTAACGGCAATCATATGCCTGGAGGCGTCCAGCCCCGCATTCTTCAGCGCATCCTTAACAAAAGACTCATTGGTCAGCGTCTCCAGGGTAGTGCCGGATTTGGATACCAGCACAAAAAGGGAATGCTCCACGTCAATCGTATTCAGCACGGCCGCAGCGTCATCAGGATCCACATTGCTGATGAATCTGGCTTCCATCTTGAACGTGCCGTTCATCTTGGCCCAGTTCTCCAGGGCCAGATACATCGCCCGGGGGCCTAAGTCGCTGCCGCCGATTCCAATCTGTACGACAGTAGTGAACTTCTCTCCTGCCCCATTGGTAATCTCGCCGCTGTGCACCTTATCTGCCAGTTCCGCGATTTTCTTCTGCTGATCCACATAAAAGCCGCGCTTGTCCACGCCGTCGGCCACCACAGCCCCGCCCAGCTGTCCGCGGGTCATATGGTGGAGCACCCTGCGCTTCTCTCCGGTATTGATGACCTCCCCATTGTAGAGAGCCTCGAATTTCTCCGCAAGCTGCGTCTCTTCCGCCAATTTCACAAGGGCCTCCAGAATCTTGTCATCCACCTGCTTTGCGGCATAATTGAACGTAAGTCCTGCAGCCATGGGAACGCTGTATTTCTTCACGCGGTCCGCGCCTTTCTCCCCAGCCATCACCTCCGCAAGATTTACAGGAGCCGCCTCCTGCAGCTTCTGATACGCGGAAATGGTATCTAAATTTTTCCAGGTAATCATAATTGACTTATTCCTCCTATCATTTTTATTTGAAAGCAAAATGCCCTACCAAAAATATACTATTAAATGGATATAAATTCAAGTAGGTAAATCTGCATGCGGAGCCGGTAAATCATTTGGCCCACTTCATAAATCATCTCCGCAAACCGCCGGCAGTAATAGATGCAAATAACTCAGGGGATACAGATTTTTCACGATTACCGACTAAATATTTCACTTAATAATGTCTCATATTCTTCCATGGATATCTTCGCATCACGATAGGTAAAATCACTGTTTTCATCATATTTGTCATCAGGTGAATCCCAGTACTCTGCCCCCAGCTGAAATTCATCCGCTATATTGCCATCCCCATCATATCTCGTCAGCCGATATATCCGCCTTCCCATATGGGTAGTATCACTGTGCACAATCCAGACGGCATTATCGTACTCAGTGTAGGACAGAACTCCTGCCATCCCCTCCCCGGCTGCTAATACATATACTTTCGCATCTCTTGCATCAATGTACATGCCTCCATAAGGGCCGTCCAGAATCAGCTCATTCTCGCCGTCATTGTCCAAATCAATCCGTTCTCCCACAGAATAGCTGTTCCAATCTTCCTCGTCAATGGGCAGCTGGCCAAAATTTATGGACGCTTCACCGCTATCGTCATAAAATGCCGGGATTTCACCGGCAAGAAACGCATCCAGCAATTCTTCCGGTTCCTTGCCGTTTCTTCCACATCCCGTTGCCAAAAACAACATGCCAAATACCAATATCGATGTAAAACTTTCCTTTTTCATTTTCATCCGCCCTCGTTTTGATGCACAAACCCATTCTTTTCTGGCGGGAAAAACGGAGAGTCTTCCGGACGCTCCATGTAACTTAGCCATTGCTGCGGCAATTTATCTGCATAAAGAGAAACCATCCCGCCCACAATAGCACATATCGTGTCCCTGTCTCCCAAAGCGGAAACGGCTGTCCACAATGCTTCCTCCATGGAATCATAATGATATGCCGCACACCAAAGACAGAATGGAACCGTATCCTGTGCCGTCAGCATCATCCCGTTTCCAAGCACAGAAACCGCAAAATCTATGCTGCTTTCCCTCGGAACCGAAGCCGCAGTCAATATTTTATATTTGGTATCGCATTCCGGCAATTTATCTGCGATATCACGCACAAAAGTTTCCCCTTCTCCGAAATAACATCCCAGCTTTTTATTCAGGAGCAACGCCGATGCCACGGCAGCCGCCATCGCACCTGCAATTCCCTCAATATGCGCATGCGTGACTTCTGCAGATGCCCTGGCATAGTATAGAACTTTGTCCAAATCATCCGCAAAATAAGCGCCTATGGGCGCAACGCGCATTGCTCCGCCATTTCCCATAGAGCCCATTCCGTCAAACACTTCTGCGGCTGCTTCCCGCCAATCTTTCCCTTCCCCGATATTGCGCAAAATGGAATGCGCCGTTCCTCCATATCCCCGATGCCAGTCTAGCGCATAATTCGAGGCAAAAACCTTGGCTAATTCATCCTGATTTATTTTTCCATACTTTTCCAGGATACGGTAAATCCCTATCGCCATCACGGTGTCATCCGTAAAATGCCACGGTTCATTCAAAATCTCCCTGTTATTTATCCTTTTGCAGGCTATCTCGTCAGGCACAAAAAAGGTTTGTCCGAAACAATCCCCTAAAGCAATGCCCTCCAACGCGCGTTTTGCATATTTTATCCTATCTTTTGGATTAAGAGCAGATGTTCCCGCACAGCTTTCGCCCGGAATTTCAATTGCCATCCCGTCTTCCTCCTGGTATTTTGCAATGTTCTCCATGTATTTTTTCAAAAAATCCAATATCTCCACCGGGCAGTCCGCCACGCGGCTATGGCTGTAGTGCCTGTTGCTTTTCCTATGATTCGCCGTCAGTACCCAAGCCGCTCCAGCGCTGCCTGGGCTTTCCCGTTCCCCTGCCCGGCGGCCCTTTCGTACCATTCCGCCGCCTCGTCCGTATCCTGTTCCACTCCCCTGCCAATCTCGTAACATAGCCCCAGATTGTACTGGGCCACGTCGGATCCCTGGCTGGCAGCCCGGGCGAACCACATGGCGGCTTTTGCATCATCCTGAACTATACCTGTCCCCGTGATATAGGCGATGCCCAGATTCAGCTGCGCCTCCGTATGTCCCTGCACGGCGGCATGGACGTACCATTTGACGGCCTGGGTGACATCCTGTTCTACGCCCTCCCCTTTTTTGTACAGGAAGCCCAGGTTGTTCTGGGCGTCCGCATGCCCCTGCTGTGCCGCTTTCCGGTACCACTCGGCCGCCTGGGCGCTGTCCTGTTCCACGCCCTCTCCGTATCTGTAGAGAATCCCCAGGTTATACTGAGCATCGGCATATCCCTGCTCCGCCGCCTTTTCAAACCATTCCCTGGCGGCAGCGTAGTCCTGGCCTACGCCTTCTCCTTTTTTATAACAGCAGGCCAGATTGTACCGGGCTTTCACATGGCCCTGGGCGGCCGCCTCCTGATACCATTTGACAGCCTCCTCACAGTCCTGCTCCACCCCTTTTCCGAAGTGGAAGCAAAGCGCCAGTTC
The DNA here is from genome assembly GCF_943193215.1 of Acetatifactor aquisgranensis. NCBI lineage: Bacteria > Bacillati > Bacillota > Clostridia > Lachnospirales > Lachnospiraceae > Acetatifactor > Acetatifactor aquisgranensis. The sequence continues at coordinate 175,205 of NZ_CALPDH010000002.1, read as the reverse complement.
ATACTGCGCCTCCCCATGGCCCTGTTCCGCCGCTTTCCGGAACCATTCCAGAGCCCGGGCATCATCCTGGGGCATGCCTCTTCCGGTCATGCAGCGGCAGGCCGTCTCGTACTGGGCAGCCACATGGCCCTGCTCCGCCGCTTTCCCATACCACAGGGCGGCCCGGGCATCGTCCTGCTCCACTCCCGTCCCCCGCTCATAATAGATGGCAAGGTTGTACTGGGCCTGGGGGTTCCCCTGTTCCGCGGCTTTCCGGCACCACAGCGCTGCCAGGGAATCGCTCTGCTCCACGCCTTTCCCCTTTTCGTAGCACCAGGCCAGATTGGTCTGGGCGCCGGCATGTCCCTGCTCCGCCGCTTTCCGGTACCATTCTGCGGCCCTGCCGTAGTCCTGCTCCGCGCCTTCCCCGTCCTTATAGCAGAACGCAAGGTTGCACTGGGCGTACGCATGGCCCTGCAGGGCGGCTTTCTCATACCAGGCGAACGCCCGGGCGCTGTCCTGCTCCACCCCTGTGCCAAAATCATAGCACAGGCCTATAGCATACTCTCCATCGGCGTCCCCCTGCTCCGCCGCCTTTAGATACCATTCCGCCGCCTTGCGTTCATCCTGTTCCACACCCTTTCCTTCCTCATAGCAGATCCCCAGCTGGTACTGGGCCGAGGCAAGGCCCTGCTGTCCGGATTTTTGGAACCATATAAACGCTTTTCTGTAATTCTGTTTCACGCCGCCCCCATGGTAATAGCACAGGGCCAGGTTATACTGGGCGTAACGATAGCCTTTCTCCGCTGCCCGGGTATAGAAATCAATAGCCATTTCCCAGTCCTGACACACGCCATTCCCTTTTTCGAAACAGATGCCCAGATAATTCAGCGCCTGCGGATTTTTCTGTGTCTCAGCTTTCCAGAACCATTCCACAGCCTTCCCGAAGTCCTGCGGAACGCCCCTCCCCTCATAATAGCAGGCTCCCAGGCCGCACTGGGCGTCGGAGAATCCCTGCTCGGCAGACTTAGCGTACCATTCCGCCGCTTTCTCACAGTCCTGCTCCAGGCCGCCGTATCCATACATATAGAAGACCCCCAGGTTATACTGGGCCCACTCATGCCCCTGCTGTGCCGCTTTCCTGTACAGCTCGCAGGCCTTTGTCCGGTCACGCTCTACCCCTTGTCCGTGGTCATAGCAGACTCCCAGATTGTGCTGCGCGTCCGCATCGCCGCCTTCTGCGGCTTTCGTGTACCAGTATATGGCCTTCTCCTGGCTTGGCCCCACGCCCTTCCCCTGGCTCCAGCACCAGCCCAGGCTGCGCTGCGCGGCAGGATTCCCCTGGGCTGCCGCTTTCTCATACCAGGCAACGGCAGTTATGTAGTCCTTTTTCACATGCCAGCCATACTGATAGCAGTCGCCCAATACGCCCTGGGCGCCGGGGTCGCCGCTCTCCGCGGCGGCGCGGCACTCCTCTATGTGAAAGCCGTCTTCCAGGACGCTTTCTCTGCAGAAGCAGCTGGCGCTGTCCGTGCTTCCGCCAGGCAATTTGCTGTTCTCGTTCATTCCGATACCTCCTTGTCCGCTACTGCGGATTTGTGTTTCATATGCTTTATCATGTTCCGATTCCATGTCTCGACTGCAATATTGACTCAAGTGTCTCCGGCCTGTCGCTTACCCGGCCTTTCCAAATTGATACAAAATCCAAAAGTAGTATACCACAGGAACTAGTAAGTGTACCACTTTTTCTTTCCATTTCGGTCTTATTCCTTTGTCACATTCGTCTTCAAACATTGCCAGTGCCTTCCTTTCCTGTTCTGTCGTTATATCGAGGTAAACCATGGTTGTTTGAAACCTGGGCTTACAACACTTGCGCGCCCAGGTGTTGTCAGCCTGGCCGCTGTCGGTTTAGCCAGTGAAAGCATTGGGAATGCATACCCCTTATTCCTTCCTGTCTTCCCTTCTCGATTCCTTTCTCTTCCACGCCCTTACTTAAATTACACATAAGCGGCACCTCACTTTTCGAGTCATTCTGATACGAAAATCTTCCTCTAATATCTGGCACTTATCCTGTGTTCTTGATATTCTCATAATGGGAATTTGTAAATTCTGTTCCATGTTGGGCAGAAATCATCCGGCTGCAGTAATAGATTCCCCTCTTTATCAATGGATAACCCGGATAATAATCATTTTGGAAATCCTAATAATATTATATCAGGCAGAACAGAGGAATTCTATGCCTGGTAATGTTCCTGCCCTTAGGTAATATGATATATTCCAGATTTGTGTACCCTATGCCTTTCGGCGGAACATATAAAAAAGGCAACTTTTGATGAGGAAGCACAGGCCTTCATCATAATAATTTTGTTTCTATGTAATGAGCCACACCGTCCATATCGTTACTTTCCGTTACAAAATCTGCCACATCAAGTACCTCTCTGATGGCATTGGAGACAGCGACGCCCACACCGCAATTCTTTATGGACTCAATATCATCATTATCATCTCCGAAATATATCGCATCACTTTGAGCGACCCCAAACGAATCCAGCATAGCCTTGATTCCGTTCCATTTTGTAGATGCAGTACTCATAATCTGTATTAGCTCACCATCTGCCACTGTCATGTAAGTATCTGCCGTTAAAGCCTTTTCCACCTTCATTCGTATATCTTTTTCTTTGCCACTCAGCAAAAGCTTATATATAATACCATCTGTAGGTAAAGCAGGAAACCCCGGAAAAACCATTGCATCCCACTCCGGAATAGGAGTATTTGAAAAAACACCGTTTCCCGTTTCCAAAGACAGGATTAGACCAGGTATCGAAACTACCTTTCTCAAAATGGCTTCTGCACTGGATGGGATAATTCCATTCTCGATCACACAATGCGGTAAAATAATCCTCGCTCCGTTTAATGTTGTTATTGCCTGAAACCCAATCTGTTCCTGATAGGCTAATATAGCCCGTTCCGGTCTTGCGGTTGCTGCCATTAGAAGGATTCCCCTGTCACGGCACTTTTTCAACGTTGCGCATGTATACTCCGACAGAGATTTATCTGTGTGCAGCAAAGTCCGGTCTAAATCTGTTATAATCGCCTTCATCCTGTCGTCTTCCTTTCAACTCTTACAATTTTTACGCCAATTCTTGATTTACAAAATCTTTGTAAACTATTCCCGATTGAATACCTTTAAGTTCAATAACAACCCAACTCCAAATACTTGCTCTATCAGCCATTGTAAACTTAAAGTCTTTTTGTAAATATTCATCATTCACAACTTCTTCAAGAAATTGATTTTCATCATCATATTCGAGAAATATTTTTATCTCAAATAAATTATCTGTTTCTGTTATAAAGTCCTCAAGCACTTCATCAGAAACAGCAATTCCTTCTTCGCATATTAACCCATCATAACCATGCAATGCAAAATCATACAACAGATAGTCTGTTCCACAATTCGCGCAAACTGCCCTCACTGCCTGCCCATATTTGTTCTCATATTCATTGATTGCCATTTTATTTTTATCATAAAACTCGCCGAAGCATCGGATTTTAAATGCTCTACTCCCGCACTCACAGACTATTTCACCCTCAATTCCTTCATCATCGGTCGGATAATAAATCTTTTCAAGATGTCTTGGTTTAATCATTATATCTCCCTCCAAGATACCAGAAACTTGCAAGCCTACAGTCTTTTTAAACAGGAATGCTTTTTATCTATTTCAAACCCGTTCTTTTTGTAAAAATTTAATGTACTTTCTTTATTTGAACCGGTTTCCAGAAAAACTTTATAGCATCTGCGTTCCCTGGCTATTTCTGATGCTTTACCCAGCAATGCCGATGCATATCCCTTATTCCTGTAATCGGCATGCGTCACAACATTTTCAATAACTGCGAAAGGTCTGACATTATGTGTTAAGTTCTCAATAATCGCCATTTGTACGGAAGAAACAACTTTTCCGTCTTCTTCTGCCACCAGTAAATACATACTTTCATCTTTCTCAAACTTATCAAGAAGATATTGCCATAAACCCATATCCTGTTCTTCCTTAGGTGGATACTGGGTTAAGTATCTAAAATACAATACCTTCAAATCAATTGCGTCTGTTCGTTTTGCTTTCCTGATATACATCATATATTTTCCTCATATAGTTGTCTTCTTGATATATCTTCTATATTTCTCAAACTTTGTTTACACTTATCCATAACATGCCTAAAGCATTAGAGCGTTTCAACCTTACGTTCCTGACTTATCAATAACGTATTACACTATTGCAAGTATTTTGCTCTGATAAGATATGTAATCTCTCTAAGCGATGAAGGTCAAAACACTCTGCCTTTCTTCCGCCGCCTTTTGGAAAAATTCTTTTAGGGCGTCGAAGCTATTCCTTACATCAATCCGCAGTCAGTTTTGTGCCGGAAGCAGGACGGACGCCGTCTCGGCTCCGCAGAAATAGTACAATACCATTGAGTCCTCCCGGACTGCCAAATCTCTCGGCAGCTTAAAATACACATTCCCCTCCATGGTCTCGCCAGCCTCGAGAGTCTCTCCGTACATATCTTCCAAACCCAGGTTGATGACATCCGAAGGACGGTAAATATTTGCCTCTCTGTCTGCAACAATTCCATAGTACCGGTCCTCCGATCCGGGAATGAACGTGGAAGGAAATACCCATACATCCATGCTTCCTGTATTTTTCAGCCGAAGCCGGATTCGGGTCCATACCATCTCCTCATTTGATTCCACATAAAAAGAATTGCTCCCCTGCAGCCGTTCGTAAAGCTCCATTTCCATCAGGGTGACCTCAATTCCTCCCGCTTCTCCCGTCTGATCCTGGGCTACCGCGTTTTCAAAGGCCTCCAATATCTCCGGAAGTCGCTCCAGACGCTCTGCCTCCTCGGCCGCCTGTATTTTTTCCGGTGTGGAAAAGGAAATGCTTTGACCAGTCATGGCCCGCACCGCATAGTAAGCGCTCCCCGGCCTTTCATTCTCCACCAGTTCCTCATCACCGCTTAAAACTTCATAGGATACCGATGATTCTCTATTACGGAATTCCGGAAAAAATCGAATAGTCATTCCGTTTCCGGAAGCGGTAAAGCTGTTCCCATCCACCTCTGTCACAAGTCCCTGCGCCGATAGGATCTGGTAAACCCCGCTTATATTCAATCCAAAATATCCCTCGTTCACCAAGTTATATATGGTTATATCCCCGTCCTTCCCTTCTCCCATGGCGCCGGTACAAATCGCCCTGTACCGCTCCATATCCGCCTCCGAGAACATAGCTTCGTCCTTTGGAAGCATACAGCTGTATGAATTATAGATATGGCACAGCCTCAGATCCTCTTTAAACTGCTCAGGATCCAGTTTGGAAGCCATGACGCCAAATTCCTTTTTCACCCGGGCTGTGTAACGCGTTTCAAGCCGGATATGATATCCCGGAAAGTCCTCCTCCGTCTCCCCTTCCGGTTTAATCACTATCAAACATGTACTCCGCAGCTTCTCGAAGGCCCTGCTTTCCATACAGTCCGACACCAGTTTTGCTATCTTCTCAGCCATAGAATCCAGGCCGCTGTAATCCTGGTAATAGATAAACATATTATAGCCTTCTTCTCCCTTTTCGTAGGAAAGCCCCATTCGTTCCGCTCCCCCATAAAGCATCTGGGCCGCAAAATCGTCATGATATGCCCAATCCATGCTCTCCTCTATTTTGCCCTCTTCCACTGTAAATACAACCTCCGGGAACTCTGCAGGCGTTACCTTGTAGGAAATATTGCCATCCGTCTCCCCTTTCGTAATCTCAAAATCCCGGGAACCATACCGTGACTCCAGATAATCGCGGACTTCTCTTATGTCCCGCTCCTCAGCCACACCACAGCCGGTCATGCCGAACGCACAGACAATTATAACTGCCGTCAACATCCATCGAAAACGATTCATATTGCTTATCCTCCTCTCTTCTGATTTTCCTGAACTCAGCCCTCACTTCCTCATTCGGGATACGTGCCGTCCGCTCTTCCCCATTCCAGGTAAGATATCCCAAGTGTATCAATGACGAAGTTCCTGTCCCTACGCTTTTTCCTGAGACTCTTTTCACTCCGCAAAAGCAGTTTGCTCGCGCTCTCTCAAAATGTGCCATACATCATTACCGCAAAAACCACATTTACGATATAGCCCTTCCGGGTAATCAGGATTATTACACTTTCCTGATACCGTGACAAATTTCGCTGCTTTCCTCATTCTCCACAACAGTTCTGATACAAGATAGCTCCCCAGGCCGCATCTGCGATAATCCTTCGATACCTGAATCCATTCCAGCACACCCTCGCCGATTTCACGATCCAGTTCAGCAATACCAGTTGCTACAATTTTTCCTCTACAGTCTTCTTTGACAGCCAACCACAGTTCTGAGCTATACTGTTCCCTGAGCATATTGCGCTGCATTTCAGGCACCGTAATACCAATGTCGTCATAACAACTGTTGATATGCTCCACAAAATCAGGTACAGAAGCTTCCTGAAGGGAATAGCCTTCTGGCAATGACACAGGCTCCACTTCCAGCATAGGATGCCGCAGACGAAAGTATGGTTCATCCTGATATCGCTTCAGCAACTCTGTATCGAACTCGCTGTCATGTACGATTTTCGTGTTATCCGGTATGGCTATACAGGCTGTTTTCCAATAGGGGATGGATGCCGCGCGGCATGGATTCTCTAAATATTCATGTTTCAGCATATCCGCCACATTTATCCTCTCCCCGGATTTTCCTGTTCTTCCGTTCTTCCAACTCCGCAATTTGGTTCATCAAACAATCTGAAAAAGTCCCTTCAATCGGTGTAGCTTCTCCTGTTGTATAGCAGTCAAGAAGGACTATGTTATTATCCTTGTCATAACAAAATATTTCATCACCATTCCCTATAATGGACAAGAATGGAATAAAATCAGTAAACCCATCATCGTGCAGTTCTTTTGTTTTTTCCCGGATATCCAAAAAATCAGGTATTCCTTCGGCAATTCCATAAACTATAATTCCACGACAGAACGACCAAAATGGGCCTATGTCATACTGTTTCGCTCGTGGCCATATTTCTTCCTGAACCTCCATATAAAGCCCACCTAACGGGGACATAGTAAACTCTCTAAAATCAGCAGGAAGATTTATCCCATACTGATTTTCAAAATTCTTTATATCCTGTTCCGATGGCTCATTTCCCATACAAGCTACAACCTGATAAGTCTGCTTATCATAATTATGGAAATAATCATAAACTTTTTCCAATGCCATAATATACCTCCTACCACTCCCGAGTATTATACTATTGAAGCCCCATAATAAAGATTACCAATGCCATAATCGATATAACAGTCCAGCCAATATACCTTCCAGCAATTTCCAAATCAGACGGCTGACCTGCTTATTTATTCCTATTATATACAGCATTCCGGCAAATTACAATATAAAGCCAACGTTACGTTGAATATCTTAATACCATCCGCAATCCCCTTGCCTTGCGGAAGCTAATAAGGTTTGGAATCTTCCCTGCAACCAGGGTTGAACTCCGGCCGGTTTTGTAATATACTGTAATGGAAATACATCACTAAATCATAAACATAATGTATATCGCGAGAGATCAGAATGCCGACATATTTTTCATTAACGTTTGAACTGAATAAAGACCAGGGCGCTATTGGCTCCTTTTGTAAAGCCCTAATCCATTCCGGGCTTGTGTTTAAGAGTGGTTATTGGGGATTCGAAAACGATTCTTTTGATGATATTATCAAATGGAATCAAGACAAATTAGATAAAAACTTTCAGCTCGGATACACTGAGCACCATTCGCATGATTATAAGCAAATGCTGTTTGATTATTTCAATTTTTCGGAAGTCAGATTATTTGTCATGAATAGTAAAAAAGAGCCTACATTTACTTTTGAGCTAATTGTTCCTGAACGTGATTTATTGGATTACATAGAAGAAAATGACGGAACATATTCCGTAGTGCGCAAAACCGAAAGAATGAGACAATTAATATCCGTTTCAAAAAAGATGTGGGTGGGCACTGACATTTTAGCAGTGCAGACAGGATGGGAAGACTCCAATCTTCCACCATCAGCAGCCGAAATCGCAAAGGGCATGAAACCACAGGTGGAACCGTTTTGCATTATCCATTCTTCCTCGTTTAAAAAAGAGCCGGTTCTCACTTATGAGTATATAGAACGGAATGGGATATTAATTGTAGATATGGCAAACTGGAATTACTAATCAAAAGAATCGGCAATGTAAACAGCCTGTATCCAGGCTTCTTTGGTTCCATTATGCACAGCCTTCCGGCAAATTACGATAAAGAAGCCAACGCTCCGTTGAGTTTCGCTTGCTTTTACATCGCTTTTCATATGACCGGCTTGGTGATATCATAATACCATGATGAAAGTACAGCATGGTATAGATGGCCCTTCTGCCGCTCCCCGGCATGGATAAGGTCATAATCATACCGAACAGCCACTTATGGAGGAGGAAGAAAGAAATGACAAACACCATAGGACAATCAAAAAACTCCGCAAAGAAAAAACCTGACTTATTCGGTCTGGAGGATAGAAATGTTGTTACCATAATTCTATCCATCCCATCTTAAGGAATTGTCTACAAATAGCTGCTACAAGTTTAAAGCCGTTTTTCTTGTGTTTCAAGGCTTTTTACCTTTCATATATTTCCTGAATCTCTGCAAAATTCCGCATTTACTTATGATATGGTTCTCCATAATATCTCTAAGTGCGAAAAATAGCCTTATATTATTCTGTCAAACAAGGCAGAACACTTGTAAATGCTCTGCCTTGTCATGTTCCTGCTTTCAAATAATGTGATATTCTCTGTATAATATCAGGCGATAATCTTTATCATCTTTCATTCTTTCTATTTCAGTAAAACGTTTATCTGCCAGCAGTTTTTGTATTAAAGAAAGCATCAGCTCTTCGCCATACTCCTTGCCCTTTTCCACGTTCTCCTGGTCTCTCATCAATAACGTCATATACTCATGCCTCCATTCCCTGTTTTTCTTTGCTTCCTGCACAGCTTCTTCCAATTTTTCCACATAGGAATCCTCCGGCTTCTGGCCTGCCACATAGTCCAGAAATGCCTTTAATTCCTTGCTGACATCATCCATTGTTCCGTCTGCATTCAGAAATATCTTTACTGCTTCGTCTCCCATTGAAATACTGTTGTCTTCCTTACAGATATTTTCAAAGGTATAGATATGCCGCCCTTTCCCATATAAATCAAACGGACAGATAAAAATGATGTAACTTTTGTTCAGCTTTTTATAATGCTGTCCTGCATCAACAAGCTGAATGTCTATCATTCCCTGATAATATCTGCTTCTCTTAGGCAGTTCCTTTGTATCACTGACCTGCATTTCTATATCGTAAACAGTCTCCCTGTCGTCCTTTACATACACATCCAGTCTGACACTATGGGCATCCATATCTACATTGATACTTTTCTGCAATTCCGGATACTCTATGCGGTCAATCTTCAAGTCCGGGAGAATCCTCTGTAGTAATTCTTTGCACAGCTCTGGATTCTGCATAACCTTTCCAAACAAGAAGTCATTGGATATGCTTAAATCTTCCCAGTTTGTCTGCTTTGTTTCCATATTTCCCATTTATCTATCTGCTTTCTTCAAAAGTTATCGCCGGAAAACTCTTTATGTCCCAAAAACTCTGTTATCTATTTCTATTATACACAGCCTTTAGGATAATTACAATAAGCTCTGTCTTCTCGAATTTATCTCTTATAAATTTTTCTCTCTTAATCTATCAAAATAACAAACTTATTTTGATAGCGCTCCAAACTTTACAGCCAATTTCCTCCAAGCTGCCATGCTCATCCTTTCATTGCACTCCGAACAGATATGTCTGAGTGCAGACCATAGATTTGTACTCAGAATGATTCAATCTTTCTTTCCTGATACTCATCCTTTGTCAGCCGCCAATGATACTGCACTTTACCCTTATGTGGTTGCGGAATTTCTTCTGTAAAGACCAGCTGGAACCCATTCTTTTCCCATACACGCCTGGAACGGATATTGTAATCTTCAGAAAAACAATGTAAAACGTCAACATGCTCACATTCAAAGGCATATTTTACCAGCATGCCAATGAACAGAGTTCCGATTCCATGACCCCAATAAGATTTTTCCCCAATTGACATATCTATTCTTCTAACGTCAGCATCGGCAGCATACATTTTTTTGACATTGGGCAAATTCATTTTTTGTAACCAACATTCGCCTATAATCTCGTTGTTCACTTTAAGCGCAAAACAAAGATTGTTTTGAGATATTCCTCCATAAATCTGATGGACCACCTCTGGCGGATAACTTTCAATATCTTCTCCTTCTGTCCAGTACAGCACCTCCGAGTCGGAATTCCATTTATACAAATACGGCAAATGTTCATCCGAAAGAGGACACAGTATAACCTTGTACTCATCATTCCCGCCACATAATGTTATATCATGTGATCTAATAATGCTCATATATCCAACCCTCACCCTCATCAAAAGACTATATATTTTCTTTCAAATCCCCTAAGGTTATTTCTTTCAAATACGTTTCTGCAGTTTCTTCTGTCAAGCGAAATTTCTCCCAAATCTTACTCAAAATAATATCATCTGCTATCTGTAACTCTTTTAATACAGATACCATAGCTACTATCCCTTTCTGAATACCTTTCTCCTCCACCCCCTTACTTATATTACACATAGCGACACCTCACTCTCTTATTCTTGAGTCATTTAAATACGAAAATCTTTCTCCAATATCTGGCACTTATCTATGGAATATATACAGCAATTTACAAACACGATAATTTTAATATCTCTAAATCACACTCATCAAAATATCCTATATCTTCTTTCAAATCCCACAGCATAATTTTATCCATCTCATCATTATCTTGTTTTATAAAACTTTGCAGTTCATCCTTGTACCCCAAATAAACCGCTTGGTATCGTATTTCACCATCTGGCGCCATCACTTTAGCCAACCCTTTAAATTCAAAGGAAGAAACCTGTTGATGTGTTTCTTCCCACAATTCCCTTTCAGCCGCAGCTTTTGGTGCCTCCCCTTCTTCTATCCCGCCTGCCGGAAATTCCCACTGCTTTCTCCAATTATTAAAACCAATAAGATAACGTCCTTTTATACAAACGATTGCATAAGCTCCTGTCACTCTGTTATAGTTATCCATTTCCCATTCTTCAATATTTTTTACCTCTAACAGAGACCACCCACTCCGGTTTCTGGCCAATATATCCATATTCTCCTCCAAAGTTTTATCCACTTTCCATTTTCTGTTTAAACCTTACATTTCACATATTTCACGGACTTCCGTAAAATTTTGCACTTACTTATGATATGGTTCCCCATGTATGATGCGGAACGCCCGGTAAATCTGCTCCACAAGGACTACCCGCATAAGCTGGTGGGGGAATGTCATGTCCGAAAAGCTCAGCGCCAGATCCGCGCGCCTGCGCACGGACTCATGCAGCCCCAGGGAACCCCCGATGATGAACACGATATGGCTTTTTCCCTTTACCGTAAGCCCCTCCATCCACCGGGCAAAGCCCTCGGAGGTCAGGCGCTTCCCTCCAATCTCCAAAGTACAGACAAAGGCGCCCTCCCGGATTTTCTCCAGGAGGCGCCCTGCCTCTTTTTCCATGATTTGCTCCTCTAAGGCCGCGCTGGCCCCATCAGGAGTCTTCTCGTCGGCCACTTCCAGGAATTCCACCTTACAGTATCTGCTCAGCCGTTTCTCATACTCCGACACAGCATCTCTGTAAAACTTCTCCTTTACCTTGCCCACACATGCAATGCTTATTTTCAAACCGATTCTTCTTTCCTTTCATAAACCATGTCATATACGGAATCATCGATGAATTTCTCCAGAAAGCTCTGATCCAGATTCACGAACTGATAGTTCAGCTTTGCCTTGATGCACTCGAAGCGCTTGAAATACAGGGCCTCCTCCGACTCGTCCCCGGCCATGCCGATTTCGCCGTCCAGCTCCTGCGCGCGCAGATTCTCCCGGCTCCACGTAAGCATGGCGTTGCGCAGGGAATTCTCGGACTCTGCCTTTTTGTCAAAAATCTTCGCATTCTTCATGGAAACCACGCCCGCCACGATGAACAAAAGGAATACTGCCGCCATCACGCCATAGAACAGGTATGGATTGCTGATCCGCAGAGGAATCACGCCCGCGACTCCAAGCACTGTGCCCACAATGCCCGCAGTTCCCATGGCCAGCAATATCCAGCCCGATGAACGGTTCTCGCTGGCTCTCTCCGTGCTGTCCTGATAAAAGGCGCTGCCATAGCTCTTCTGCGCCGCAGGAGTTTTCGGGGCTGCTGCGGCCGACTCTTGCAGTTCTTCGGGCTCTGTGAATGCCGCTTCCTCCGGGGCCGCCTCCGGCTCCGAAAGGCCAGGCGCTTCCCGGATCTCCTCTTCGGCGTTATCTTCCTCCGGCTCAGAAAAAGCCATCTCTTCAAAGGAAAGCATCCTGGCATGCTCTGCCGCCAGCCGCTCTTCCATCTCTATCTGCGCAAATCGCTCCTCATCCACAAGTTCGCTGCCGCAGTCGGCACAGACTGTGAAGCCTTCCCTATACTCGCTTTTGCATTTCGGACACCATGGCATATCTCATACCTGCTTTCTTCATCCCGCGGGCAATGTATCAGATTTCCTCCCATGCCTCGCTGGTAACTTTGCCCTGTCGTAAGAAGCAGGGCATTTAGCCTGAATCAATGTGGCGTGATATATTCGGTTGAACGTAATAATGTTTATCCTCTAAAGTTCATAGTCCATGCAGGTTCTGTTGCAGGTCACGCTTCCCACGTATTTTCCTGCCTCCACATGGGCGGGATGGTTCTGATAGGCAGAGAGCGCCTCCACCGTCTCAAAGGTAGAAATCAGCGCGATGTCGCGGTTGCTGGAAGCCAGCTGGTTTCGGACTACCTGAATCTCTACGGCACCCGGCACAAGCTCCTTGATCGGCTCCAGCAGCGCTTTCATTTTTGCGGCTGCCTCCGCTTTCTCCTCATCAGAAAATCCTTCTGCAAAATTCCATAGTACGATGTGTTTTACCATATAGCTCCTTTCCTCCGCTGCACTGTGATTTTCGCTGCCACGCTTTCCGCCAAACCATCTGTCGGCCTGCGCAGAAGCGGAATTATATGCTTACAAGATTATTTGCCGCTCAAATATTCGTCTATTCCTTTCGCCGCCGCCTTACCAAGCCCTCGTTCCGAGGGCTGCCCCATAGCAGGCTATGGGTGCCGGAGTTACTTGCCGCTCAAATATTCGTCTATTCCTTTCGCTGCCGCCTTACCGGCACCCATAGCCAGGATTACGGTAGCGGCGCCTGTGACGGCATCTCCGCCTGCGTATACGCCCTCTTTGGTGGTCTGGCCATTGGATTCCTCGGCCACGATACACTTCCACTTATTGACCTCAAGCCCTTCCGTAGTAGAAGAAATCAACGGATTCGGCGAAGTGCCAAGGGACATGATTACCGTATCCAGCTCCATGGTGAACTCGGAATCCGGAATCTCCACAGGACGCCTGCGCCCGGAGGCATCCGGCTCGCCCAGCTCCATCCTGATGCATTTCATGCCCGTGACCCAGCCTTTCTCGTCCGCAAGGATTTCCGTGGGATTGGTCAGCAGATCGAAGATAATGCCCTCTTCCTTGGCATGGTGCACTTCTTCCACCCTGGCGGGGAGCTCCTCCTCGCTGCGGCGGTATACGATATGTACCTCCGCACCCAGGCGCAGAGCCGTCCTGGCGGCATCCATAGCCACATTGCCTCCGCCTACCACAGCCACTTTCTTACTGTGCATGATGGGAGTGTTGGAATTCTCGTCAAAAGCTTTCATCAGATTGCTTCTGGTCAGATACTCATTGGCGGAGAACACGCCGTTGGAATTCTCCCCGGGAATCCCCATGAACTTGGGCAGCCCCGCGCCGGAGCCGATGAACACAGCCGCAAAGCCCTCCTCCTGAATCAGCTCATCGATGGTGACGGACTTGCCCACCACCACATTGGTCTCAATCTTTACGCCCAGAGCCTTTACATTCTCGATTTCCTCGGCCACCACCGCTTTTTTAGGCAGACGGAACTCAGGGATACCATATACAAGCACTCCCCCCGGCTCGTGGAGAGCCTCGAAGATAGTCACGTCATAGCCCATCTTCGCCAAATCTCCCGCACAGGTCAGGCCTGCGGGGCCGGAACCGATGACTGCCACTTTCTTCCCCTTTTTCTCAGCGTTCACATTGGGCTTGATCCCATTCTCCCTGGCCCAGTCCGCCACGAAGCGTTCCAGCTTGCCGATGGAAATGGGGTCTCCCTTGATGCCGCGGATGCACTTTCCCTCGCACTGGGTCTCCTGGGGGCACACGCGTCCGCAGACCGCCGGAAGGGCGCTGGACTTGCTGATGACCTGGTACGCCTCCTCAATGTCCCCATCCTTCACTTTCTCGATAAAGGCAGGGATATCGATTGCCACAGGGCACCCTTTGACGCACTGTGCGTTCTTGCAGTTGATGCATCTGGCGGCCTCGGCTCGGGCCTCCTCTTTGTCATATCCCAGACATACTTCCTCAAAATTTGCAGCGCGCTCCTTCGCGTCCTGCTCCCTCACGGGAATCTTCGTCAAAACGTCCATTTATTATCAATCCTCCATACTCTCACACTCTGTACCGCTGTTTTTGCTGCCTGTCCGCTTTAGATGGTTTTTCAACCCCTATGCCCCACAGTTCCCGCAGCCGCCGTGGTGGGTATCTCCCTCCTGCAGCCGCAGCATGGCCCTGCCCTCTTCCGTCTTATAAAGCGTCTGCCGCCTCATGGCCTCGTCGAAGTTCACGGCGTGTCCGTCAAATTCCGGCCCGTCCACACAGGCGAACTTTACCTTCCCGCCCACAGTCACACGGCAGGCGCCGCACATACCTGTGCCGTCCACCATGATAGGGTTCAGGCTGACCACCGTAGGAATGTTCAGCTCCTTGGTCAGCAGGCACACGAACTTCATCATGATCATAGGCCCGATGGCGATGCACACGTCATACCGCTTTCCCTCCGCCACCAAATCCTTGATGGTCTGGGTCACCATGCCGCTTCTGCCGTAGGAGCCGTCATCCGTGGTTATGTAGAGATTTCCGGCCACAGCCTCCATCTCCTTCTCCAGAATCAGCAGATCCTTTGTCTTGCTGCCCACGATGACATCGGCATCCACTCCGTTCTCATGAAGCCATTTCACCTGGGGATACACCGGCGCCGCGCCCACGCCGCCAGCCACGAAAAGGATTTTCTTCTGCTTCAGCGCCTCCGGAGTCTCCTCCACCAGTTCGGAAGGGCATCCCAAAGGACCCACGAAATCATGGAAAGCATCCCCTTCCTCCAACTGTACCATCCTATGGGTCTCAGCGCCCACGCACTGGAATACAATGGTCACGGTTCCTTTCTCTCTGTCATAATCGCAGATAGTAAGAGGAATCCTCTCTCCCTCCTCATCCATTCTGACGATGACGAACTGCCCGGGCTGACAAGCTTTCGCCACCCGCTTCGCCTCCACATCCATGAGATAAATGTTCGTGGTCAGTTCACGCTTCATTAAAATCCTGTACATAATCCACCTCTTCATTCCTTTCCTCAGGAATCCTTTTTATTCAAATACATCAAGTCTGACCAGGTCAAGTCTGCCCCGATCATCCCGCTGAAGCTTAAAGAGTTCCCCTGTATAAGCATTCACGGCGAAATTGTTCCCTGTTCTGGTAGCACTGCCGTCAGCTGTCTGGTAATATTCCCCTATCACATAGAAATCGCTCACTTTATTGATGTTCGCCACATACAGATATACATATCTGTAGGAATCCCCGCTCTCATCAAAGCGTCCGTTCATATCCAAAATCTTTCCTGTGGCGATGGCGTATTCCGCGATTGCAACAACCGCATTCTCCGGCCTGTAGTCCGTATTCATGACAAGATTGTAGTCGCGCTCCGCGATGGTCCCTGTGACGCCGTCCACAATCCGCGCGAATTTAAAAGTCGATCTGCCAAGAGGCATCGGAATCGGCCCTGTATAAGAGGCAGACGAATAGGAAGGCTCGCTGCCGTCCGTCGTGTAATACACATCCTCATCATCGTCCAGAACCTCTATCATTATCGGTGAAGAATACTCTCCGCTGACCACGCTGATTTCAGGAGGCATGATATCATTATACTCGATATGATATTCCATCGTGACCACATCGCTGACAATCCCGTTGTCATTCACGAAACACGCTTTCACTACATGATTGCCATTCTCCAGTATGATGGGCGCGGTATAAGGCGTGCTTTCCTCCGTAGGCTCACTCCCATCCGTGGTATAATAGATTATGCCGGAGCCTGAAGCCGTCAGCTTCAACGGCTGGATACTGGTATAATATCCTCCGTTTATGCTGAATTCCGGCACATCCACGATATAGTTCGGATAAGCGGCAATCAGGTTCGCGTTATCACTGGCCAGAAGCAGCTCATTGATGGTCTGATAGTCCTCCCTTTCCCGATATATGGCAATCAGTTTTCCGTATGCCCCTTCCAGCTGCTCCGATGAGGCATTCTTATTTCTGATGATTTCCCTCAAAAGATATTCATACTCAACTTTATTGTTTTTCAGCAGATAAATGTCTGCCAGTTCGAAAAGCAGTTCCACATTCGTGCCGTCCAGTTCCACCGCACGATTATAACAGGCAATGGCCTCATCGTACTTTCCCAGCTCCACGTATTGCTGAGCTCTGCTCAGCTGATACTCCCCGGAATAAGAGCTGTACACATACCAGGCGGCGCCTCCGGCAGCCAGGAAAAACAGAAACAGCAGTACCAGCAGCACCCTGGGCCAGATTTTTTTCTTCCGCACCGGCTCCTGCTGGCTCTCCTCTTCCTCCGGATGCCCAGGCTCCTCCGGCTTTTTCTTTACCTCCCCTGTCATATCCTCATGCATCTCCTCCAGGATATCCTGGATAGTCTGCTCCAGCTCCGGTTCAAAATCAGGTACGATGTGGATGTCTTCACCGCAATGCTCGCAGTATAGCTTTCCCTCAGCCATTTCCTCTCCACAATTAGGACATTTCATATCCGACCTACCTCGATTCAGAACAACCCGGTGATTACGCCGTCTTCATTGACATCGATTCCAAAGGCAGAGGGTCTTTTGGATAATCCGGGCATGGTCATCACATCTCCTGTCAATGCCACTACAAATCCCGCTCCCGCTGATACATACACTTCCCTCACAGTCATCTCAAAATCTCTGGGACGGCCCAGGAGCTTCGGATTATCCGAAAGGGAATACTGATTCTTTGCCATGCACACAGGCAGCTGTCCGAATCCAAGCTCTGTCAGCTTCTGCAGCTGCCTCGCTGCCGCCGCGGAAAAGCTGACGCTGCCTGCGCCATAGATTTCTTTCGCCACGGTCCGAATCTTGTCCTCCAGAGACAGATTATCCTCGTAGAGCAGGCGGAAAGCGTTTTGCCCCGCCTCCAGCGTCTTCAGTACTTTCTCCGCCAGCCTGATACCGCCCTCGCCGCCCTTTGCCCACACCTCGGACAGGGCGAACTCACATCGACGTTCCTCACAGAAAGCTCTCACGAACCCGATTTCCGCTTCTGTGTCGGTCACAAAGGAATTCAGCGTCACCACCACCGGCACGCCATATTTCTGAAGATTCTCGATGTGTTTCTCCAGATTTTCGATACCCTTTGCCAGCGCCTCCAAATCCTCCGCACCCAAATCATCCTTTTTCCTACCACCATTATACTTCAAAGCGCGGATGGTTGCAACAAGCACTACAGCATCCGGCTTCAAATCCCCGATGCGGCATTTGATATCAAAAAATTTCTCCGCCCCCAAGTCCGCTCCGAATCCCGCTTCCGTGATACAGTAATCCGCCATCTTCATGGCCGCCTTGGTGGCCCTGACGGAATTACAGCCATGGGCGATATTGGCAAAAGGCCCGCCGTGGACCAGCACCGGCGTATGCTCCAGCGTCTGAATCAGATTCGGTTTCATGGCATCTTTCAGAAGCGCCGCCATGGATCCCACCGCCTGCAGGTCTCCCGCCGTCACAGGCTGTCCCGCGTAGTTATAGGCCACGATGATTCTTGACAGCCTCTCTTTCAAATCCTTCATATCCTCGGCCAGGCACAGAATCGCCATGATTTCGCTGGCCACAGTGATGACGAAATGGTCTTCGCGCACGAAACCGTCCGCTTTGCTGCCAAGGCCCACCACGATATTCCGCAGCACCCGGTCATTCATATCCATACAGCGTTTCCAGATAATCTGTCTGCTGTCGATCTGAAGCTCATTTCCCTGCTGGATATGGTTGTCCAAAAGGGCCGCCAGCAGGTTGTTGGCGGAAGTGATTGCGTGAAAATCTCCCGTAAAATGAAGATTCAGCTCCTCCATGGGCACTACCTGCGCATATCCGCCCCCCGCGGCGCCGCCCTTGATTCCGAAGCACGGTCCAAGAGAGGGCTCCCGAAGCGCCACCACCGCCTTTTTCCCAAGCTTTCCAAAAGCCTGCCCCAGACCTACGCTGGTAGTGGTCTTGCCCTCTCCGGCCGGAGTGGGATTGATGGCCGTCACCAGAATCAGCTTTCCGTCCGGCTTATCCCGCAGACTCTTCAGATATCCGTCCGAAAGCTTTGCCTTATATTTTCCATAGAGTTCCAAATCATCCTCCCGGATACCCAGTTTTTCCGCCACCTTGCCAATCGGTTCCATTACTGCTTCCTGTGCGATCTGCAAATCCGTCTTCATCATTCTCTCCTTTTCCTCTCCCCGTCTTGGGCTACGCTATCTCTTCCAGCATCTGATCGAACTGCTCGGGACTCATCAATATCTTTCTGGGCTTCGTGCCCTCTTCCTCTCCTACCACGCCGTACTGGCACAGCTGATCCATGATTCTGGCCGCCCTGTTGAAACCAATCTGCAGCGCCCTCTGGAGCATGCCTATGGATGCCTTGTCCTTATCTATAATCAGCCGCCCTGCCCGCTCGAACAATTCGTCCACATCGCTTCCGCCTGAGCCCTTATCGCCTCCGGCAGAACTTCCCATATTGGCGATTCTCTCCTCGATATCCTCCGCGTAGGTATTGCCCAATACCTGGTTCTTCCAGAAATCTACTACATCGGAGACTTCCTGATCCGACACGAAAGCCCCCTGTACTCTGGCAGGCTTTGCATAGCCCTGAGGATAGAACAACATGTCGCCCTTTCCCAGAAGTTTCTCGGCTCCCACCATATCTAAGATAGTGCGGGAATCTACGCCGCTGGACACGGAAAAAGCCGCACGGCTGGGCATATTCGCCTTAATCAGTCCCGTGATGACATCCACGCTGGGACGCTGGGTGGCGATGATAAGATGGATGCCGCAGGCCCGGGCAAGCTGTGCCAGGCGGCATATGGACTCTTCCACCTCCCCCGGGCACACCATCATCAGATCCGCCAGCTCGTCCACGATGATGACAATCTGCGGCAATACGGCAGGCGCGCTTACATCACCCGGGGCACCGTCAGCACCCTTTTCCCGCATGGCCTCCACCTTTTTGTTATATCCTTTCAGATCCCTTACATTATATTCCGCGAATTTCCGGTATCTGTCCTCCATCTCCGCCACGCCCCATCTGAGAGCTGCGGACGCTTTCTTCGGATCCGTCACCACGGGAACCAGCAGATGGGGAATGCCGTTGTAGATGCTCAGCTCCACCACCTTGGGATCCACCATGATCAGCTTCACCTCATCCGGGCGCGCTTTGTACAGAATACTGATGATCAGGGTATTGATGCACACCGACTTGCCGGAGCCGGTGGCGCCTGCTATGAGCATATGGGGCATCTTGGCAATGTCGGACACCACTGTCTGTCCTGCGATATCTTTTCCCACGGCAAAAGCGATTTTAGAGGGAAAGTCCTTGAATTCCTTGCTTTCCAGGAGATCGCGCAGTGCAACCGCCATAGTCTCCTTGTTAGGCACCTCGATTCCGATTGCGGCTTTGCCGGGGATGGGCGCCTCGATTCTGATATCCGTCGCCGCCAGATGCATCTTGATATCATCCGACAGGCCTACGATTTTAGAGACTTTCACGCCCTGCTCCGGCTGCAGCTCGTAGCGGGTCACGCTGGGTCCCTGGCTGATATCCGTAATGGTCACCTTTACGCCAAAAGTGCCAAGGGTCTGCTGCAGAAGCATGGCCGTCTCACGGAGTTCCCTGGCGGAATCTCCTGTGGCTGCCGCGCCTTTCTGCAATAAAGACAAAGGCGGGAGCATATACTTCTTCGGTGCCGCTTTCGGAGCGGCAGGGGCATTGGGCTGTGCCGGCATCGTCTGACCATTCTGACCGTTTTCGGCGCCGGAAGCCAGAACCGCTGTCGGTCTTGCCGCCGGAGTCTGTCCGGTTCCAGAACCAGCAGGCGAAACCGCCGACGGCTCTGCCTCCCGGACCGATTCGGCAGCAGAGCTCTCTTCTGCCGGTGAAGATGCCCTGCTGCCGGCTTCCTGCTCCATGGATGTCTGTGTTTCCTCTTCTGATTCCATATTCACTGAATCTTCTATTTCCGCTCTGTTCCAGTCATCGGAAAGCTGTGTCTCCGCCATAGCCTCCCGGGGTTCTTCCTCCACGGCCGCGCCTTGATCCCCTGAACTCTCCTCTTTTGCAATATTCTGCTCCCAGGAGTTCCTATCTGTCCGGCTTTTCTGTATGTACTCCTCTTCCGCCTCCGGCTCCTCATTCACAATCACCTGGTGGATGCCCCGGATGGGTATCTTCTCAAAATCGAATTCCGGCTCCTTTTCAGCCGTCTCCACGGGCTCTGCCTTATAGGTCTCCTGCAGAGGCGCCTCCACGGCTGCCTCCTCCTCCGGGAGGATGATTTCATGAATATCATCCCGGCGGGAGATATTTTCCTCCGGCTTGGGCAGCGCCGTATCCAATATGACGCCGGATACTTTCCGCTCCATCCGCAGAATCTTCTCGTTCTCTTTCTCCTCCGCTTTCAGCCTGCGCTCCTTCGCTTTCCTGGCTTTTGCTTCCTCCTGTTCCTGCCTGCGGAGTTCAGTCCGTGTTTTACGTCTCCGGGCATTCTCCTCCTGCTCCTGCCTGCGGAGTTCGGCCTGCTCTCTGCGTCTCTGAGCGTTCTCTTCCTGCTCCTGTCTGCGGAGCTCGGCCTGCTCCCTGCGCCAGGCCGCATCCTCCCTGGACAGCTCCCGCACCCGGCTGCCGCCTCTTTTCACACTGCTCAGGAGAGACTTTTCCGTCAAAAGTATCAGGCTCACGACACTACAGAGCAGCACCACCAGAACAGTGCCGATAATTTCCAGATACTGCTGCAGCAGGAAACTCAAACTCCCCGCCACAATGCCACCGCCGGACTTCCCGTCCCGGCAGCTCTCATACAGCAGCTTGATATCATACTTCTCCATGCCCCCTGCCTGCTTCGCGAACAGGTCGCAGACGATTCCCAGCATCATGAACAGCACCAGACCCGCTATCAGCTTCCGCGCCGCATTCACATTTCCCTCATTCGCGAAATAGAACGCCACCGCCAAAAACAACAGTACCGGCACCGCATACGCGGTCAGTCCGAACAAGCCGAACAATACGCCGCTGATTTTATCGCCTATAGGACCGATGATGCCAAAATTGCAGCAAAATAAGAACACCATGGCAGCGAACAGGACTATCAGCCCTATCTCATGGAACAGGGCGCTGTCCTGGGCGGCCTGGGCCTTTGTCTTTTTCTTCTGGGCCGGGGCCCTTTTCTTACTCTGGGTAGCTCTTTTATTTGAAGACGCTGTTTTTCTTCCGTTGGAAGCTGCCATCTTAATCAACCTCACTTGCTTTCATAAACTGACACTCAGAATAGTACATCAGCGATTTTTCCATTATATCATCTTTATTTCCAATTGTCATTAGCTATTTCATGAGAAAAATCCGCGCGGAAAAGCCCGCGCTATGTGGGCTGACCACAAACGCGGGCTTTTCTCTTCCGTAATAAAGCTTCCGTCAATTCCCCTGAGCGGAAAATTCCATTATCTTTGCCACCATTTCTTCCCTTAAATTTTCCAGGAATTCCTTATTTTTCGGGTAATCGTCAAACCGGATATTTCGTCCCGCCGCTCCGTCAATCATGGCCACCACCGCATCCCGGCCGATATATTCTTCCAGCACAAAGCAGATGTCCATATCCTGGACAGCCTCATACGTGACCTCTCCTCTGATGGAGGAATAGACGCAATTCCTGCCCGGGTAGAGGATGAAGGGATCCCCGGAGGGAAATGTCCTGTCGCCGGATGTGGTGATATAGGGGTTGACGGGATACCGGGACACGCAGGAATTATAGAAATTCAGGCCCCAGTGCAGAAATCCCTTGATATTGTACTTATACAGCAGAAAACCCAAAATACGGGTCCTGTGCGAGGGCATGGCCAGAAAGCTGTTGGTGAACACTTTCTCAGGGCTGCAGCAATAATAGGCCCACTGATTCTGAATCTCATGCTCCAGGAAGTCATGAATATGCCCCACGCTTGTGACCGGGCAGGCGATGAGGCCCTTTTCATAAAAATCATAGTTGGACAGAGCGTCAAAGGTCTTGCTGTCCCCAATCAGCGGCCTCATGATATCGGAAGCGATTTTGTAGGTCTCCATGGATTCCAGCGAAGGCTCATCGGAGATATGGAAGTAGGTCTGCTCGCTGATTCCCTCTGCCGCCAGTTCCTTTGAAATGGCCTCGATATACTGTTTCAGGAATGATACATATTTCTCCGAGTCCGCCGCCACATGCCAGCCGAACATATAGTCCGTCCTGCCGTTCTCCGTCACCATGATGTTGGGCGCGCATTTCGCCCCCCACTGGGAGAACATATGGGCCATCTCATAATAACGGATTCCGTTCTTCTTGCAGATGTCGATGAAACGCCTGAATTTCTCAAAGGAGAACAGGTATTTCTCCCCTTTCTTCTCAATGTCCACAAGCTGCACACAGGGCCTCGCCGTTCCCACCGCGGTATCCAGGGGCGGTGTATGTATGGGCACCAGAATCATATTTACCCCTACGTCTGCTGCAGCGGCGATGTATTTGTCAATCAGCTCCCAATGCTTCTCGGAATAGATTTCCACGCCGTGCTGCACCGCGATGCAGTCCGCGTAGAACCATCTGGTATAGATGAGCCGCTGTTCCCGCAGAGCCGCAGGAATGACGCGGATATCCATGGTCTTTGAGAAAGAGAACGTATTCCCCTCCGGAAATTGTCCCTCTACCGGCATGATTTTCACCTTGACCTGATAATCCCCCGCCGGGGTGTCCTCCGGAATATCCACTTTTACCCAGACGGTGCCTGTCTGCGGGGAAACTTTCATCAGAAAATGCTGCTCCTCCAGGGGCACAAGGATATCCGGCATGAAGCCCGGCTCCAGCGTAATATAATCCTCTCCCTCCATATCGTTTTCCCTTGTGGGGACATCGATACAGGCATCTTTCACCAGATACAGCCGCACCGCTTCCCCAAGCCCGGACTCTACAGAGACTGCCACATCCATCCGCAAATCGGATTTCATGCATATCTGATAGGAAAGGCGCTCGCCCGCCAGAACGGTCTTTTTGTGTATTTCGTCACGCTTCAGGCTCTCCTCTGCCCTTACCTTCTCTAAGGACGACAGCTGCACGATTTCAAATTTCATGTTCATCCCTCCTGATTTTCAACTCAAATCCATTCAATTTCGTTGCTATTTCTGAAATATAGTTTATAATAGACTATACGGCGCCGCAATGGATAAACAAACCTAAAAAATGGACTTTTCAACAAATACGGGAGGGTGAAGCCATGCACACACAGACTTATTTCCATACCAGGCTGGAGGGCGAAGCCGATCGGAGAAATGACAAAGTTCCATTACAGGTCAACTGTGTGGGCACCGTGTCAGAGACATGTTCCTTTTCCTCAAAATCAGTCAGGAGGGATTATTATTACATTTATGTCTTAAAAGGAAAGATGATCATGGCGGACTGTACTCTGTTCCAGGGGGACATCATCGTCTATGAGCCGGGACATGACTATCAGTATATCAGCCAGGGAGAGACCGCCTACCTCTGGGTACATTACACCGGCTTCGAAGCGCGTTCCCTCACCAAAGCAGCGGGACTTAAGCTGAACCAAAGGCAGCACATCGGCGTCCATAAAGAAATCATCTCCTGTTTCCGGCAGCTTTTCCGGGAATTCATCATAAACGATGACGACGCGGAGCAACTATGCGTCTGCATCCTGCGGGAAATCCTCCTCTATACCAGCAGACATTTGGACAGCGGTGCCAAAGGCAATCCGCCTCTGCTGGCAATCGAATATATCCACCGCTCTTTCCAGAATCCCATCGATATCGATTCCCTCGCCCAGATGGAGAACATGAGCTGTACCGCTTTCCGCACGGCTTTCAGACAGCATACCGGCGTCTCGCCCAATGAGTATGTCATCGCCCAGCGGATAAGCGCGGCCTGCCAGCTGCTGTCCCAGACTGACAAAAGCGTAAGCGCCATTGCTGCCGATGTGGGTTATCCTGACCAGTACTATTTCAGCCGTATCTTCCGGAAAAAGATGGGGATACCGCCGCTTAAGTATCGCTCTCAATCATAGCCCGCAGTTTCCCCACGGCTTTGTCGATGCCGCCCACCTCGTCGATAATGCCATGATTTACAGCCTCTTCCCCCACGAGAATCGTCCCCACATCCTTTGTGAGGATTCCTGTCTCCGTCATCAGCTCCTCCAGGGTCTTCTTATTAATCCGGCAGTGGCTGCAGACGAACCCGGTAATCCGGTCCTGTATCAGCTTGAAGTAGTCGAATGTCTGCGGCACCCCGATGATCATGCCGTTCATGCGCACGGGATGTATCACCATGGTTCCGGTGGGCACAATAAAGGAATAATCCGTGCTCACCGCAATCGGCACCCCGATGGAATGGCTTCCGCCCAGCACCAGGGATACCGTGGGCTTGCTCAAGGAGGCAATCATCTCCGCGATGGCCAGCCCTGCCTCCACATCCCCGCCCATAGTGTTCAAGAGCACCAGCACGCCCTGAATGTCCTTGCTGTCCTCAATGGCCGCAAGGCTGGGCAGGATATGTTCATATTTCGTGGTCTTGGAATTGTTGGACAGATTCTCATGTCCCTCAATCTCTCCGATGATGGATATCAGATGGATATCTCCCAGCTTGCCGCTCTCGTCCAGCGTAGCCTGGCCAGTCTGCTCTATCCTCTCGTCCCTGTGCTCCTCTTTCTCTATTTTCTTATCATCTCTCTGCTCAGACATGTCTCTCTCCTTTTCCACTTCGTATTCATTACCGACATGTCCATAGCATTCCCTTTTGGCGCAAAAAAATACCAGACCCTGAAACCGGAGTCTGATATTGTCTTCCGCGTATTGTGGACGCTTTCCGATTTTCGTGCCAGTCCTTCAATCACTTCTGCGTTTGACGGCATATATCCATCTGCCTTTCATATGCTTCATCAGCGTGGCATTTGCTGTTTTCATTATGGCAAACGCTGCCGGAAGTGCAAACAATCAATTACGCTTTATGGCCCGGCCTGATACCAGGTCTCTAAATATCAAAATCATCATCCTCCGCCACAGGAATATCAAAATCGTCATTCTCCTTCTGTTCAGGCGGCAAAGAATAGTCCATAATGCGTTTCACATGCTTTTTCGGCAACGGCAGAGGATTTTCTAAGAATTGCACCTGTTTTTTCTCCGTTCCTTCCGGCTGCTCCTTTTTCCGCTGCTCTTCCTCTTTGCTCTCTATCAGAATCTCCCAGTCCGGCTTTTCCTCCGCCACAGGTGTTTCTCTCTGCTTTACAGGCTTTGCATGGAAACATTGTCCGAAGCCGATGCCTGCCAATACTACAAATGCCAGATACAGAAAGAAAAAGCCAGGCATCTCCTCCGTAAAGATTCCGAAACAGCCTGCCGCCATGATACCGCAGACCGCAAGCACGCCTGCCGAAATCCTTTCTTTCCCTTTTTCGAACCAGAAGCTGAAGATTCCAAAAGCCATGATTCCAAACAGCAGGCAGTTCTCTATTACAGAACCGGAAACACCTGCACTGGCAGGCAGCTGAAAACCATCAGGCTGATACAGGGAAAGCCAGGCAAAGGCCACTCCCTGAACCGTCTTCCCGCTCATGCCCGCATCCAGGAAAATACAGACGGCGAACGCCGCGGCAGCTCCCGCCACGCACAGCAGAGCCCCTGCCGCCTTACGTCCGGCGCTGACAGCATTCTCCCTATGACAGAAAACACCGCCGACGGCCGCTAACAGCAATGATATCCCCAGAATGTCCACATAGCAGCACAACGCTGCCAGGACACCTGTAAAAAAACACACATTAAGGCTCAATCCAGATGTCTTTTCTTCTTCCCCATCTTTCACTTTCCTGTCCCTGTACCCCGCTTCCATAAAGGACACAGCCACTGTCAGCAGGAAAAAGTACAGCATCTGAGGCGACAGAGCCAGGGAACTCTGCACCATAAAGGGCGCGCACATGCAAAAACCCAGCACCACCAGCGAAGCCGCCAATCCCGCAGAACGCTTTACCACCAGGAACAGCAACAGCGAAGCCGCCATCTGAAGCACAATCTGCACCCAGATTCCGGCAGACGCGTAATTGCCCAGCAGGCGAAATACTACATGCAGCAGCCGGACATAAAAGTAGACGGCACCATGCACAGTCTGGGGAATGCTCTGCCCCTCCGTCACCTTTGCCGCCTCATAATACACCGAAGAAGAATGCTCCGCGCCACTGATTCCCTGCAGCCGGAGGAAAAATCCCACTGCAAAAAGCGCCACCGCCAGCAGCGCTCCCAACACTGTGAAATGTACCCTTTTCTCCTCTGTATAGGAGGCACAGCTCACCGTGAACCGGTGCAGTCCAAATGCCATCCCTCCCGCCACAGCCACGTACCCCACGGCAGACACAATCCCCATATAGTCTCCAAGTCCAGCTGCCGCGCAGATTCCCTCTGTGACTATAAACAGCCCCACGCCGGTCAGGATTGTATACAGGAACCATATCAAATAACTAAAAGCTGTCTTTTTCCAGTTCATCATTCCCTTCCCGATTCTACCGGTCTTCTTCCTCGGGATGCCCCTCTCCCGTGGGATGCCCCTCTCCCGTGGGATGCCCCTCTCCCGTGGGATGCCCCTCTCCCATGGTTCCTGCAGCCTCCTGCACTGGATCCGAGTCGGATAGTATCTTTTCAATATTATAGCGGGGCCGCTGCTTTACCTCCATGTATATCTTTCCGATGTACAGCCCCACCATGCCGATGGCCAGCAGCTGCAGCCCTCCCAGGAACCAGACAGACACGATAAGAGAAGTCCATCCGGCCACCACATGTCCGGAAAAGTAGGAAAACAGCGCGTAAATCAGCATCAGGCCTGAAATGAGAATGATGAACATGCCAAGCCCCAGTATCAGACTGATCGGCTTTACGCTGAAAGAAGAGATACCGTTGAACGCCAGCGCTACCATTTTCTTCAGCGGATATTTGGATTCCCCTGCCGCGCGCTCCTTGCGGTCATAATAGACATTGTCTGTCTGATAGCCGATCAAGGGCATCATCCCCCTCAGGAAGAGATTTGTCTCCTTGTACTTTGAGAACTCCTCCACCGCACGCCTGGACATCAGCCGGAAATCCGCATGGTTATATACAGTCTTGACGCCCATGAGATGCATCAGCTTGTAAAAAGCCTGTGCCGAGGTGCGCTTAAAGAAAGTATCTGTCTTGCGCTCCCTCCTGACGCCATACACAATATCGCAGCCCCCATGGAACTTATCCACCATCTCTTCGATGACATCCACGTCGTCCTGCAGGTCGGCATCAATGGATATGGTCACATCGCTCATATCCTTTGCGGTAACCAGTCCTGCGGTCAGCGCGAACTGATGGCCCACATTGCCGGCAAGCTTCACTCCTCTTACTCTGGCAGGATACGCGGCATGCTCCTCCTCAATCAGTTCCCATGTGCGGTCCCTGCTGCCGTCATTCACAAACAGAATGAAGCTGTCATCCGCGATTTTTCCTTTCCCGACCAAATCGTCCAGAACATCCCGCAGCGCCTTGGAGGCAAGCTTCAGGACCTCCTCCTCATTATAACAGGGAACTACAATCGCCAGTCTGTCCATACAAATCCCTTTCTTCCAGGATTCAATCACTCATCCCAGTTGTGGTACACTGCCTGTACATCGTCATCATCGTCCAGCAGATCCAGTATCTTCTGGAGACTCTTGACCGCATTCTCATCCGTCAAAGACACATAGTTCTGCGGAATCATGGTGACTTCGGCGCTCATCATGGGGATTCCCTCTTTCTCCAGAGCCCCCCTTACACCCTCGAACCCATCCGGATCCGTCAGCACCTCGAAGCTGTCCTCTTCCTCACCAAAGTCCTCCGCCCCGGCATCCAGAGCCATCATCATCAGGTCATCTGCCTCCATCTCGCACTCTTCCTTGTCGATGATAATCTGGCCTTTCTTGTCGAACATGAAAGAGACGCAGCCGGGAGTGCCGATATTTCCCTGTCCCTTGGTGAACGCGCTGCGCACATTGGCCGCCGTGCGGTTCTTGTTATCGGTCAACGCATCAACGATAATCGCTATTCCGTTAGGTCCGTATCCCTCATAGGTGACATACTCATAGTTGACATTGCCCACGTCTCCGGCAGCTTTCTTGATGCCTCTCTCGATGGTGTCGTTGGGCATGTTGTTGGCCTTTGCCTTGGCCACTACCGTGGCAAGCTTGAAATTGTTATTGGGATCCGGGCCGCCTTCTTTTACCGCCACAGCGATTTCTCTTCCGATGATAGTGAAAATCTTGCCTTTTGCGGCATCATTCTTTTCCTTTTTGTGCTTTATGTTCGCGAATTTTGAATGTCCTGACATGTTTCCTCTCCTTTTATCTTCCTTTCCGGCCATTGCCTGCCGTTCTTATCATATCATTTTTCATCTTTTTCTACAAGTTCCGAATCATCTTCCGCCAGCTTCGTCACAAGGACGCTCTGAATCATCTTTTTCTCTACCTTGAGAATCTTGAAGTTAAAGCCGCAAAAGTCCACGTCGAACTCCTCGTCAGGCTCCGGTATCTTATCCAGCCTGGAAATCAGGAAACCGTTCAGCGTCTCGAACTCCTCGTCCTCAAAGGAAATGCCGAATCGCTCTTCCAGTTCCCGAAGCGGTGTCTTTCCCTCGATGACATACCGGTCCTCACCCTTTTCCTCGATATGCTCGCTGATTTCATCGTACTCGTCCAGGATATTGCCCACGATTTCTTCCAGGATGTCCTCCATGGCCACCAGACCGTCCGTCTGGCCGTATTCATCTACCACGATGACCATCTGCTGCTTTCCTGCCTGCATCTGCCTGAAAAGCTCGTCTATATTCTTAGTCCGGGGGACGAAGACGGGATCGCGCATCAAATCCTCCAGTTCTTTCAGAGGCTGCCCCCCTGCTCCCTTGTGGAAGCGCATGGCATCTTTCAGATGCAGGATTCCGATGATATGGTCGATATTTTCCTCATAGACCGGGTAACGGCTGTTCTTTCCCTCCATCATGAAAGTGATGGCCTCCTCCAGCAGCGTGTCCGAGCTGATGGCGACTATATTTTTCCTGTGGGTCATGATGTCCTGTGCTTCCTTGTCGCCGAACTCAAAGATATTGGAAATCATCTCAGCCTCGCTGGCCTGAATCAGTCCCTGTTCATGACCCTCATTGACCATGCTGATGATTTCTTCTTCCGTGACATCCGCCCCATCCGCATTCCCGTTTATACCAAACAGGCGCAGAATGCCGGTAGTGGTCACATTGACCAGCCCGGTAAAGGGAGACAGCAGTTTTGTCACGAAAAATACCGGCGTGATACAGACATAGGCCCATCTCTCCGGAGCTCTGGCCCCCATCTTCTTCGGAAGCAGCACGCCCAGCGTAAGCGTTATGTACAGAAGCAGAAATGCAGAAAGCACTGCCGACACCGCCAGAATGATACCTGCCGGGATACCCTCCAGCTGCAGCTGCCTTTCTGCCAGGAAATGCAGCCCTGTGGAGAGAATGCCCAGCAACAGCCTTAAATGAATCGCGCCGACGACGATATTAATCAGCGTGGTAATCAGCTGTACGGTATTGACATACTCGTTAGGATTGCCGATGATAGCCCGCAATCTGATTGATTTCTTATCGTTCTCTTCCTCGGCCCTCCTTTCGATTTCCTTTTCATTCAAAGAATTCACTGCCGCTCCGAAGCCGTAGAAAAACATATCAATCAAAAGCAATGCTACGTAAAAGATAATACTGGCAGTAGGTCCACCATCGTCCATTTTAATCCTTTCCTCCAAACAAGTTTTGTTGCTGTGAGTCTCCAGCAATGGCCTTTCGATCACGGAAAGCCGTCTTTGCTTTCTCTGATATTCCAATATACCATCTCTCAGCCAGTTCGTCAAGAACTGCTTTCATTCGCCTGGAAAAGCCCGTCTTTATGTATCCAGTTCCAGGCTGACCATCAGGGCCCTGTCCACTCTCCTCATGATTTCTCCGTCAAGATGGCATACCTTATCTTTCAGGCGTTTCTTGTCGATTGTGCGGAGCTGCTCCAGCAGAACCACGGAATCCTTATCCATGTCGTAGAGCGAGGCGTTCAGCTCGATATGCGTAGGCAACTTCGCCTTGTTCATCTTAGAGGTGATTGCGGCGCAGATGACCGTGGGGCTGTGTCTGTTGCCCACATCATTCTGGACAATCAGCACAGGCCTGATGCCTCCCTGCTCCGAACCGATTACCGGCCTGAGATCCGCGTAATATACATCTCCTCGTCTCATTCTTCCTCCAAATCCACTTCTGCCTCTGCAGAATCTGCCCTGGCAGAAATCAGCGCTTTTTGTATTTGTAGGATAGTATTGCCATATTCTGGCGGACTATTCAGACGATTCTGCCATTTTTCATATCTACTCACAAGCAATGAAAATTTCCCCGATGTCTCCGGAATCCTTCGCTCATGATACGGATTCCAATGAAGAGGAGCATTCATGACAAGCTTTGGCGATCGTCAGTATAAATCCTGGGAATCCGCTTTCCCAGATTGCAGAGGATCTCATAGTGGAACCGTCCGGACAGCTCTCCCATCTGCCATGCATCGATCTGCCTGTCGCCGTCACGGCCCAGGAGAACCACTCTGTCCCCCTCCGCCGCCTCCGGGATATCCGATACGTCCACCATGAACTGATCCATACAGATTCTACCCAAAATCGGCGCCTCTTTCCCCCGTATCAGACAGAATCCCCTGCCGGACAGGCCCCTGGGGTATCCGTCCCCATAGCCCACCGGAATCGTGGCCACACGCATCCGCCTTGTTGCGTTAAAGGTGCCCCCATAGCCGACGCTCTCCCCCTCTTCCACTGTCTTCACATAGACGATATGGCTGTAAAGGGAAAGAGCCGGGCGCAGCCTCACCGTGTCCCGCCTCATCTCGTCCGAAGGGTACAGCCCGTACATGGCGATTCCGGCCCGCACCATGTCCATCCGGGCCTGAGGCATCTCCAGGGCGGCCGCACTGTTGGCGCAGTGCTTCACCGGGATATCAAAAGAAAGCTCCCCCTTTATCATATGGAGAAACTCCTGAAAAGTTTCCAGCTGCCTTACCGCATTTGTCTTGTCCGCTTCGTCCGCCTTTGCAAAATGGGTGAAAATCCCTTCTATTTCGATTCCCTCCTCGTCCATGAGCCTCCTTATAAAGGAGATTCCATCCGCATCCGGACGGATGCCTATCCGATTCATGCCCGTCTCTACCTTGACATGGACTTTTACTGTTTTTCCAAGCTTTCGGGCAGTCCTCCCCAGCTCCTCTACAGTATCCGCGCGGAATACCGCCGGACGGATTTCCTCCTTTACCAGCATCTCATAAGAATAAGGGAAAGTATAACCCAGTACAAGAATAGGTTTTCGTATCCCGCCCTGCCGCAAAGCCAGCGCCTCTTCAGCCGTGGCCACCGCGAATCCGGTCAGGAAAGACAGCGGCTCCAGCTTTTTTGCCACAGGTACGCTGCCATGCCCATATGCGTCAGCCTTGACCACAGCCAGCACTTTCGTCTCCGGGGCCAGTCGCTCTTTCACGCCCCAAAGATTCGCCTCTATTACATCCAGATTCACCTCTGCCCACACCCTCTGGCAGCAGGCAGGCGTTCTCTCATAATCCATTCTGAACCCCCCATATCCGACAGGCGCTCATTTCCGTATCTCTGACGATATCTTCCCCGGGAGGGTTCGGTCGAACAGACGGACGCCCGCAGACGACTGCCGCAGCCTCCGCAATGTCTCCCGCGGTGCAGGCATAGGGGCCAATCTTCGCCGCCACATAATCCCCTGCCCTGCCGTGGACATAGGCTCCCACGGCTGCCGCCTCAAACCCCTCCATTCCCTGCGCCAGAAGAGCCGCCACGATTCCGGTCAGCACATCGCCGCTCCCCGCCGTGGCCATGCCGTCGTTTCCGCTCAGGTTCACGCAAGTTTCCCGTTCCTGCCCGCAGATGAAAGTCCGCGCGTCCTTTGCCGCCACCACGGCGCCCAGGCCTGCCGCCAACGCGCCGCCTGCGGCAGGCAGGTCTGCCTTGCAGTCGGCGACAGAACATCCCAGGAGCCTTGCCATCTCCCCCACATGGGGCGTCAGCAGAATGGTGCGGCCCGCTTTGCCCTGGCTTGCCAGTCGTTCAAATAATTCCGGCTGTTCCGAGAGCAGGTTCAGGCCGTCCGCGTCCACCAGCAGAGGTTTCCCGCCCTCCCGGATAACCTGTTCCAGACAGGCAAGCGCCTCCCTGTTCTTACCAAGCCCCGGGCCGATGGCTATCACATCCGCCCACGCCATACCCGCCTCCAGATCCCCACAGGTTCCCAGAAGCGCCTCGGGCACAGCCTGCTGCAAGATAATCCTGTTCTCCGGCGGCGTGATGACCTTTACCATCCCCGCTCCTGTCCGGTAGGCAGCCTTTGCCGCCAGCACTGCGGCGCCTGCCATGTTCACGCTTCCCGCAACCAGCAGAACCTTTCCGAAAGTGCCCTTATTCCCGCCGCCGTCCCGCTCTGGCAAAAGTGCGGAAATGTCCTCGTCATAGGCGAACATCCCGGGCTTCCCGCCATAAAAGCTCCTGGACGAAATACCGATGTCGGCAATCCTCACTTCCCCGGCATATCCGCACCCCGGATACAGCACCAGTCCCCGCTTGCAGAAGCCAAACGTCACCGTGGCGTCCGCCTCCACGGCACGGCCCAGAATCCTGCCCGTGTCCGTATCTATGCCGCTGGGCATGTCGAGCGCGAGCCTCCAGCCCTCAAGATTCCGGAAGACATCCACAGCCTCCCCATATATGCCCTCCACCGCTCTGGACAGCCCTACGCCGAACAGGGCGTCCACCAGCACCGCGTATTCCTGCCGCTTCGGCCTGTCTGTACATTCCACAGGATAATTCCTCAGAATCTCTCTCTGCTGTATCCACCGGGCGGAAGCTTTTGCCTCATCTCCCACCAGCCAGACCTCCACCTGATAGTCCTTTTCGCTCAAAAGCCTCGCCACGGCCAGTCCGTCGCCGCCGTTATTGCCCATTCCGGCCATGACCAGCACATGCCGCCTGCCGCTCCGCCCCGCGCAGCGCTCCTCTATCATCTCCGCTGCCGCCAGGGCCGCCCGCTCCATCAGGACGCATGCAGGTATCCCTGTCTTCTCTATCGTATTACTGTCGTATTCTCTCATCTCAGACGCCGACACCAGATATTTCATACAGCACCTCCTGTTCCGCCTCAAAATCCCGTTTGTACAACAAAACAGACTGTTGCCGCCACAGTCCCGCAATCAGTCCGTTTCAATCCCAAAATCCCTTTTCTCTTCTGTGCTCACATATCCTGTCCGTCCAAATCATGGTGCATGTCAAAGATATCCACTACCTCAGCCCCGAACACATCATGCATATAACTGTAGATAGCATGATTATGCCGCTCCATCTCCTGTTTCCTGACCAGTCTCTTCTTCAGTTCTACGCGGATTTCCGATATCCATTCTTCGGTCTGTTGGATACTTTCGGTATTCACCGCCATGATATCATAGCACCAATCCATGGTAGCAAGCATCAGCTGGAAATTCACCCTTTCGATTTCCCTGGGCAGCTCCAAAAGTTCATCCTGACAGTTCTCCAGCTTTTCATTGCATTCCTCCACAAGGCGCTTGTTCTGCTCCGTCTTCTGGGCATTCTCCGAGTCATCGCGCTGCTCATCATCCCCCATCATGGAAACGATCTCTCCCATCAGGCGTTTCTTCAGCCGTTTGATTTCCTTTACCTCGTTATTCAGCTTGCCCTGCTGCTTCAAAAGGGCATTCAGCTCTCCCTCCAGCCGGGCTACACCTTCCCTGGCCTCCCCATTCAAAAGCTGATACCACTTATTGTCCAGAGTCAGAACGGGTATATGCTTCCCTTTCAATGCCTGTTCAAAAAGCTCCCTTCTGTGCTCATCCTCCTCATGCTTCATATTCTTCCATGCACCTCCTGGGTTCTAATCCCTCTTTTGTTCTCCCAAATGCCTATCTTCCATTTGGTACCTGCTGATATTATATGACAATTTCATAAGGCTGTCGGACAGATGGACATTCTCCACCTGAATCCCCTCCGGCACATTCAGATCCACATGGGCGAAATTCCAGATAGCCCGGATTCCGGTCTTCACCAGCCTCTCCGCCACAGGCACTGCGCTGGCTTTCGGAATGGCCAGCACCGCGATATCGATGTCATTCTCCTGGATGAACCGCTCCAGCTCCTCCATAGGCATGACCCCGATGCCACGGACCTGGCTGCCCACCAGTTCAGGATTCGAATCGAACATGCCGCGGAAAATGAATCCCCGCCTCTCGAAATTGGTATAATTTCCCAACGCCCGTCCCAGATTTCCCGCACCGATTATGACGAACTTATGCCGTCTGTCCAGCCCCAGGATTTTGCCGATTTCATCGTAGAGATACTCCACATTGTAGCCATAGCCCTGCTGGCCAAACCCTCCGAAATTATTGAAATCCTGCCGGATCTGGGAAGCGGTCACCTTCATCAGCGCGCTTAAATCCTGAGATGATATCCTCTCCACGCCCTCATCCTTCAGTTCTCCCAGATAACGGAAATATCTGGGCAGACGTCCGATGACAGCCTGTGAAATTTCCTTTTCGTCCAAGTTCCTTACCTCCAGCCTTGTACAGCAAACAGCTCTCCGGTTTCGTCCTGCTCCACCATGTGCACAGGACGCACATGGCATTTATGGCCATCCGGCCGCTTCATGCCCTGAATAAGGTCATGATACCATGTGCGCAGGGCGCACATGGCATTTATGGCCATCCGGCCGCTTCATGCCCTGAATAAGGTCATGATACCATGTGCACAGGGCGCACATGGCATTTATGGCCATCCGGCCGTTTCATGCCCTGAATAAGGTCACGGTACCATATCCGCATATTTGATGCGGTAAATCCGTCTCAGGGAATCATTGATGCGTTCCTCATCGATATTCCCATTCCGAACGGCTTCCAGTACACCCTGATACGCTTTATCGTAATCCTCCGGCATCAGAAGCATGTCGCAGCCTGCCAGAACCGCCATGATAGATGCCTCGTCCGCAGCGTAATACTCTGAGATGGCAGACATGTCCAGCGCATCCGTAATGACGACTCCCTGAAAGCCCATCTGCTCCCTCAGGATATCCGTCACGAGAACCTTGGAAAAGATGCCGGGGCTGTTGTCGCCTGTCAGCGCCGGTGCCGCCATATGGCCCACCATCACCATATCCGCCCCTGCGTCAATCCCTGCCTGGAACACCGCCAGTTCTTCCGCCCAGAACTGCTCCTCTGTCCTGTCCGTAGATGCCATTCCATCGTGGGGGTCCTGGATGGCACTGCCCATTCCCGGGAAATGCTTCAGACAGGCGGACACATTCTGCTCCTGCAGCCCGCGCACCATGGATGTCACGAAACTGGACACCACGGACACATCCGAGCCATAGCAGCGCCCCTCCATGATACTGCCCTCCACATTCGCCAGATCTGCCACCGGCGCGAAATCCACATTAAAGCCCAGACCCGACAGAGAAGTCCCGATAGTCACTCCCGTCTGATAGGCATTTTCCGGATCCCCGGTAGCTCCGATATTCTCTGCGCTGTCTATTTGGGGCCCGATGGAAGAGCCTATCCGGGAAACAACTCCTCCCTCTTCATCCACGGCTATAAAAAGAGGATATCTGGCATACTGTGCCGTATTGGACAGCATCTCCCTGAGCTGTTCTTCCGATTGTATATTCTCACTGAAATAGACAAGCCCTCCTACAGCATGTTCCTCCAGCGCCTGTCTGGTGCCGTCCCCGGCCTGTATCACAGTGCCGACCCCGGTAATCGCCTCCGGCTTCACTACGAACAGACCCGCCACCTTATCTTCCAGCGTCATCTCCGAAATCCGTTCATCCACATATGTATCGAGCCTTTCTTCCCAGGTGGGCTCCACCACCTCCGGCGTCGGCTCCGGTGTGGATTCCGGAATCGGCTCTATGGCGGGGATACTATCCTCTGTGGCCAGCATCTCATCAATCAATGCCTGGTTGCTCTGTTCCTTTTCTTCAGCAGCTTTCCTGTTCTTCATCAGGGCAAAAACGCCGTACCCGATTCCTGTGCCCAGCGCCAGAATCAATATCAGGAACACGGCATATACCATAATCTGGTTCCTGAGCCTCCTTTTTCTCCTTGCTTCCCGTCTCTCCTGCTGATCTTTATTATCCATTTGTGCGTCCTCTCACGATTTGTGCGCCCTACCACGATTTGTGCGCCCTACCACAAATTTGTATCCTCATGCAAAATAACATATTTTAGCGACTGTGCGTATATATTAGGAAAGGAAATGAACTTTCGTCCATTTCCTTCGCTTTCTCCCACTTCATCCTCTGTATTTCGTTTCTTTCGCACATAAAAAGCTTTCCGCATTTTAATTCTTCTGTACATCAATGGAAGGATAACATATTCATTATATTGTTTCCGTCTCCATCTGTCAACACATTGTACGAATTTTCCAAATTTTTCTACAAAACTTATAAAACTCACAAATTGGTCAACACGAAAATATCATAAATTGCCTTGATTGCCGCCTCGAAATCATCATTGGTCACGCCGATGATGATATTCAATTCGGAAGAACCCTGGTCAATCATCTTCACATTGACATTGACATGGGAAAGCGCGGAGAAAATCCGCCCTGCGGTTCCCCTTGTGGCTTTCATGCCCCGGCCTACTACCGCAATCAGCGCCAGATCCGACTCTATCTCGATGGAATCCGGTTTCGCCAGACGGTAAAGGCTGGCCACCACTTTCTGCTCCTTGTGCATGAACTCATCCTGATGCACAAAGACCGTCATAGTATCGATGCCGGATGGCACATGCTCAAAGGAAATGTCGCTCTCCTCAAAAGCCTGCAGCACCTTTCTGCCAAAGCCCACCTCGGAATTCATCTTGTCTTTCTCAATATTGATGCAGCAGAAGCCCTTTTTCCCGGCGATGCCGGTGATGACATATTTCGACTTCTGACAGGTGCTCCCCACGATCCATGTGCCGTTGTCGTCAGGGGAATTGGTGTTGCGGATATTGATGGGGATATTCTCCTGCCGCACGGGGAAGATGGATTCCTCATGCAGGACGCCGGCTCCCATATAGGAAAGCTCCCTCAGCTCCCTGTATGTAATCACATCGATTCCCTTGGGATTTTCGATGATTCTCGGATCCGCCACAAGGAAACCCGATACGTCCGTCCAGTTCTCGTACACATCCGCCTGGACAGCCTTGGCCACGATAGAGCCGGTGATATCCGATCCCCCCCTGGAGAAAGTCTTGATCTCCCCGCTCGGCTTCGCGCCATAGAAACCGGGGATGACCGCATATTTGCTGACCGCGAGCCTCTCCGCCAGCGTGCCGTTGGTCTTCTCCGCATTGAAAACGCCGTCCTCGTCGAACCGGATGACCTCAGCCGCGTCCACGAACTCAAACTCCAGATAGGCCGCCATGATGATGCTGTTCAGATACTCGCCGCGGGATGCCGCATAATCCCGGCCCGCCTTTGCCTTGAAATTCTTCTCAATGGTCTCAAACTCTCCGTCCAGACTAAGGGAAAGCCCCAGTCCGTCGATAATCTCCTGGTACCTCGCCCTGATGGCCGACAGCTCCTCCCTGAAATCTCTGCCGGCCTCCGCCGTATCATAGCAGGCGTACAGCATATCCGTCACTTTGCTGTCCTTGTCGAAACGCTTCCCCGGCGCGGAGGGCACCACATATCTCCTGTCCCCATCGCTGCGGATAATGTCCCCCACTTTCCGAAACTGCTCGGCGCTTGCCAGAGAGCTCCCGCCAAATTTCACTACCTTAGACATTCTTCCCACTCCTCACTGCCCCTATTATTGTATGGATTCTGTCTTACGCGACACGTATCCTGTTCAGGATTGCATCTCCAAGCGCCGCGCACTTTGCGTCGAATTCTTTCTCTTTCATCGCCGGGACAAAAAGGCCTGAGTCCTCTCCGCCCCCTGCCTCCACAAGACTGCTCCCCGCAAAAGCCGCCTGCACGTCTGCCAGTGCCGAAGCCTTTATCCTCACGAAAAACCGTCTTTCTGTCTCTGTCACATCGGCAAGCTCTGCTTCCTCCTCAGACCAGCCCCGCATCACGGTCCTGCCCGGATGCATCGCACAGTCCATCACATCCGCCGCCACCGCACTGGCCGTGGGAAGCTTGCCTGCCCCCTGTCCGCCGAACATGGCATCGCCCAGCATAGTGCAGGTGACCAGTACACCGTTGAACACATCGTCCACTCTTCCCAAAGCATGGTCCGCAGGCAGCATGAAAGGAGCCACCAGCGCCTGTACGCTTCCGTCCTCAGAGACGCTGCATCTGGCCAGCAGCTTAATCGTCATGCCCGCCGATTTCGCATAGGCGAAATCGGCACTGGTGATTTTTGTGATGCCCTCTGTAGTGACTTTATCAGGATTTACATTCTTTCCGGTCAGCATATCCGCCAATATCGCAATCTTTCTGCCCGCGTCAAGCCCCTCCACGTCAGCCTCGGGATTGCGCTCCGCATAACCCAGCTCCTGGGCCTGCTTCAAGACGTCCGCGTAATCCGCTCCCTCTTTTTCCATCTTGGTCAGGATATAGTTGGTAGTGCCGTTCAGGATGCCTGTGACAGCCTCCACTCTGTCCGCGGACAGCGCGCTGCCTATGGCGCGGATGATGGGAATGCCTCCCGCCACGCTCGCCTCGAACATATAGTTGCAATGCATCCTCTCCGCAATTGCAAAAAGCTCGGCCCCATGCTTCGCAACCAGTTCCTTGTTGGAGGTGCACACGCTCTTTCCCGCCTCCAGCGCCTGCTTCGTGAACTGATAAGCGGCTCCGACGCCTCCCATGACCTCGCACAGGATGCTTATCTCCGGGTCATTCAAAATCGTGCTGTAATCATGTACTATCTTGTCCTCATAGGTATCTCCCGGGAAATCCCTGAGATCCAAAATATACTTGACGGCGATTTTCTCTCTGAGCCGCTCACTGAGCAGACTGTTGTGGCGCTCAATGACCTCCACGACGCCGCTGCCTACGGTTCCGTATCCCAGCACTGCTATTTTTATCATCGTTCTTCTCCTCTTCCAGCCCTCTCCCTCAGAAGAAAGCCTTCGCCCGAAAGCTTAATCCAAAGGATATTTATCCGTCAAAGTCTGCACGATTTCCCGTGCAGCCGGAATCTGCTCCTCGCCGCCCTTTACCACCAGTGCGATGGCCTCCGCTATCCTGTCCATGTCCGAACCGTTCATTCCTCTGGAGGTGACAGCCGGTGTGCCCAGACGCACGCCGCTGGTCACGAAAGGAGACTGGGGATCGCCCGGGATGGTATTCTTGTTGCAGGTAATATGGGCCCTGTCCAGAAGCTTCTCCACTGCCTTGCCGGTGAGGCCGAAGTTCGTCAGATCCACCAGCATCAGATGATTATCCGTACCGCCGGATACGATTTTAATCCCTCTCTCTGTCAGACCCTTGCAGAG
Source organism: Acetatifactor aquisgranensis (assembly GCF_943193215.1). Classification (NCBI taxonomy): domain Bacteria; kingdom Bacillati; phylum Bacillota; class Clostridia; order Lachnospirales; family Lachnospiraceae; genus Acetatifactor; species Acetatifactor aquisgranensis. Next base: position 135,021 of record NZ_CALPDH010000002.1, on the reverse strand, counting down.
AGCCTGGGCATTGTCGATGATATTCTTCTGATAAGTCTTGAATTCATCGCTGAGCGCCTCTTTGAAGCAGACCGCCTTTGCAGCGATGACATGCATCAACGGCCCTCCCTGGATACCGGGGAAGATGGCCTTGTTGAAATTATATTTCTCATTCACGGCATTGCTGGACAGAATCATACCGCCTCTGGGACCGCGCAGAGTCTTATGGGTAGTGGTGGTAGTCACATCGGCATAGGGGATGGGGCTGGGATGAAGCCCTGCCGCCACAAGGCCCGCGATATGCGCCATATCCACCATGAGGAACGCTCCCACCTCGTCCGCAACCTCACGGAATTTCCGGAAATCGATGGTGCGCGCATAAGCGGACGCCCCGGCGATGATCATCTTGGGTTTCGCCTCCACCGCAATCTCGCGCAATCTATCATAATCAATGAAACCATTGTCGTCCACACCATAAGGGACAATGTTGAAATATTTCCCTGACATATTCACCGGACTTCCATGGGTCAGATGCCCGCCGTGATCTAAGTTCATGCCCATGATGGTATCTCCGGGCCTGCAGACCGCGAACTGCACTGCCATATTGGCCTGTGCGCCGGAATGGGGCTGCACATTGGCGTACTCGCAGCCGAACAGTTCCTTTGCGCGCTCGATGGCAAGCCTCTCCACCACATCCACGCACTCACACCCGCCGTAGTATCTCTTTCCGGGGTATCCTTCCGCATATTTATTGGTCAAAGGGCTTCCCATGGCCGCCATGACAGCCTTGCTCACCCAGTTCTCAGAAGCAATCAGTTCAATATGGCTGTTCTGTCTGGCCTGCTCATCTACTATGGCCTGAGCGATTTCAGAATCTACAGCTCTCACTTCATCTAATGAATACATTCTCAATCCTCCTCTTCCTCACATTGACATACAGCCCGATTATATCATAGAATATATGGTTTGCAAACAAAAATTTACAAAACGGGTTTACGAAAAAGCCCCTTACTGATAAAATGGAACTTGGAGACTTACAAAAGCATTGCGAAAGATGAGGATTCAGCATGTATCATGTCATCATAAATCCCGCGTCCCGCTCCGGGAAAGGGCTTCGGATATGGAAGGAACAGATAGAACCGGCACTGCGGGAAAAGCATGTTTCCTACTGTCCTCATTTCTCTGAAAAAGCCGGGGACACTGTCTCCATTACGGCAGATCTGCTCCGTCGGGAACAGGGGGATGTCTCTTTGATAATCCTGGGCGGCGACGGAACCGTAAACGAAGCCCTGCAGGGGATGGACGATCCCAGGCGGGTAATTCTCGGCTATATTCCCACCGGCTCCAGCAACGATCTGGCCAGGGATCTGAAGATACCAAAAGACCCCCTGGAGGCCCTGGATTTAATCCTGCGCTTTGAGAGGATACGCCCCATGGATCTGGGCGTCCTCTCCTATGGTGACGGGGAAAAACGCCTCTTTGCCGTCAGCTGCGGGATCGGCTTTGACGCCGCCGTCTGTGAGGAGGCCATGCATTCCAGGATAAAGGACACCATGAATAAGCTGGGGCTGGGTAAGCTCACCTATCTGGGCGTGGCGCTGCGGCAGCTTTTCGCCTCCAAAGCCGTCTCGGGAAAGCTTACTTTAGAGGACGGAAATCCCGTGGATATCGGAAATATGCTTTTTATCGCCTGTATGCTCCATCGGTTCGAGGGAGGCGGCTTCATGTTCGCCCCGGATGCGTCGGACAGTGACGGACTATTGAATCTGTGCGCGGTGGGCAATCTGCCAAAGCTTTTGATTCTGTTCGCGCTGCCTACTGCCTTTTACGGAAAGCATTATATGTTCAGGGGCATCATTCCCTATCAGTCCGGCAATCTTACGATTGAGACTTCCCTGCCGCTCTGGGTGCATACAGACGGCGAGGTCACCCGCAAGAGCAATCATATCAGCGTTTCCTGTGAGAAAGAGGCCATACGGATTATATGTTCACAGAATCCTTAAGGATTTCTAAATAATACTTAAAAACCAAAAAAGACCATTGATTTTTAATTTTTCCAAGCTATACTAGTGTGAAGAGAATTGTATGACACTGAGAATATGGAAAGAAAGGTTTGGTCTTGTAAAAATGGAAAGAATAAAGAGCCTGTACCTGAAATACAGGCACGGTATCCCGCTTGCGCTCTACATGATTGTCTATCTCACATGGTTCGCATGGCTGGAGGACCGCAACAAAAGAAACTATGAAGTCATTCATGTGGGCCTGGACGACTACATCCCGTTCTGTGAAGTGTTCATCGTCCCATATCTTTTATGGTTCGGCTATGTGGCAGCCGTGGTGGTTTTTCTTTTCTTCAAGAATAAGCAGGATTACTACCATTCATGCGCCTTTTTGTTCACAGGCATGACGCTCTTCCTGATTATATCCACGCTGTGGCCCAACGGCCATCATCTGAGGCTTGCCGAAATGCCTCGGGACAATATCTTCACTCAGGCAGTTTCCGCATTGTGGAAGATAGACACTCCTACGAACATATGGCCCAGCATCCATGTGTACAATTCCATGGGCGCACATTTTGCCGTCATGCGCAGCGCTGAGCTGAAAGGGAAAAAGGGAATTCGGATTGCCTCCGGCATCCTGGCCTTTTCCATCATCTTGTCCACTGTGTTCCTCAAACAGCATTCTTGCTTTGACGTGGCTACCGGCCTTGGGCTGGGCGCCGTCATGTATATGCTGGTATACAGAAGAGATGCAGTATTCGCGGCAAGGGCAGAGCGCAAGATGAAGAAGCGGATGTCCATGTAGGTGCAAAACCGATTATCCGTAACAATCCGACAATAAGCAAAAACTCCTGCGGCCATGACGGCTTCAGGAGTTTTCCATATCTGTCGAATATCAGTTGAACTTAAAGATTTTCTGGCAAATCTTATACCCGCCCACGGAAATCTTCCGCCCTCCCCTGCCCGGCAGGTTCATGGCGTAGCCCAACAGGCCGTTGCGCATCCGAAAGAACAGTTTCCGATCCTTTGACTTCATATATCTCCAGAGTTCTTTCTTCTTCTCCAGCCCCTCCTCCGTGCCGGAGCGAATCAAAAGGACCGAAGACACAGTCGTAATAATCTCCAGATAATTGAACATATACTGACAGAGGCGCTTGTTCTTCATGATTTCCTGTTTGTTGTCCACAAAATAGTCAATCATGATTTTATTCACTTTCAGCTGCTGGTCTATCCGGGATATCATGATTTCCTCATTCACGGACTGATCCTCCCGGCCGATATAGTACCGATACAGGTTCACGTCCAGATAATAGATGTTCTTCACATAGGGCAAGGGCTCGAACACATAGAGATTGTCCACATAAAAAGTGTGCTCCGGCAGCTGCAGGCAGCATTCTCTCAAAAGCTTAGTGCGGAAAATCACTGAGTGCATCAGGATATAATGGCCTTTTTTGAAATGGTGGCAGTCCTCCCAGGACACCATCTGTCCCTCCGGGAGAATGTGGCGGTAGCGCATTACTTTCTTGCGCTTCTCCCCCTCTTTCTCATAAACGAAATTGCATACCAGCATATCCAGGGAAGAAGCCCCCCCTGCCATCTCCCGCAAGGTATCCAGCACTTGCAGATAGGCCTCCTTTTTCACCCAGTCGTCGCTGTCCACCACCTTGAAATACAGGCCTGTGGCATTTCGGATTCCCGTATTTACAGCAGCGCCGTGCCCGCCGTTCTCCTGATGGACTGCTTTCACAATATTCGGAAATCTGCTCTGGTACTCGTCCGCGATTTCCGCAGTCCTGTCTTTCAGCGAACCGTCATCCACAATGATGATCTCCACGTCCTCCCCGCCCACCAACAGAGAATCCACGCATTTCCTCATATAGTTTTCAGAATTATAGCAGGGAATTGCTACGGATAATAGTTTCACAGTTCTTAATCCTCCTTATGAATGCTCCTCTTCGTTACGAATGCCTTTCGTCATTATGAAAGCCCATTCATTAGTACCTATTCTTGCCCAGTTTGACGCTTAAATATTTCGTATACGCGCCAAAAGCTGAGGGAATCGGAAACCTGTCTTCGGTCTGCCAGGGCTCGATATAAATCCAGTCTCTGAAAGAGTTCTTGAGCTTTCCCGGTTCCGGCCCGTCTACACTGACCATGTAGCCTTTCATATGCCATTCTTTGTGAGTGAAAATGTGCTTCGCGTCCTCCAGGGACTGTATGCTCAGAGCCTCCAGTCCGTTGTCCGCCAGATAAGCCGCCACTTCCTCCGCGGTACAGAATCCCTCCATAGAAGGAAATTCATACATGCCGGCCAGCAATCCTCTGCCCGGCCTTTTCCGGATGGCTGTCTTATCTTCCTTTTGGACTATCAGGATAGTCTTTTCTTCTATCTTTCTTGCCTTTTTGGCCTGTTTCCTGGGATACTCCTGCTCCGTGCCGGCTTTGTGGCTTTCGCACATCCCTGCCAGGGGACAATCTCCGCACAGAGGCGCGCCATTTGGAATGCAGACGCAGGCACCGATTTCCATCATAGCCTGATTGAAGTCGCCGGGGCGGTCTTTTGGCATGATTTCCTTTAAATCCTGCTCCACCGAAGCCTTCACCTTTGAATCGTCAATATACCGGCCGTCCTGTCCAAGCCTCGCCACCACCCGCAGCACATTGCCGTCCACCGCCGGTACCGGGCGCTGGAACGCGATGGATGCAATGGCTCCCGCCGTGTAGCTGCCGATTCCGCTTAAAGTGAGCAGCGCCTCTACGGTATCCGGCATATGTCCGCCATAGAGCTTCTGTATCTGGATAGCGGCCTTTTGCAGGTTTCGGACCCTGTTGTAATAGCCCAGGCCCTCCCACAGCTTTAAAAGAGTCTCCTCCTCCGCTTCCGCAAGGGCTTTGACATCCGGCAGCGCCTTCATGAATCGCTCAAAATAAGGCTTCACGGCCTCCACCCTGGTCTGCTGCAGCATGATTTCCGATACCCACACGCGGTAAGGCGTGGGCATCTCCCTCCAGGGCAGAATACGTCTGTTCTTATCATACCATTTTAATAAAGGAATGCATATATTTTCAAGCTTATACTTTCCTAAGTTTTTTCTTAAGGTTTCATTAATGCCCCGGGCCGTCTCACTGCCCAGGGCCTCCTTAGAGGCCCTGGTATCCGCATGTGAAATCGCGATTGGAACAGGACGGTTCACCGTCATGGAATCCGGCTTTACCAGACAGTCATAGGCCAGGATTTCCACTCCCGCCCGGGCCGCCCTGCACAGGGCATCCGCGAATTCGGGATGGGTATCCCGGTTCGGGGTAAAATGCAGGACATTTTCCATCTGGATGACAAACAGCACAAAAACGCGGTAACCCTCCTGCTTCGCAGCAATCAGCTCCTCCACATGCTTTACCGCTCTCTCGGAGGGAGCGTCCGGAAAACGGACCACGCCCTCTTCTTCCAATGTGACGCCCTTGACTTCCATAAACATCCGCTCCCCGCCTGCCTCCAGGTAAAAGTCGAAGCGGGAATTTCCGTACCGGGCCTCCGGCTTCACAAGCGTCACATCCGGTGAAAAGCCGCCGCCCCGCAGCCACTCCTCCACCGCCCGGTTGGGCGCCTGGGAGTCCATGTTCACCAGGCGTTCCCCCTTTTCCACCGCCACCAGGTCATAAGCCGTAGACCGCGAGGGATTGCCGCTTTTCTCCAGATAGACGACAGCGCCCTTTTGCAGCAGTTCACGGCATCTGCCGGTATTCTTCACATGGACGGTCTCCACTCTGTGCCCGGCCTCCCCGTCTTCTACCTCCACCCGGGCGATAAATCTGTTGGGACGTTCCAGAAAACGTCCCTTGACAATATGTTCATATTCCATTTAAAATGCTTCTCCTTATTTCGCTGCCGCAGCTGCTGTCTTCACACCGCATCCGCCGTTCTTTCTGCAGTAGGGCACCCTCGCCGCCGGCACGGCCTGTGCCGCGCTGGCCGTATGTACGGACTGATCGTCGAAAAATATCTGTGCTCCAAAGGCTTTCAGAACATCCCTTTTCTCAATGCCTCCCAGAAAAAAAGCCTCGTCCACCCTCACATTCCAGGCCCGCATGGTACGTATGACCCGCTCGTGGGCCGGGACGCTCCGGGAGGTCACCAGCGCCGTCCTGATAGGGCAGTCCCCGGTCCCCAGTTCCCGCTGGAGATTGGAAAGCTTTTTCAAAAACTGGGCGAAAGGCCCCTCGGCAAGAGGCTCCCTGGCGTGGGTCCTCTCATTCTCCTCAAAGGCGCTTAACCCCTTCTCCTTAAAAATCATTTCCGATTCATCCGTAAATAGCACCGCGTCCCCGTCAAAGGCAATGCGTATCTGACTCCGGCTGACGCCGTCCGCCCGTCCCCATGCCCGCCCGGAAATGACATCCGCCTGTTCCGTGCAGATGATTCCCGCCGCTATGCCGCTGTCTATGGCGCTCTGCACATCATCCTCATAGGCGGACAGGAAGAGATCCGTATGGAAAGCAGCCAGATAGGGCGCCAGCGACGCGCCGCTCACCAGCACGGAGCGCGTTATGTTCAGACCGTAGTGGGCAATCGCGTTAAAGACCCTCAGGGAAGTGTCCGGGCTGTTCCGGGACATGATGATGACCTCCACCAGGTCTTTTTCTCTGTTGTACTCATTCAGCTTCAGCAGGGATTCAATCAGCCCAAATCCCGGTCCCGGCTTCAGGATATCCTGCTCATGCTCCACCTGATAACTGCAGTATGCCTCCAGTCCCTCTTTTTCAAAGATTTCATTTTCTATCGTCAAGTCGAACAGGGCCCTGGAAGAGACCCCTATCACCATTTTCCCATCAAGCTGATATGCCATATGCCGCTCCTTTCATGTGCTGATTCATCCTGTTTCCGCATTTTATACCCGTGGTCACAAAAATACCACACACCCTGGCTCATGGGCACAAAGATTCTGTGGACATAGCGGCAGATTTCATCGCTCATGCATATAAAAGAGGGCCGCAGGCTCACCGCAGCCGGTTGCACTCGTATCTCTCCAATGTAAGCAGGCAGGTCTTCAAGGCCTCGTACCGCTCCTCGATGTCCCCATCGTCTATTTCTATATCACAGGCAATCGCCATGGTGGTAATCATCTCGTCCGTAATCCTGTGATGAAGCCCTGCCAGGATATTCAGACGCTGCTCATAGCTGTCGGCGTCCAGGAACTCCAGCACGAACGGATCCAGCTTCTCTTCCTCATCGGCCGGCTGCACCTTTGTCCCGTCTGCCCCGTCCTCAGGCATCCTCTCCTGAGCCATCATTTGGGCTGTCTCCTGAGCCGTCCCCTGAACCGCTTCCGCGGAGCGTCCTCTGATTCCTGCCGCCGTCTCCGCCGCTGTTCCTGCCTCCGGCTCAGACTCAGGCTTCCGCCTCTCCGCCCCCGGCCCCTGGAGCTCAAAGCGGAATTCCTGCTCCACATCGGGATATTTCTCTCTGTCCACTCTACTCACGAACATGTCCAACGGTCTGGCATAAATCTTGAAATCCCCATAAAGCGCCTGATATATTACCAGCTGCTCGCGGGTCTCGGTATGCTCCGCTACAGCCGTCACCTGATACAGATTTCCTTTAAAATGCTTGTAGATTTCCTGTGGTCTTGGAATAAATGACATTTCGGAAGCTCCTTTCCGGATATGAATTCTGTTCCTATCCCTATAGAAAGTATACCCCTATTTCTTCCAAATGTCATGCGATTCCTGTCATTTATACTGAAAATTCATAAAGCCCGCCATATGAATGCCCTTCTTCATATGAATGCTCTTCTTCATTGCTACCTGGCTCACGAGCGCTGAATCCTGTGGATTCAGCGGCAGACTTCATCACCCGTGGGCACGCCTCTCAAACTCGTCACAGCACAAAAACTGCGGCAGACGATTTAAGCTCTTCTGCCACAGCCCTGTGGTTGTCCCCGCCTGTCCGTCTCCTCATCGCAATCTCCTCCTTTTGGAACATACGCTCTTGTCCTCATCCGTCAACAGCTTCAAACAGGCAAATTATATAAAATTATAAGTACAATAAAACTCTCTTAAAATCTACCATCAGTAATAATACATACCATGGCCTCCGCAGCAGCCTCCCCCAAAGCAGCACATATTGCACATCATAAAAGTGCAGACCCATCTGGCACAGAGATTTCCTACCCCCACAGTGGGATAGCCGTACTGTGCCTGTCTCTGCTCATACCAGCTGCCGCCGTTCTCGAACTGCTGCACCAGATTGCGGTAGTCCGCATTGTCCGGCTCCATGGCCGATGCCCGCTTCGCGTGCTCCAGCGCCGCAACATTGTTCCCCAGCCCCGAATGGGCGATGGCGCTATAGTAATACCATCTGGCGCTCTTGTCCCTCTCGTTCATGCCGTCCAGAGTAGTCCTGGCCTCCCTGTAATAGCCATTGCGGATATAATTGCCCGCAGAACGGATATAATTATTCTCCTCATAGCCGGTATCCATCCCCTGGCCGAAACCGCCGAAGCCGCCGAAAGGCCCGCCAAATCCCCAGAAAGCGCCGCCCTGACCGCCATAGCCATTTGCTCCGCCGGTTCCGCCGGAAGCGCTCCTGCCGTAGCCGCCGTTTCCTCCATAGCCTGACCCGCCATAGCTTCCTCCGTAGCCGGAAGTGCGCTCTTTCATAATCTGCTGATAAGCGGCCTGGATTTCCTTGAACTTCTCCTCCGCCTGAGCCTTGTTGGGATTGTTCACATTAGCATCGGGATGATATTTGCGGCTCAATGCCTTATATGCTTTTTTGATTTCTTCCTCAGAAGCATTTCTGCTTACACCTAACACACCGTAAGGATCGTACATATTTTCCTCGTTTCCCGGACAGATACCGCCGCCCGAAAATCCTGCAGAGCCACAGCGTCCTCACGCCTCAGAACCCATGGACGTCGCCTGCGCCTGATTCTGCCGTCTCTTCTCCCGGACAGCCTCGTATCTTCCCCAGACACCTGAATATAGTATATTGCGGAGGATTTCCACATTCTCCAAAATAGGGAGCTTCTCAAATTCCTTGCAGCATTCCGATATCATCATCATCAGAATAGTCCTGCACTCTTCCTCGAAATCAAGGCTTGCGTACCTGAGCTTCAGCGGATTCGGCGTCCCCTTTCTGATATCCTCCTCCACATCCTCATAGGCATCGCAGAGATAGATGAATTTCCCCAGGAAAAATCCCAGCCTCCTCAGATTCTCCGCCCACTCATCCTCTTTCGCCACTATCATCTCCGCCATGACTCTGCCGAACAGGCCCGCCAGAGCATCGATATCCGCATTGCTTTCTTTCTCCGCGTCCGAGAAATCCTGCATCAGCAGATTTATCGTCCGAATCTTATCCGCGTAAATCGCTTTCAGCTTACCGGCCTTGCCCTCCAGCAGCCTGCCGTAGGCATACTTCAGAAGCTTTTTCTCATCCTCCCAATCGTCCTGGCATTTGTAGTACGCGAACAGCACGTTCATATCCGCCGCGTATTCCGTAAAGATATTGTTTCTTGTGGCATGCCTCTCAAAAGGATGCGCGATGCATTTGCAGCTGCCCTGTACCGTTGCGGGTTCATAAAGCCCTGTCAGCAGGATGGCCAGAAAAGTCATATCATAGCTCAGGGAAATCTGTCCGCAGACGCCGTATTTTCTCTTCAGATCCCGGCAGATGCCGCAGTAATAAGACTGGTATATATCAAATTCCCTGAACTTCATTTCCGCTTTGTTTACACTAATATATCCGAACATCGCAAACCTCCATGGACATCCCGGAATCTATTCTCAGCTTTTTTTGATGAATTCTTTTCCGCACTTTCTGCAGGTGATGGCAATCCTGCCCTTTCCTCTGGGCACCCGGATTTTCTGCCTGCAGTTGGGACATTTATAGATATGATAATTTTTTCGCTGTTCCAGCTCTTTTTTTGTGGGAAATCCTTTCTTCCACTTCAGGAAACAGCTCCTGACTTTCATCTCTTTCTTTAGATACCATTGATTCTCCAGGGAGCGCCTGCTCACGTTCCTGGAGAACATCCTGAAATACGCGTATATCATCACTGCCGTGGCCAGCAGGTAGAACACCCCTCCTCCGAAAAAAGAAATTAAGAGACATACAATGGCGCAGAACATCAAAAACTGATTGAAACGATCCGTACCGTAGCGCCCCCACATAAACCGCTGCATTTTTTCTCTCATTCTCGATTCCTCCTCATAGGCAAATCAAAATACTCCTCCACTCGCTATGTTACATTTTAAACTCTTTTGTGAGAAATACAATTAAATAACTATAAAGAAAATTTAAAAAAAGCGCATGACAGCAATCGCCGGCATACGCTTTTCCGATTTTAAAACGTAACTGCTTTTCCGATTACCGGAATCTTGCCTGCCAGCCACCCCAAAAAGCCGGCAACAGCAAAAATTCCTATTGTCCTAATCGGAATCGATAAAATTCTTTCTCCGGATCTAACACAAAAAGTCCGCTCAGCATGACAAAAACAGGTACCCCAAATCTGGTAAAGCTGTTGTACACAGTCATTACCGCAAATTCCTGACTGTCCACGTCCACAACATACCAGTAGCTGTTGGAGACATGCAGCAATACGATTGCAAAACAGGCGGTAATACGCAGCAAGTCGTATTTTATGCTCCTCTTCATCCCGTCCCCCAAGCCTGAAGAAACAAAAATCCCCCGCCGGACATATCGGAACGGCCAGGGGATCTGCAATTTCTATTTCTGCGCAACATCCTTCATGGAGAAGCTGATTCTGCCCATCTTATCCTTGCCAAGGCAGACAACCGTGACTACATCGCCCAGCGTGAGCACATCCTCGACACGGTTGATTCTCTCCCTGGCGATCTTGGAGATATGGACCATCCCCTCCTTGCCGGGTGCGAACTCGATAAACGCGCCGAACTCCTTGATGCTGACTACTTTGCCCTTGAATATCTGGCCTTCCTCAAAATCGGTCACGATAATCTTGACCATCTCCACGGCCTTGTCCATCATTTCCTTGTCAGTGCCGCATACGGATACATTGCCGTCATCGGTGATGTCGATTTTCACGCCTGTGCGGGCGATAATCTCGTTGATGGTCTTTCCTCTCTGGCCCACCACATCCCCAATCTTCTCAGGATCGATCTGGATAGAAATAATCTTGGGCGCATAGGGGCCGACCTCCGCTCTGGGAACAGCGATGGCAGGCTTCATGCAATTCTCCATGATGAAGAGCCTTGCCTCACGGCATCTTGCAATAGCGCCCTCCACGATAGGTCTGGTCAGACCATGAATCTTGATATCCATCTGAATGGCCGTGATGCCCTCTGTGGTGCCGGTCACCTTGAAGTCCATATCGCCGAAGAAGTCCTCCAGCCCCTGAATATCAGTCAGCAGCACGAAATCGTCATCTGTCTCTCCTGTCACCAGGCCACAGGAAATACCTGCCACCATCTTCTTGATGGGCACTCCTGCAGCCATCAGAGACATACAGGAGGCACAGGTGGATGCCATAGAAGTAGATCCGTTGGACTCAAAAGTCTCGGATACGGTACGGATGGCATAGGGAAACTCCTCCTCGCTGGGAAGCACAGGAATCAGGGCCCTCTCTGCCAGCGCGCCATGGCCTATTTCACGCCTTCCGGGTCCGCGGGAGGGCTTTGTCTCACCTACGGAATAGGAAGGGAAGTTATAATGATGCATATATCTCTTGCTCACTTCGTTCTCATCCAGGCCGTCGATTCTCTGGGCCTCGGACAGGGGAGCCAGGGTACATACGTTGCAAATCTGGGTCTGGCCTCTGGTGAACATGGCGGAGCCATGCACCCGGGGGATGATGTCCACTTCCGCGGCAAGAGGACGAATCTGCGTAATCTCGCGTCCGTCAGGCCGTTTATGGTCTTTCAGGATCATCTTGCGCACGGTCTTCTTCTCGTACTGGTATACCGCCTCGTCCAAAATGGCCAGCCATTCCTCATTCTCCGCGAAAGCCTCCTCCAGCTTCCCGGTGATGTCCCTGATATTTCCCTCCCTGGTCTGCTTGTCATCGGTGAACACCGCTACCTCCATCTCCTGGGGAGGCACAATCTTCTTGATTTCCTCGAACATCTCCTGGGGGATGGCGCAGCTGGTGTATTCATGCTTCGGTTTGCCGCACTCGGCCACAATCTTGTCGATGAACGCGATGATGGTCTGGTTGATTTCATGGGCCTTGTAGATGGCCTCAATCATCCTGTCCTCTGGCACTTCATTTGCGCCAGCCTCAATCATGATGACCTTCTCCCTGGTAGATGCCACGGTCAGGTTCAAATCGCCATTCTTCCACTGCTCCTGGGAGGGATTGACTACGAATTCACCGTCCACCAGTCCCATCTGGGTCATGGCGCAAGGGCCGTCAAATGGGATATCCGAAATACATGTAGCGATGGCCGCCCCCAGCATGGCCACGATTTCAGGGCGGCACGCGGGATCCACGCTCATGACCATGTTGTTCAGGGTCACGTCATTGCGGTAATCCTTGGGGAACAGGGGACGCATGGGCCTGTCGATGACACGGCTGGTCAGAACGGCGTTCTCACTGGCTTTTCCCTCTCTCTTGTTGAAACCGCCGGGAATCTTCCCCACAGCGTACATCTTCTCCTCGAACTCCACGCTCAGGGGAAAGAAATCGATTCCCTCCCTGGGCTTCTCCGATGCGGTAGCGGTGGACAGCACCACCGTATCCCCATAATGCATGAACGCGCATCCGTTGGCCTGCTTGCCCACACGGTCGATGTCAACCTTTAATGTGCGGCCGCCTAATTCCATTTCATAGGTCTTGTACATAAATTTTCCTCCATTCCGCCGCTGTCGCGGCTGTTTGACGCAACAGAGATTTTCCCTGCCGCATGATTAAGGAACAGAAGATACCGAAACTACTGAAAAAAATATGAACCCCATACCCTTTTCAGCGGTCTCGGGACTTTCTTCTGTTCCTTGTTTTCAAAGATTCCATTCCAAGAATAAGCAGACCTGAGACACCAACGCCTCAAGCCTGCTTTCTTTGCAATTGCCTTATTTTCTTAAGCCAAGTCTCTCAATCAGAGCACGATATCTCTCGATATCCTTCCTCTTCAGATATTCCAGCAGGCCGCGTCTCTGGCCTACCATCTTCAGCATGCCGCGGCGGGAATGATGATCCTTGGGGTTCACTTTCAGATGCTCTGTAAGCTCCTGAATCCTCGCGGTCAGAACTGCTACCTGTACCTCGGGCGAGCCGGTATCACCGGGTGTCCTCGCGTACTCATTCATGATTTTTGTCTTTTTTTCCTTGGAAATCATTTTTCTCTCCTCCTGTTATATAACCGCCTGACACTAAGACCGGGCCGGAGCGTCCCTAATCCGAGCATCGGCTGAGACGGACATTTCCTGTCTCGTCTTTCACATCCGTTATCATAGCATATCCACGAAGGATTGTAAAGCAATAATTGGGAATTTGGTTCAATCAATTTTCATTCCGTTCACGCTTTAATCCTGCAGGACCCTCACATATTTCACCGGGGTGCGGTAATTGTAATTGCTTATCTTGATACCTGTCCGCTCTGTGCTGGCATGTATCACCTGGCCGCCTCCGATGTAGATTGCCACATGGTTGATGTAGCCGCCCTTCCCGTAGAAAATCAGGTCGCCGGGCAGCAACTGGTCGGCGGTGATCGATGTCCCCACAGTGGCCTGGGCAGCTGCCACACGGGGCATGGAAATGCCGTACTTCGCGAATATGCTCAGCACGAAGCCGGAGCAGTCCGCGCCGTTGGTCAGGCTGGTGCCTCCCCATACGTAGGGGTTCCCCAGGAACTGCTTGGCGTACTCTGTCAAATCCACCCGCACGTCCGAAACGCCCGCGCCGTAGAGCAGCTCTGTCATGGTGATGGCAGTGTCGAGCTTCGTCACCACGTCCGCGTATTCCGCGGAGACATACACCTCATCGCTGTCCACGGCCACCTTCACCCAGCCGTCTATGGTCTCCAGGTAATCCAGCTCTTCGCCCTGCCTGATCTGCATCACCACGGGGCTGTTCGTATCCGGGTTCTCCCGGACGTTCAGGCCGTCCGTGTTCGCCACGGCCACCGTGCGCACAAGGTCGTTTGCCATGAGCTTCGCGTCCGGGCCGGTGAGCAGGTAATCCAGGCTCACATACCCCTCCACCTCGCCGGACTGGATATGGGCCCAGCCGTCCGCTGTGTCGAGAACTTCACATGCAGCACCCTTTGGCATCTTCCCCACCAGCTTCCCATCCATGGAAGGCACTGCACGGACGTTCAGAAGTTCATCCGAGATATTGGAGATACCGATGTTGGTATAGCCCCATGATGCTCCCTGGGCCTGCTGGGCAAGTTCTATATATTCCTCTGTGGACAGGCTGGTCTCCAGGACGGAGGTCACGCCGGCCGACTGCAGCACATTGCCGCTATTCTCCGTGGCGTAAGCCGTAATGGGCTGCAATGCCATACATAACATCAGTCCTGCGGAAGCTGCTGCAATCTTTCTGTTTCTAAAATATCTCATGTATATCACTCCCATATTAAATATTTGACAAAATTATTACGAATTTGTTACATCTAAAAAGATTATACAGGCAGCATCCTTATCTGTCAACCGTTTCCTTACATTTTTTTTAAATATTCTAAGACTTCTTACGCTTCCTCCGCATCACGCTCCGCCGCGATGACAGCAAAAGCGATGTTCGTCGCATGATCCGCCACGCGCTCAAGCCCCGAGGCGATATCCGAGAACATCATACCGGCCTCCGGCGTACATTCCCCTTTGGTCAGGCGCTGCACATGGGCCCTCTGCATCTCCTTCTCCTTGTTGTCCACACTGTCCTCCAGGGCAATGACCTCCTGGATATGGCTCTCATCGCTTCTGGCGAATATTTCGATGGAATACTGAATCAGTTCTATTACCATGTCCAGCAGCTCTCCCAGCTCTTTCTGGGCCTCCCTGCTGATGGATACACCTGTCTCTTTGCGCTGTCTGGCGGCATCCGCCACATTCTCCGCGTGGTCCCCTATCCTCTCGATATCGTTCGCCACATGGAAGAGCGCGCCAAGACTCTTCAAGTCCTCGATCGGCAAAGTGGTCTGGTTGATTTTCACCAGATAGTCCGTGATGGCGTGGTTCAGGAAATTGATATTCTTCTCCACCTCATAGACCTCATTGATGTCTTCATCATCCAGTGTAATCAAAGCATTCATAGCGCGGGTCAGATTCTCGCTGGCAAGGGAGGCCATGCGGTCCAGTTCCTTGACCACCTCCACCACGGCCGTGGCCGGGTTGAAGACAACCTTGTCGCCTATGTACTTCAGCTGATAGCTCTCTCTGTAATTGACCTTTCTGTCCTCGCCGGGCACGCACAGACAGGACAGCTTCACAATCCATTTGGAAAAAGGGAACAGTATGATGACCTGGAAAATCTTGATCATGGTGTGGGCATTTGCCACGAAACGGCCGTTGTCAGAGGACACAGCCCAGATCAGCCGCATCACGGGCCCCTCCGCCAGGAACAGGATGACATACAGGATGAACGTGCCGATTACGTTGAACCAAAAGTGAATCAGCGCGGCGCGCTTTGCGTCCTTTTTACCGGAAAGCGATGCCAGCAGCGCCGTGGTACACGCCCCGATATTGCAGCCCAAAATGATATAGAGCGCTATGGAGAGGGACAGGAGGTCTTGATTTGCCAAAAGCAGTACGATACTGACTGTGACTGAAGAACTTTGAATGACAGTTGTAAGAACAAGGCCCATCAGCGTAGCCATGACGGGATTTTTCAGCGAGCCTATCATGTCCACCACTTCCGGCACCTCTTTCATGCCGGCCATGGAACCGGACATGGTGCTGAGCCCTAAAAACAATATGCCGAAACCTATGATGATATCCGCGAATTTCTTCACTTTCTCATGCTTGCAGAACATGGCCGCCAGCACGCCCGCCAGCAGAAAGACGGGGGCATACGCCGACAGATTGAAAGATACCAGCTGTGAAGTGACCGTGGTACCGATGTTGGCACCGAAGATGACCCCAGCCGCCTGATACAGGTTCATCAGCCCGGCATTGACGAAGCTGACCACCATGGCCGTACAGGCCGAAGAGGACTGGATGATAGCCGTGAATACCACACCCACCACCATGCCCGAGAACCGGTTGGTGGTAAAGATTTCAAGAATACGCCGCAGCTTTGCACCGGCGACTTTTTCTATGGAATCGCTCATCACGCGCATGCCGAACAAAAAAAGCCCCAGGCCGCCTGCCATTGACAAAATAATACTCGCGTTCATCTGATTTTCTCCCGAATGGTTTTATAAGTTGCACTATTACACACATTACATAATTCTACGGGAAAAAACAAGAAGTTACAATACATTTTTTAATTTTTTATAAACTATTTTTTCGGGCTGCCTTTCATCTGCCTGCGGCTATATCCTCCCGGAGCTGTTCCCGCAGGGCTTCCAGGCTGTCAAAGCGCCTCTCAGGCCGCCTGAATTTGCGGAGATACACCTCCACACGCTTTCCGTACATATCCCCGGCAAAGTCGTACAGATAGGATTCCACCCCCATGACTTTCCGGTCCGTGACCGTAGGTTTATATCCCACATTGCTGATGGCACGGTACATTCTGTCACCGCAGCGCACCTGCGAGAAATAGACTCCGTTGGGCGGAAGGAGCTTATCCTCCCCGGGGAGCACGTTCACCGTGGGAAAGCCAAGAGTACGCCCCACCTGATTGCCCCTGACCACCTCGCCCGCGATCATATAGGGCATGCCAAGCAGGCGCTCCGCCGCCTCCATGTCTCCCTTCTCCACTTTCGCCCGCACCAGCGTAGAGCTTACTTCCTCTCCCTCCACGCATACCTTGTCTATAGTCTTCACCTCAAAGCCCAGCTCCTGCCCCATTTCCTGCAAAAGCGCGGCATTCCCCGCCCCTTTCGCTCCAAAGGACAGATCCGTCCCCGCGGCCAGGAAACGGACCTGCAGCTGCCCGGCAAGCACATCCCTGGCAAAGGCCTCCGGCGCCATCGCCGCTGTCTCCCGGTTCATGGGAAATTCTACCAGAATATCCACTCCCATCCTGCTAAACAGCAGGCGCTTTTCCTTTTTTGAAGTCAGTTCTTTTCCGTCAGAACAGCCAAAAAGAACCGCCGGGGGCGGGTCGAACGTAAAGACACAGGCTGTCAACCCCCTTTTTTTCCGGGCCAGTATCTCTTCCAGAAGCCGTCTGTGCCCGATGTGTATCCCGTCAAATTTTCCGATGGCCGCCGCTGTCTCCTGCGCCAGCTGAATCTCTGTCGTATCGGCAATGATTTCCAATAGAATCACTCTTTCTCTAAAAACATTTTTACCGGCTTATACCATTTCCTGGCCGGTTCATAGGCATAGATGCCCGCAAAGCTGTCATCGGGTCTGTACATCCGCACCCAGCTGCCCGCGGCATATCTTTCCCCCTCCGCGGTCTGTTCCGGCAGAATCCCGTTGCCATTGTCCAGCAGCCTGCAGCCTTCTCCCTGCACATGCAGCGCGGGGCAATCCTGGAACACGCTGTCCACAGGGCTCAGCGCCTGACTCAGCCTGCCCTGGTCCTTCCACTGCTGCAGCCTGCCTAAAGTACAGGCATCTTCCAGGGAAAACCGCCCCGCCCTGGTCCGCCGCAGGCTCTGCATGGTGCCGCCGCACCCAAGCCGCTCTCCCATATCCGCGCAGAGCGTCCTGATGTAAGTCCCCTTGGAGCAGACCACGCGCATACGTACTATCGGAAAGCTGCATTCCAGCAGTTCCAGTTCATATATGTTCACAGGGCGGGCTTTCCGCTCCACTTCTTTTCCCGCCCGGGCCAGCTCATACAGCTTCTTGCCGTCCACTTTCAGCGCCGAATACATGGGCGGCACCTGCAGATATTCCCCCACGAAAGAAGCGGCAACGCTCCGGATCCGATCCTCCGGAACTTCCACCGGACGCCTGGCCAGAACCTGTCCCGTCACATCCTGGGTATCCGTCTCCACGCCCAGCAGCAGCTCCGCCACATACTCCTTGTCCTTGTCTGCCAGCATGTCGCACAGCTTCGTGGCGCTCCCCAGACAGACAGGGAGCACACCCGTAGCCAGTGGATCGAGTGTGCCCGTATGACCGATTTTCCTCTGCCCGCAGATGCCCCGCATTTTCGCGACGACATCATGGGAGGTGAACCCGGTTTCCTTATCAATGATTATTATTCCGTTCATCATGTTCCGCTTCCCACTTCTTCAGCGCTTTTTCAATATGTAAGGAGAGATTGTTCACACAGTCGTGGAAAGTGCCTGTCATATTGCAGCCCGCGGCCCTTGCATGGCCTCCGCCGCCGAAATAGGCCGCTACCTCAGCCACATCCACTTTCTCGCTGGAGCGCATGCTCACTTTGTATTCCAGCACACCTGTCTCGTACATAAAGATGGCGCAGTCTATCCCCTCGATATTGCGCAGCTGGTTCACGATACCATCCAGGTCTTTCGGCCCAACATTGTAGAAGTCCATGGTCTTCTTCTCAATGGCGCTCACAATGCAGCTGCCTCCCAGAAAGCGGATGCTCTCCATCAGCGCCCTGCCCATGACCTGCGCCTGCACATAAGACTTCTGATAAAAGGTCTCCAATATCAGCTTCGGGAAGTCAAAGCCATATCCGATCAGCTTAGCCCCTTTCTCAAGCGTCTCCGGAGTGGTATTGGAATACTGGAACACGCCGGTGTCATGGATGATGCCCACATACAGGGCCTGCGCCATCTCCCTGTCCAGCTGTTCCAAGTCTATCAAATCGTAGATTATCTCACAGGTAGACCCGGCCTTGGGCCTGATTACGTTTATCTGTCCCCCGCCCTGATTGCTGACGTGGTGGTCTATATTGATTGTCTTTGATGCTGCCTTAAAATATTTCTCTGCGCCCCCAAGCCTGTCCGTAGAGGTGTCAAGTACAAAAAACACGTCAAAAGGGGATTCCTCAGGGAAATCCGATCTGATTTCCCCAAATCCCTTGATATCCTTAAAAATATCCGCGGGCTTCTCCAGGAACACCCATACCTCAGCCGCAGGAAGACATTTCACCAGATACTGCCATAAGCCCAGGCATGCGCCCAGACAGTCACCGTCCGGTCTTATATGCCCGGCGATGCCGATCCGCTTCGCTTCCCTGCATTCTGCCAATAAATCCAAATTCATACCCTCATTCCTTTTCATCCGGGTCTGCGTCAGCGCCAAAATCCGAACCACTCTCAGACTCTATTTCCTCATCCGCGCGGTTCTTTGCACTTTCGTCATCCTGTGCGATGACCTCGTCAATCCTGCGCGACATATTGACCCCATATTCAATCGACTGATCCATGATAAAGGTAATCTCCGGCGTATTGCGCAGATTAATCTCCCGGGCCAGTCTGCCCCGCATGAAACCCTCCGCGCTCCTCAAGCCCTCCAGGGTAGCCTTCCTTACCTCTTCGTCACCGAGCACGCTGATCCATGCCTTGCAGCTCTTTAAATCCGGAGCCACTTCCACGGAAACAACGCTTGTCCACGGACTGATCCGGGGATCCTTGATTTCCCCCCGAATCGTCTCCGCCAGCACCCGCTGCACTTCCCCGTTGATACGGGTATTCTTCACACTGTTTTTTCTCATTACACAAACCTTTCCAACCCGAAGGCCCCCGGCAAAGCGCCCTGACAGCTTACCGGAAAATGCCTGCCCAAAGCGAACCTTGTTCGCTTTGGCATTTTCCCGCTGAGCTCTGGTTCTACTTAGGCAGGATCCTTTCCTGCCTTAGCAGAACTCCTCAGCGTATTAGCGGGGCACTTCGACCATGATATACGCCTCTACCATATCCAGCTCCTGAATCTGGTCAAAGCCCTCGAACACAAGTCCGCACTCGAAGCCTTCTTTCACTTCTTTCACATCGTCCTTGAAACGCTTCAGCGAAGCCAGCGCGCCCTCGTAAATCTGAGTGCCCTCTCTGGTGATGCGAATCTTGCAGCCTCTCTGGAAGATACCGTCCATGACGTAGGAACCGGCAATATTTCCCACCTGGGAAGCCTTGAATATCTGCCTGATTTCCGCATGTCCGATGACCTTTTCCTCGAAGATTGGATCCAGCATGCCCTTCATGGCCGCCTCCACGTCCTCGATTGCCTTATAGATGACCTTGTACAGTCTAACGTCTACTCCCTCACGCTCTGCCGTAGTCTTGGCAGTGCTGTCCGGCCTTACATTGAAGCCGATGATGATTGCATTGGAAGCGCTGGCCAGGGTCACATCGGACTCGTTGATTGCGCCTACGCCGCCGTGGATGCACTTGACCACCACTTCGTCGTTGGACAGTTTCAGCAGCGACTGGCGCACAGCCTCCACACTGCCCTGTACATCCGCTTTTACGATCAGGTTCAGCTCTTTCAGATTGCCCTCTTTGATCTGCGAGAACAAATCGTCCAGAGACATCTTTGTCTTGGTCTCCTCCAGCTTCTTCTCTTTGTTCTGTGCCAGATAAGTTTCGGCATAGGACTTGGCCGTCTTATCATTCTCATGGGCCAGGAACACCTCGCCGGCGCTGGGAACATCGGACAGTCCCAGGATTTCCACAGGCATGGAGGGTGTCGCCTCTTTCACTCTTCTGCCCTTGTCGTCGATCATGGCCCTGACCTTGCCGAAGCAGGCGCCTGCGGAGATGAAATCTCCCACATGGAGCGTACCTTTCTGTACCAGGACCGTGGCCACGGGTCCTCTGCCCTTATCCAGTTCAGCCTCGATAACCAGGCCTCTCGCGCGTCTCTCCGGGTTCGCTTTCAGCTCCATGATGTCGGCTGTCAGCAGAATGGTCTCCAGCAGATTCTCGATGCCATCGCCGGTCTTGGCCGACACGGGAACGAATTCCGTATTGCCGCCCCAGTCAGTGGCGACTAATTCATACTCTGTCAGCTCCTGCTTCACACGCTCGATGTTGGCAGAAGGCTTATCGATTTTGTTCACCGCCACCACGATTTCGATGCCTGCGGCTTTGGCGTGACTGATAGCCTCTACAGTCTGGGGCATAACGCCGTCGTCCGCCGCCACTACCAGAATCGCGATATCCGTTGCGTTGGCGCCGCGCATACGCATGGCGGTGAACGCCTCATGTCCGGGCGTATCCAGGAAAGTAATCCTGCGCTCGTCAACATTTACAGTATACGCACCTATGTGCTGTGTGATACCTCCGGCCTCTTTGTCGATGACATGAGTCTTCCGGATGGTGTCCAGAAGCGAGGTCTTGCCGTGGTCTACATGACCCATGACACAAATGACCGGCGGCCTCTCTTTCAGCGAAGCCTCGTCCTCCTCGTCCTCTTTCAGCAGTTCTTCGATAACGTCTACCTTGACTTCCCGTTCACAGAGAATTTCATATTCCATGGCGATATTCTCTGCGTCCTCGTAGGAAATCTCCTGATTTACCGTCACGATTTTGCCCTCAAGGAACAGCTTCTTCACGATTGCGGAAGGCTGCACCTTCATCTTCTCGGCAAACTCCTTGATGGTTATACTATCCGGCAGAGTAATCACCTTGATGACTTCCTCTACTGCCTCTTCCTTCTTCTTTTCAGGCCTGATGAACCTGCCCGGCTTGTTCCTTACCGCCTCATCCTCTTCGTAGATATGGTCCTTTCTGGAACGTTTGCCTTTCTCCTGGCTGTTGGCGCGCCTCTTTTCTTCCTCGCGCTTCTTCTCCATATCCTTGCCCGGAGTCTCTCCTGCAAAGCTCTTGGGTTTATTATCTCTGAATCCAGTTCCCTGTCCTCCAGCGCCTCTGCCGTCGCGCGCGCCACCGCCCCAATTGCGGTTGCCTCCCGGACCAGCGCCCGGGCCACGGCGATCGCCCATACCGCCGCCAGCACCCGGCCGGCCGCCTCGCTGAAATCCATTCTGTCTGTCTCCCTGTGGTCTGCCATTCTGGCCGCTGCCTCCTCTTGACTGGAACTGTCCGCGGTCCGTTCTTCCCTGGCCGCCCTGACCGGCGCTTCTGTTTCCGCCCTGGCCGTCCCTGTAGCCGCGATTGTCACGGCTGCGGTTATCCTGGGACTGTCCTTCCTGATTGCGGTTGCCCTGGAAACGGCCATCTCTTGCAGGTCTGTCCTGTCCGTTCCCCCCGTTCTGGAATCTACCGCCCTGTCCGCGGTCTCCCTGAGGCCTGTCATTTTGGGTCCTGCCGCCCTGAGAACGATTCTCCGGACGTCTCTCAGCCTGGCTGCGCTCCCCCTGGGGCCTGTCATTCCTGGGCCGTTCCTCGGAACGCCTCTCAGGCTGCTGTACCCTGTCGTTCTGGGGCCGCTCGGCCTGAACCGCCTCAGTCTGGGGCCGCTCATTTACAGTCTGCTGTACCTGTGCCTTCTGCTCGGCAGCTTCGCGCGCCGTTGTCTGGGGCTTACGGTTCTCCGCCTGCTCAGGACGCGCCTTGGGCTGCGGCGGCTTCGGAGGCACCATCTGTACGGAAGGCGTTGGCGAAGGAGGTGTCAGAGGCTTGATAGGGCGCACTGGCGCCTGTGCATGAGTCCTGCGGTCATTATTGCGGTTGCCCTGGGACCTTCCCTGACCGTTCTGGTTCCCCTGATTGTTCTGACGTCTGGCAGCATTTCCGCCGCCTTGTCCCTGCGCGGAGCGCTGTCCCTGTATCCTCGAATTCTGGGGATTGTTCACGACGATGATTGTCTTCTTCTTTTTCGGTGCACCGTTCGTCTGTGCATCCGCCGCCTTTGCAGGCTTTGCCTTATCCTTTTCAGGTGTTTTGGCTGTCTCTTCTTTCACCATTTCTTCCTTTGCCGTCTCTTCCTTTGCCGATTCTTTCTTTTTAGGTGATTCAGCCGCTTTCGGCGCGCTCTTTGCTCCCTTGCCGAGAGCGCTGCGCACCAGCTGTGAGGCCTCTTCATCGATAGAGCTCTGAGCAGCTTTCGCTTCGATTCCCTTTCCCTGCAAAAAGCTCAATATATCTTTGCTTTGCACCTCTAGTTCCTTTGCAAGCTCATGTACCTTTATCTTCGCCATGCTTCCCTCCATTTCTGCCTTAAACGGCTGATTCCCTCTCTTTCAGTTGTCTGCTTATCACATCCGCTAATCCCGCGTCGCACACGCCCAGCGATGACCTGAAATCCTTACCGATAGCTCTCCCCAGCTCTGCCTTTGTCCCGAATATCTCCACCGGGACTCCGTAGTAGGAACATTTATCGGTAAATAACTTTCTGGTATTGCCCGACGCGTCCTCCGCAATGATCACCAGCATGGCGGAGCCACTTCTGATTGCATCCAGTGTCTGAAATTCGCCGCTGACCAGATTGCGTCCTTTCATGGCGATTCCCAAAAGCGATAAAATCTTATTCTGCTTCAAGCTTTTCAAACTCCCCCTCTAAAGTATCATATACTTCACTCGGAATACTCATTTTGAAGGAGCGCTCCAGACCTTTGTTCTTTCTGGCCTTGAGCAGGCATTCCCTGCTCTTACAAACATATGCGCCTCTTCCGTTCTTCTTGCCTGTTATGTCCAGGCATATCTCATTTTCGGCTGTTTTCAGGACCCTCATCATGTCCCGCTTCCCTTTCATCTCACCGCAGCCCACGCACTGCCTCAAAGGAATCTTTTTTGCCATATGAATCCTTACTCCTCATATACGGGATCTTCCCCGCTTTCCTCATATACTCCGTCCTCTTCGTAACTGTCCGGTTCCGCAGTTTCCTCATAGCTTTCCGGTTCCGTCAGGCTGTCCGGTTCCCCATACCCGCCGTCCTCTTCCTCTGCATACTCTTCTGCGTCCCCTTCCTCCGCGCCATCTTCGTACTCCTCATAGTCTTCGTAGTCTTCCTCTATATAATCCTCGTAGCGGAATCCCGGCGCGTCCTTGGCCTGGGTCTCGGACTTGATATCTATCTTATAGCCGGTCAGCCTGGCCGCGAGCCTTGCGTTCTGGCCCTCCTTGCCGATGGCCAGGGACAGCTGATAATCCGGCACCACTACTTTTGCTGTCTTCTCATCGGGATCTGCGAACACTGCCACTATCTTCGCGGGGGACAGGGCGTTCTGAATCAGGTTGCCCGGGTTCTCATCCCAGTTCACGATATCTATCTTCTCGCCCCGCAGCTCATCCACGATGGCGTTCACCCTGGCTCCGTTCATGCCCACGCAGGCTCCCACCGGATCCACGTTGGGGTTGTGGCTCCACACGGCAATCTTGGTGCGGCTTCCGGCCTCCCTGGCGATGCTCTTGATTTCCACGGTGCCGTCCTTAATCTCCGTCACCTCGGACTCGAACAGGCGCTTCACCAGCTCCGGATGGGTGCGGCTCACATTGATGCGGGGGCCTTTGGGCGTGTTCTTCACCTCCAGGATGTACACCTTTATGCGCTCCGTGGGCCGGAAGCTTTCTCCTTTCACCTGCTCGCTCTCGCTGAGCATGGCGTCCGCCTTGCCCAGATTGATGCTTATGTTCCTGCCCAGATACCGCTGGACCACACCTGTGACCACATCCTTTTCTTTCTCATAATACTGATTATAGATAACGCTTCTCTCTTCTTCGCGGATTTTCTGTAAGATGACGTTCTTGGCGTTCTGGGTGGCGATACGTCCGAATTCCTTGGATTTGATCTCCACATGAATCATATCGCCCGCTTTCGCCATGGAGGAAATCTCTCTTGCATTTTCCAGGGATATCTGCAGGCAGTCGTCCTCCACCTCTTCCTCGGCGGCGACTACTTCCTTTTCTGCATATACCAGAAAATCGCAGGTCTCCCTGTCTATCTCCACATGCACATTGTCCGCCTTGCCAAAGTGGTTCTTGCAGGCAGTCAACAGCGAGTTCTCGATTGCCTCGAACAGGGTCTCCTTGCTGATTTCCTTCTCCTTTTCCAAAATGTCAAGCGCTTCCATCAATTCCTTGTTCATCATTTCCTCCGTTCCGGCTATTTGCCAATCCTTTTGTCTCCAAAATAGTAAGTAAATCCCTTCCTCAAAAATCCACTGCCAGGCGAATCAGCGCCACATCCGCGCGCTTGAAAGTCCTCTCCGTCTCTCCCTCCAGGATGGTAACGCTTTCACCGTCAAAACGTTCCAGCGCACCTGAAAACTCCTTACATTTGTCAATGGGCTTGAACAGCTTGATTTCCACATCCTCACCGATGGCGGCCTGGAGATGCTTATCCTTTCTCAGGGCGCGGCCCAGTCCCGGACTGCTGACCTCCAGCACATAGGCGTCCGCGATGAAATCCTCTCTGTCCAGGGCGTCCGACAGGGCACGGCTCACATTCTCACAGTCCTGGATGTTCACGCCCTCAGGCTTGTCGATATAGGCGCACAGATGGTAATCCGCGCCCTCCTTTACATATTCCACATCATAGATGGACACGCCGTTAGCCTCTGCTATAGGCTCCAGCAAGGCCTGTGTCCTGATCTCATAGTCTTCTCTGCGTGACATTCCAAACCTCCGTTGCGCTTTTCTCCGCATCCTTTGTGAAATGCCGTAAAGCGCTCTCTCGTAAAACTCTTCCAACATGCAAGTAAGAGTGGCTTGCAAGCCACTCTTACCTTAATAATCATCATTTACAAGTTCAGTGTAGACCCAAATGTGGGAATTGTCAATAGTTTTCTTAAATTTTTGTAAAGTTCTTTGCGTCTTTTACGCAAGAGACCGGTTTCGGCGCAAAAAAGAATTACAGGATGCTGTAGCTCATCCATTCGTAGAGGAGTCTCGTCCCCTCTGTGATTTCCGGCGGCAGAAGCGCCCTGGCCACCAGCTTCAGCTCGTCGGATTCGATGTCCGTGCGCTTCAGATTGGCATAATCTCCGTCAATCGATACTATGACATATTCAAAACGGTTCATTGTATCTTCCTCCTGAATAAAATTTTTTCTGCTTTCCCATCAATACAGTCCCCGACTATACACAGCGAATCCATCCACTTCAAAGGTACAGGCATACTGATGTTCGTTGAGAAAACCCAATATTTCCTCAATCCTTTCATCCTGTGAGATTACCACTATACGGGGAAGCGTTTCGCTCAACTCTCCAAAGAACTCTGTCATGATTGTTTCATCTACATTGCCTATCGGCAGCTGGTAAGAATATTTTGATGCAGGAAGCCTTTCACTTTCCACATATATAATGTTCCAATTTCCCCATACAATAATTTTCTCATCTATATCCGTGTTTGTCGTTATATAAGTACACACTTGCCCGACCGCATCCGTCCGTTCTCTTGTCCTGTTCTCCATCAATAAATACTCTGCCGTTTTATCAATCCCTCCTATCCAGACAGGAATCACCCTTGACACCGAGAAATAGAGGACAAAGGCCAATATCCATGTTTCTTCCCTTATGGTCTCTTTCGACAAAAGCAGTGAAAACGGATAGACCAGCGCGGGAACCAGAACCATTCCATAATGTGCGTAGCCTTGCCCTGACATACAGATCATCAGCAGCCCGGCTATCTCATAGCCCAGATAAGCAATATGGAAAAGACTCCTGTCCCTGCAGGCACGGCAGATAACCACAATAGAAGTCAGCACATAGATATTATTGGCAAAGCCGCTGAATGAATTGTATTTATTCAATGCCGTAGCCCTGAACGCATCTTTTGTATACATGATATTGAATACAAAATAATCCTTTATAAAATCCACAAACGCATTATTGAAAATCAGCCAAAAACATATCGGAAGCACGATGATTCCGGCTCCCATCAAAAAATACAGCAAAAATCGTGGTATTTCCTCCAACCGTTTCTCCCGAAAACTTCGCAATAATACCGCGCAGCAAAACACAATCCATACGGCAATCATGTTCACCCTCAGCATACATACTGCCCCGAATCCAAGTCCGCAAATCACCAGTCTCATCCTGGTAATTCTGTCATTCATGAAATAATCGGCAAAAATATAGACTGCGGACATAATAAAAGGTAATGCATACTCCTCTGTCATATTTCCGCCTTCAAAATATGAGTACAGTGGAGCCACACAAATTATCAAAACAAAAAAGGACCGCATTCTGTCACATTTTAGTCTTGCTGTTTTATACATCAGACCAAAAGCCGCAAACGCGGAAATAAATTCAATAATCCAGATTCCCCTGTGACGTTTTATCAAAAGGCCTAAATAATTATAAATATAGAGAAGCGGCCCCTTGTGATCGAAACTGTCCCTATATGGCATCAGCCCCCTTTCCATCTGCATGGCAATCGTTCGGAATACGCTGGAATCTATGCCTGAATTTCCATTTAAGAGCAAAATATTCAACGGGCTCTGTGACATAAAAACGAGTGCTGCCGCAAATATCCCCAGCAGAATAATCAGGTTTGAGTATTTCTTAATATTCATTCTTCCGCATATCCCCTCTGAATGCCGCAAAATCTTTCAAGGCATTCCACCCTATTTTGACTATTTTCCACAAATGAATCGAATTTGTTCCCCCACATCTGGCCTTGAACGAGATTTCGATAAATTTTATGCGTTCTCTATAGTATACAAAATATGTTGTCATCATAATATTAGGGATATTATAATCCTCTGGCAGTTTTTCAAGATATCGTCCTAAACGCTCTGCCCGCATAAGCCGGAAAGGTGCATTTGCATCCGGAATCTTCACGCCAAAGAAGGCCTTCAGCAGCATACAGACTACCTTCTCTATAAGTGCTCTTGCCTTTCCATCTCCGCGCACCGGACGATTTCCGAATATCCCGTCATATGCCTCACGTTCTTTCCAAAAAGCATAGAATTCATCCGGATTTGTCTGACCGTCGGAATCTGTCTGAAAGATATAGTCAGCGCCATTTTCTATCGCATATTTATATAACGCAATCAACTTTGGGCCATGTTCTTTTCTGGTATTCGATATAATCACGAGCTGAGGATAGTCTTTTTGCATCGAGAGAAGAATTTTGTGTGTATCATCTGTGCTGCCGCCGTCTGCGACAACCAAACGGGAATCCTCTGATTTTCCTTCGAGGTTATGATACCACGTCTTTACCGACTCTCCGATATTTTCTTCTTCATTGTAAGCAGGCATCACTATGTATAGTGTATCTATCACTTTATCCTCCAAAACGTACATTGTCATTCTCAGACTTCGTCGTCAAAAGTATACTTCTAAATACAAATATATAATTTAAATTACACTATCTCTTCGTCAGTGTCAAGTGTGCAGCTCTGGCTTATTCAGATTTCATAAGGAACAGGGGAAATGCGCAGCCCCGTATAGGAGTCTGCGCATTTCTTTCTATAGTATGTGTATGTCACTTATCTGCAAAATTCATCCAATCTTTCCAGCTTATCTTATGCCTTACTCTTAGACAGCCTTTTCATATCCACTTTCAAAGTACCGCTCTCTCTGTAAGGGCGCACCAGCAGATATACCAAAGCCGCAATCAGCAGCAGCGCCACTATGGTTCCCAATACGTTGCCGTATCCGCCCAACAGGCTTCCCAGCTGGTAGATGATCAGGGCCACCACATAGGCGAATCCGCACTGATATCCGATGGCGAACCAGGTCCACTTTGCGCTGTTCATCTCCCGCCTGATGGCGCCGATGGCAGCAAAGCAGGGCGCGCACAGCAGGTTGAAGGCCAGGAACGCGTAGGCTGCCGCCTTGGTCATGCTGACAAAGTCCAGGACGCCGAACACGCCTACCACCTCTTCCTTGGCCACCAGGCCCATGATGGTAGCAATCGCAGCCGTGGCATCGTCAAAGCCCAGCGGCCTGAAAATCCATTTGATGCCGTTCCCAATCGCGCCCAGGACGCTGTCCGCCAGCTCCAGTTCGGTGCTGAATCCGAAACTCCCGTCCACCATGCCGAAGCAGGAGCCCGCCCAGATGACGATGGAAGACAACAGAATGATGGTACCGGCCTTCTTGATGAAAGACCATCCCCGCTCCCACATGCTCCGGAGCACATTGCCCACGGTAGGCCAGTGGTAGGCAGGCAGCTCCATGACGAAAGGAGCCGGGTCTCCCGCGAACATCTTTGTCTTCTTTAAAATGATACCGGAGATGACGATCGCCGCCACGCCCAGGAAATACGCGCTTACCGCCACCAGGCCGGAGCCGCCGAACAGGGCCGTGGCTATCAGGGCGATGATGGGAAGCTTCGCGCCGCAGGGGATGAAGGTGGTGGTCATGATGGTCATCTTGCGGTCTCTGTCGTTCTCGATGGTGCGGGACGCCATGATGCCGGGCACGCCGCAGCCGCTGCCGATCAGCATGGGGATGAAGGATTTGCCCGACAGGCCGAACTTGCGGAAAATCCTGTCCATGATGAACGCCACTCTGGCCATATAGCCGCAGGCTTCCAAAAATGCCAGGAAGATGAACAGCACCAGCATCTGGGGCACGAAGCCAAGCACTGCGCCCACGCCGCCGATGATGCCGTCAAGGATCAGGCTCATGAGCCATTCGGAACAGCCCACTGCCTCCAGCCCGTTTTCCGCCAGCACGGGGATGCCGGGCACCCACACGCCGTAGTCCGCAGGGTCGGGAGCCTCCTCCAGCAGGGGATCCACCACTTCCGACAGGTCGAAGCCGGCTTCTGCCAGCGCGTCCGCGTAGGATCCGTAGGCTTCGTCAAAGCCGCCGAAGTCATTTTCCTCTATAGCCCCCAGCACATCCTCCGCGCCGATGACCCCGGCCCGGGACGCCGCTTCCACAGCGGCCTTCACTTCGTCCGTGAACAGGGTAGCCTCCGCGAACTCCTCACACGCCGCATCATAGGCAGAACCGCCGATGCCCAGCAGATGCCAGCCATCTCCGAACACGCCGTCATTGGCCCAGTCGGTGGCGATGGTGCCCACTGTGGTGACGGAGATGTAGTACACGATGAACATGACCACGGCAAAGATAGGCAGCGCAGCCCATCTGTTGGTGACGATGCGGTCAATCTTATCCGACACGGACAATTTCTCTTTTCCTTTTTTCGTATAGCACTCCTTTATAATAGAAGAAATGTATTCGTATCTCTCATTGGTGATGATGCTCTCTGTGTCATCGTCAAAGGCATCCTCCAGACTCTTGATTTCAGCCGACACATCGGGCGCGCTGCTCATCATGGCGTCTATTTTGTCGTCTCTCTCCAGAAGCTTGATGGCAAAGAAGCGCTTCTGCTCCTGCGGCACACCGTTCCCCAGCTTCGCCGCTACGGCTCTGATGGCTGACTCCACGTTCTGGGCAAATTCATGCACAGGCGTCTCAGCCGCTTTCCTCCGGGCCGCTGTTATGGCTTTTTTCGCAGCCGTCTCCAGGCCGGTTCCTTTCAGGGCGGAAATCTCAGTCACCTCACATCCCAGCTTCCCGGCCAGCTTGTCGGTATGTATCTTGTCCCCTGACTTCTCCACCACGTCCATCATGTTCACCGCCATGACCACGGGGATGCCCAGCTCCATAATCTGGGTGGACAGGTACAGGTTCCTCTCGATGTTGGTGCCGTCCACGATGTTGATGATAGCATCGGGCCTTTCGTTAATCAGATAGTTCCTGGCCACCACTTCCTCCAGGGTGTAGGGGGACAGGGAATAGATGCCCGGGAGATCCATAATAATGACTTCCTCCGTGCTTCCGGCGCAGTAGGATTTCTTCAGCCTGCCCTCTTTCTTCTCCACCGTCACACCGGGCCAGTTCCCCACGAACTGGTTGGAACCGGTGAGAGCATTGAATAATGTTGTCTTGCCGCAGTTGGGATTGCCTGCCAGCGCGATTTTGATTGCCATTTTAACGCTTCCTCCTATTTCAGTGCGCATCTGCCTCTGTCACCGCTTCACGATGTGGATTCCTGGCAGATGCTGCTTTTCTGATTTTGATTTGTTGCAGCTACTTTTCATTAGCATAAACTAACCGTATGCCCTAAAAAATGATGCAGTATGGGCCGGGGTCACTCCACCTCTATCATTTCTGCATCCGCTTTGCGCAGGGACAATTCGTAACCTCTGACTGTCACCTCAATGGGGTCTCCCAGGGGAGCTGCCTTTCTCACATAGACATCCACGCCCTTCGTGATTCCCATGTCCATGATGCGCCTTTTGACCGGCCCTTCACCGGACAGCTTCTTTACCTTTACAGTCTGCCCGCAGGCAGTATCTTTCAATGTGCTCATTGCCACGCTCCTCCTAAACCATGATTCTGTTGGCCATATCCTTGCCTATGGCTACCCTGGATTCCTTTACATTGACGATGATATTTCCGCCTGCCTCGGAGATAACGGTCACGGCTCCTCCCACTACGAACCCTAGGTTTTCCAGGAATTTCCTGGTCTCCTCCCTGCCGCCTACCTTTTTGATTACATTGCTCTCTCCCGCATGGGCCATTGACAACGGCATATACGCATCCTCCTTCTTTTGAACTCTTTGAGGATGAATCATCACTCTGTTTGAGAATGATTCTCATCCCCTCTGATTGTTAGTATATGCTAACCAATGTCTGTTGTCAATAACTATTTTTAAAAAATTTACGTTTTGTCCTGCAACATATGTACGCCGTAGGCGCCGCCCGTCCTTTCCCCTTTTCGAATCCATTCCGCATAGGCCCGCCGGAATGAGGTATCCTGCGGCAATTTCTCCACGTCTCCCTCATAATTTACGTCGAACAGTCTCCAGGCCTCCGAATAATCGTCATATTCCTCTGTCTTCAGAATATCATAGTCCGAAATGAAGGAATACAGGTTGGAATCCGGCGAGAGCACCTCCCTGTTGCGGGGGAACAGCAGCCATGAATGGCATACGAAGACAACCGGGTCTACCCGGAACCTCTCCCCGAAAAACTCAGCGCCCAGCTCATAGGATTTCCGCACGCTCTCCGGATCCAGCCGCTCTCCCGCGGGCTTTTGTCTTGTCCTCTATTGTAATTATTTTTTACTATTTTGCAAGAGGATATTTCAGCAGACTCTGTCTGCGTTTTTCACAAAGCTGTCAGTATGGATGAGAAACAGGCATATATCCGCAACTTCAGCACGGAGAGAAGCGTTTGGCACTGTTTTGTCGGAATGACTCCCTATTGACGAACGACTGCCCAAAAAGAATGAGTCCTGTCACTTTTCTTCGGCCACTATATTCCCCACATAATCCTTGATTGCCCGAAAGCTCTCCTTGCTGATGACATGCTCAATCTTGCAGGCGTCCTCCACCGCGGTCTTCTCCGGCACCCCCAGCTGTATCAGCCAGGAGGACAGCAGCTGGTGGCGTTCATAAATCATCTCTGCAATCTCCCTGCCGGCAGGTGTCAGGGTGATGAAGCCGGATTTGTCCACGATGATGTGCTCTTTTTCCCGCAGATGCTTCATCGCCACGCTGACGCTGGGTTTCTTGAATCCCAGCTCCTCGGCAATGTCCACAGAGCGAACCACGGGAAGTTTTTTACTCAGTATCAGAATCGTTTCCAGATAGTTTTCCGCTGATTCATTTATAGTCACGGTTATTTCCTCGCTTTCCTTTCAATTCGTTGTTTTGGTTCTTATTATAGCATGAAACGCCGTTATGTGCTACTATACTGTCATTTACACCCATATATAAATACAATTTTATTATACTATGACCACGTCCAAACAGCAAATATAATATTGGACAATTTCCAATTCTCAGCTTTTATAATGGCATGCTGCCATCAAATCATATAGAATAGAGCATAAAGGACAGATAAATTTAATTTCCACTGAGAGAATTCCGCGTTTCACGCGTCTAATAGACAGAAGGGGGGGCATGAACATGGATAACGGTGCAAGCAGCTACCGCC
Source organism: Acetatifactor aquisgranensis (assembly GCF_943193215.1). Classification (NCBI taxonomy): domain Bacteria; kingdom Bacillati; phylum Bacillota; class Clostridia; order Lachnospirales; family Lachnospiraceae; genus Acetatifactor; species Acetatifactor aquisgranensis. The sequence goes on along the minus strand of NZ_CALPDH010000002.1, from coordinate 102,283 downwards.
GTTTCCTTGCAGGTGATGACGAGGGCCTTGTGGAACTCATAGGGGATTACAAGGATGGCCTTATCCTGTATCTGAACAGTTTCACGGGAAATATATGCCTTGCCGAGGAGCTGATGGAGGAGACCTTTGTAAAGCTGGTGACCAAAAGGCCCGGTTTCGGGCACAGATGCACTTTTAAGACATGGCTCTATACCATCGGGCGGAATGTGGCCACAGACTATCTCAGGCGCTGTTCCAGGTTCAAAGAGCTGTCCCCGGAGAATCTGGAACAGCTGGCAGACGATGAGGAAAGCCTTGAACAGTCCTATCTCAGGACAGAGGAGCGCATCATTTTGCACAGGGCGCTCCACAGGCTGAAGCCGGAGTACAGTCAGGTTCTGTACCTGCTCTACTTTGAAGACTTCGATAACTCCCAGACGGCTGTCATCATGAAAAAAAGCAAACGGCAGATTGAGAACCTTGCTTATCGGGCAAAGAAATCGCTCCGGCAGGAGCTGGAAAAGGAGGATTTTGTATATGAAGAATGACAGAGAAATCGCCAGAATCGTACTGGAACGGCGGGATGCTATTTTAATGGCCAGGCGGAAACGGAGGAAGCGCATCGCTCAGGCTGCAGCCCTATGCCTTATAGCCGTATTTAGTATCAGGATATGGCAGGCTGAGAATGATATCTCTGCTTTCGATACCTCTGCAGACGGAGCTGAAAGCAGTAATCCGGTTGTCGCTCTCGATGACAGCAACAATCCCAATGCTCTTGCCAAAAACAGCAACAGCAATACCGGGGCCCCGCTGCCCCAAGACGCAGGCGAAGCAATCACTTCTGCCGCTGCTTCTTCCGCGGGCAGCGACAGCGGCGAAGTCAGCCGCAGCACAGAGCAGCAGGCCAGCCTCCCTGTCAGCTACAGTTCCCTGTCCCTCCCCCAGGGCCAAATCAGGCCGGAGATTCTGTCACACTATTCCGCAGTCAGCCAGTCCACCGCGGAAATACTGCCGTTCAGCGAAGACATGCTGTCTGAATCCAGCGCAATTTTAGAGGGAACGATTACAGATATATATCTCAAACAATACACCTACGATACCTATAATGACAAATTCGGCCCTAAGGAGCTGTACCACAACCAGTCCTCTTCCGTAGTGTACAAGTTGACGGTAGACCGTGTATGGTACGGAGATGAATCTCTGTCCGACACCTCCGTCCTGATAGAAGATGACACCTATCTGATGGATTCCTATTTTTCCCTGAAAGCTGGCCGCAGCTATGTCATCCCTGTCTGTGACCTGGACAGCGAGTTGCAGATATGGGAAGAATACGCAGGCGGCGACCTTACAAGGGACGGCCGCTACACCACCCTCTACCCGCACCATCCCCAGATTGAGGTCACCATGGACGGAGATTACATCGTCACCACGGACTGGGATACTCTCTGCCCGGACAATGCCTTAGATGTGGAACTGGACATCCCGGAGAACACCCTTGTGGAATACCACCCGGAGAACCCGGCGGGAGAAAACGGCCTCATCACCACGGAATGGCGCACGCTTATGATTTCTGTCTACGACGCCGTATATTATTACGATAAGTTGAAGCTGGTGGAATCCGATGAATTTTTCATCCAGCTGAACCGGTTGATCGACAGCCTGCCCTGAATCCCAGATGCATTTACAGCGCCATGACACTCTCAAACCATTCACCGGCACAGACTTGCACATATCTTAAAAAGAGCTGCCGCAAAATGCAGAACCCGCGCAATGGATTCTGCATCGGGCAGCAGCTTTTTTATTTCTTAATATTTTCTAATGCAGCCCTTACAGCCTGAAGCACATTCTCGTCCTTTTCATGAGTCAGACAGTACCTCAGTCTGGTTTCCACATAGCTGCCCCGGCCGGAACCCAGAGCCGTTATAGCAGCCTTGCGGATATCCGGGTCCGCGTCTTCCGTCAGTCCGACTACAGTATTGCGGACATCCTCATTTTCTATCATGCCGGAGACACTGGCAATTGCCGCCAATCTCACTTCCTTATCCTTGTCGCCTACAAATCCCAGCAACTTATCTGCTTTGCCCTTACTTGCCAGTTTTTCAATTTTTTCGAGTTTTCCCATGTTTTTTCCTCACTTTCCTTAGATTCAGCTTTTGCTCATATTTTATTGCTTATTACTCACTTTTGTATTATAATTCAAATCGAATCGGCATATCAATGGTCAATTGTCAGAATTTGTTACTTAATCCACATTCTCCAGAAAATGTAGATTAATCGAAACCACAGAATGTTCCGGAATAGCATCAGGGAGGTTCGTATGAGAAAAAAGCAGGAGGACTTGCGTTACCAGAAAACAGAGGCTCTGATACAGAAAAATTTCCGGGAGATGCTGGCGGAAATGGATTATCAGCAGATTACCATACAAGAACTGTCTCTGCGGGCCCAAATCAACCGCAAGACATTCTATCTGCACTATGCTTCCATGGATAATCTGCTGCACAAGATGCAGACGGACACAATGAAGCGTTTTCTGGAACCGGTCAAAGATGCTAAGTTTCCCGCCGACCTGGAAAAAATCGTGCGCAATTGTTATGCATTTTCGGAATCCGCAGATAAGCTGGATGAAAAGATATTGAACAGCAAGGGACACTGCCCTATTGCTGAAACGCAGGCTGAAAGCGAAGACATTCTCTGCTTTGACGAAGATTATGACCAATACCCTCCCGACAAGAGGCTCTATCTGATTATCTATATCAATAACTGCCTCACCGGGATCTACAGGCAATGGGTAAAAGGCGGACGGAAAGAGCCCATGGAGGACATGATTCAGCTCACCATCCGCCTGATTTCACACGGTCTGTCATAGAAATTGCCGTCACAAAAGGAGCTTTCCCGCCGGAAAGCTCCTTACAAGAAACCGTTACAGGCTTCACAGGCACACGGTCCTGCCCTGGCGCAGAGACTCTTTCACGTCAATCAGCCGCTGATTCTCCGACCCCCGGAAAGCCAGGCGGAGGTTCTTTTTCTCCTCCACGAACTCTCCGTCCACCAGCACGTCAATGAGGGAGAGCAGCCTTGCCGTCTGCGCTTCATGGCTTTCGTCCGGCGTTTCCCGCTCCGCCCACTGCAGCAGGTCTTTCTCATAGTCATACCCTGTGTAGCACCAGATATCTTTCCCGGGGTACGTCTGCCGCACCTTTTTCACCAGCGACAGCACCGTTCCTCTGTTCTCCGGTTCCATAGGCTCCCCGCCCAGCAGGCTCAGTCCACGGATATACTCCGGCGCAAGGGCCTCCAGGATTTCCCGCTCCGTCTCCTTCGTATAGCGCTGTCCATAGCCGAAATCCCAGGCCTCGCTGTTGAAACATCCCTTGCAGCGGTGGGTACAGCCGCTGACGAACAGGGACACCCGTATGCCGGGGCCATTGGCCACGTCCGTCTTCTTGATAGTCGCATAATTCATAGATGCAGCACCCTCGACTTGATTTCCTTTGTCTTGCCCATGTTCCAGAAATTCTCTCCCAGATACCCGCAGGTGCGCCTGGTGACATTCATCTTGGAATGGTCCTTATTGCGGCACTGAGGGCATTCCCACTCATTGTCCTCATTGACCATGATTTCCCCGTCATATCCGCAGACATGGCAATAGTCCGACTTGGTGTTGAACTCGCCGTATTGGATATTGTCGTAGATGAAACGTATCACTTCCTCCACGGCCTCCACATTGTTCAGGAGATTGGGCACCTCCACATAGGAAATCGCGCCGCCCAGGGATTTGTTCTGGAACTCGCTCTCAAATCGGAATTTCGTGAATGCATCTATTGGCTCACGTACATCCACATGATAGGAATTGGTGTAATATCCCTTGTCCGTCACGTTGGGGATGTCGCCGTATTTCTCCCTATCGATGCGGGCAAAGCGGTAGCACAATGTCTCCGCAGGCGTCCCATAGAGGCTGAAGCCGATTCCCGTCTCCTCCCGCCATCCGGCGGCAGCCTCTTTCAGGTAATCCATGACCCGCAGGGCGAATTCCTTGCCCTCGGGCTTCGTATGGCTGCAGCCTTTCATGAGCCAGGTCAGCTCATAGAGGCCGATATAGCCCAGGGACATGGTGGAATATCCGCCGTAGAGCAGCTTGTCAATCTTCTCTCCCTTTTTCAGCCGGGCGATGGCCCCGTACTGCCAGTGGATGGGGCTTACATCGGACAGAGTACCCAGCAGGGCCTTATGCCTGCACATCAGGGCCTCATAGCATAATTCCAGCCGCTCGTCCAGCCGCTTCCAGAAAATCTCCTCGTCCCCTCCCGAGATGATGCCTATCTGTGGGAGGTTCAGACTGACCACGCCCTGGTTGAACCGCCCCTCCCATTTATAGTTTCCGTTCTCGTCCTTCCAGGGGGACAGGAAAGAACGGCAGCCCATACAGGAGAACACATTGCCCTCGTAGTTCTCCCGCATCTTTTTTGCCGAAATATAGTCCGGATACATGCGCTTCGCCGAGCATCTGGCGGCAAGGCGGGTGACATAATCGTATTTTCCGCCTTTCAGGCAGTTGTTCTCATCCAGCACATACACCAGCTTCGGGAATGCCGGTGTCACGTAGACTCCCTTTTCATTCTTGGTTCCCTGAATGCGCTGGTTCAGGATTTCCTCGATAATCCGAACCGTCTCCTCCACATACTCGTCCTCATCGTCGATATGCAGGAACAAAGTCACGAAAGGCGACTGTCCGTTTGTAGTCATCAGTGTATTAATCTGGTACTGAATGGTCTGGACGCCGGAGCGCAGCTCGTCCTGCAGGCGCAGCTCCACGATTTTCTCCTTTGCGGCCTCGTCAAGGGAACCTCCGAATTCCTCATCCAGCTGGGCACGGAACTTCTCCCTGCTCTTGCGCAGATATTTCCCCAGATGCTTGATGTTCACCGACTGCCCGCCATACTGGTTGCTGGCCACGGCGGCGATAATCTGGGTGGTGACCGTACAGGCCACCTGGAAGCTCTTGGGGGACTCTATCATCTTCCCATTGATGGAGGTTCCATTGTCCAGCATATCCTTGATGTCGATCAGGCAGCAGTTGAAGATAGGCTGGATAAAGTAATCCGCGTCATGAAAATGGAGCACGCCGTTGTCATGGGCCATGGAGATGTGCTCCGGCAGCAGCATGCGCCTGGTCACGTCCCGGGAGACCTCCCCGGCGATATAGTCCCGCTGGGTGGAGGCGAGACGGGTATTCTTATTGGAATTCTCCTCCGCCAGCTCCTTGTTCTCATTGCGGATCAGCTTCAGGATAGATTCATCCGTGGTGTTGGATTTGCGCAGAAGGCTCCTCTGATAGCGGTATACAATGTACTTCTTGGAAAGGGCGTACTTATTGTGCTGCACCAGATGCCTCTCGATGATGTCCTGCACATGCTCCACGGCCTGCAGCTCCTGTTCCTCTCCCTGCACGGCCTCCAGTATCTCCTCCACCAGCGCCTGATCGGCCCTGTCTTTCTCCTCCACCTCGTTATTGGCTTTCTGAATGGCGGCTACAATCTTCTCCTCCTCATAAGGCACCACGCGTCCGTCTCTTTTCTGAATCCTCATCATACCATCGCTCCTCGCCCACTCGACATACAGATAGCCGCACCGTCAGCTCAACGGATACGGCTGAATTCTATATCTTGTGTTCTTATTGATTATTCTGCCTATATTTTGTATTTCTATTATAATAGACTGTCCGGGAAAAAGCAAGGAGTTCTTGTATCCTATATCAGAAAGTATCGCAGAACCGTATACGGATATCGTCCGTCACGGAGTATGACAGCGGCCTGAGCTGATGCGCGGCTTTAAACATCCCGCCGCACACGGGGTTCAGATTCGATAATCCGCATCCAGAATCCCCCTGATAATCCGGTGCGCCCTGCTCACATCCTCCACGGACACGCCGATTACAAGCCTGTCTTCGCACCGTACATAGCGCTGCATGTTGATTTCTATATCCTGCATGGAAAGACTGGAGACGATTATGCCGATTCTCCGGGTTGTGAAATGCCCCTGCTCAATATAGAGCAGCCTCAGTTCCCCGTTCACCTCGATACTGGTTCCGTCCAGCTCCTCTTTCAGCATGGCGATGAAGCGGTTTATCTTTCCGCCCTCCGATTTCCTTATCACAATTGCCAGCCAGTCGATGTTGATTGCCATGCACTCACAGGGAATCAGGCACTTTTCCAGCACCTCAAATATCTTCTGGACGCTTTTTTCATCTCTCGCCAGCTTCGCCCGCCCTATCGTGACCCGAATTGCGGATATCTCCCGGATTCTGCTTTCCATCTGTCATCCCAACGCTTTCCCATATATTCTTTTGTCGTATCTGCGACTTTACCTGTATCTTTTCTGCATAAAAACCTGTGCAAGTATACCACAAAATCAGGGAAAAAACAACCGCTTTCGCCGCCCTATCTGTCCAAATCGGAAAATATTTCGCCCTCCAGTTCCACCACATCTTTCATGGGAATCCCCGTGCCGTCCTCCATGAGGAGGATTCTGTCATACAAATCTATCTTCTTTATCCGTCCTGTGACAGTGACATAGGCGCCGCCCGCCTTTTTAAGGTCCGGCTGAAAAAAGGTGGCTGAAATCTCCGGACAGCCGCCGAGCCGCTCACTTAGATACTGCAGCTTTCCGTCAAGGCTATTCATGACGTCCTCCTCCAGTTCCATCCTCTCATCGGTCAGCCGTCCTGTCTCCCGGATGGAATCCCCAAATCCGGTAAGGGCCGCAAAAGGCATGAACTGCGCCGCCCTGTCGGACACCGGCATCTGACGGTGCTTCACAGAGACATGGCGGGGCAAATTTATGATATCGTCATATCGGTGGCTGTCCTCCGCCCAGTCCCCTGCTGTCTCTATCTTTCTCACAACCGCTGCATCTGCTGTACTCTCCCCTGCTGCCGCCATGCCCGCCACCCCGTTATCTGCCGCCCTCTTTTCATCCGGCATCGTCCTCGCCGGCTCATTTTCCGCCATCCTATTTTCCGTCCCTCTCATATGTCCCCATTCCGTCTCCCCTGTCCTGCTATAACTCCTCAGCCGTGTCGCCCTATGCCCTTCCCGGTCGCTGTATCGCGGTTCCATTCTTGCGCCGTCCCCAGCCGCGCTAAGCCTTATGCCCCCCGATCTGCCCGTTGCGCGATACCGTGGTGGCCCCTTCCTCCAGGTTCATCCCTTTCAGGATGGCGTTCTTGCCGAATTTCTTCTTGATGGACAGAATAGCCTCCTGCATTTTCCGCTCCCGCTTCAGAGCAGCCTCCTCCTCTTCCCGCTGTCTTAGCAGCGCCTCATAATCCGTGAAAATATCCAGCTGCTCATAGGAGTCCTCCGCCACGATTTCGCTCTCTTTCATCACCCGCCCCGCCGTCACTGTGACCCGCCTCACCAGCAGGCTTCTGTCTACAACCCTGTCGTACAGTTCCATCATCCCATCCATGATCAGTCTGGTGGAGGATGTCCATCTGCCGATATTGGCTGTACCATGGGCATGTTTCGGGACTTTCCTCCCATATCGGTCCGTGGTGACAGGGCCCTTGTACGCCTTTCGTATCTCCGGATTCGTCAGGCTCTCCACATCATAGCCTATGGTCAGCACCATATGGTTCGTCACCAGACCTTTGTCCACCAGATCCAGCACCAGCAAATCCGTCATCTCCCGGACTACCAGCTTTGCCTTTTCAAAATCGTAGGGACACTGCAGCACCTGTCCGGCCCCCATGCTGCTCCCATCGGGCTTGTATGCTTTCACATCCGCAATGGTACAGGGCTCATATCCCCAGGCGTGGTCAATCAGCAGTTCCGCGCCCACGCCGAAGAGCCGGTAGAGCAGCTCCTCATTGTGATAGTCCGAGCACCCTCCCAGGGAGCATCTGGCTATGTCCCCCATGGTATACAGCCCGTTCTCCTCCAGTTTCCTGGCATATCCCCTGCCCACCCGCCAGAAATCCGTCAGGGGACGATGGCTCCACAAGAGCCTGCGGTATTCCATCTCATCCAGCTCGGCAATCCGCACTCCGTCCTGGTTCGGCTCCACATGCTTGGCCACGATATCCATGGCGACCTTGCACAGATACAGATTCGTGCCGATTCCGGCCGCGGCCACTATCCCCGTCTCTCTCAGGATCTCCTGTATCATCCGCTCCGCGAACTCTGCCGCGGTAAGATGGCAGGCCTCCAGATACTGGGCGGCGTCTATGAACACCTCGTCAATAGAATAGACATGGATATCCTCCGGCGCCATATGCCTTAAATAAATATCGTATATCTTCGTACTGTATTCCATATACAGCGCCATACGAGGCGGAGCCGTGATATAGTCCACCGCAAGCTCCGGGGACGCCAGAAGCTCAGAGGCATGGCAGGAGCTGCCGGAAAAGACCTGCCCTGGCGCTCTGCCCAGACGATAGGCGTTCGCCTCCTTTATCTTCCGGACCACCTCGAAGAGCCTGGGCCTGCCCGGGATGCCGTATTCTTTCATGGAGGGGGACACCGCGAGACAGATAGTCTTCTCTGTGCGGCTGCTGTCCGCCACTACGAGATTGGTGTCCAGGGTATCCAGCCCCCGCTCCACGCACTCTACAGAGGCATAGAATGATTTCAGATCGATTGCAATATAGATATGATTCTCCCCAGCCATCTGCCTCCCCTCCTGTCCCATCTTATCTGAATGCCATTATAGCAGAACATTTGTTCTTTTTCAATGGTTTTTTCCAAACTTTAGTGTATACACTGTCGTCAACGGCATCCTGTTGTGCGCCTGCGTCCATAATGTGCAGCCGCAAATCAGATGACAGAGAGCAATAAGCGGGAATACTGCAAAGCAGTATCCGAAGATGCCCATGATGACGGATATCCCGGCAATCGCGCTCCTATGCCTGCTGCACCGCATTCTCCATAGGGCTGTAACGCATGCGCACCTTGATGCCCTGTCCGTAATTTCCGAAGCCGTTCCCGAACAAGGTCAGGCCCCCCACATGGGCGGCATCCTCCCTCACTTCCATCCTGAATCGTATGGTGCTCTTGTAGTCAAGCCGGAATCTGTCCAGCGTCACATCCGATATCTTCAGGCCATCCACGAAAGTCCCTCTCTTGTTGATGACCAGCATCTTCAGCAGCCCGTACTGATTCCAGTTCGGGAACCACCAGTCCGGCGTGAAGATACCCCTCACATCTCCGAAATCTCCCGGAGAGACCCACACGCCGACGGGCACGTCGTTCAGGATAAAGGATATATCCGAGGGCCAGTCATTATTGACCCCAGGCGCTTCACTGGAAAGCTCCATGGAAAAGGTGATTTCATCTATTCTCTGGGCGGTGGGGAGCACATTGGGAATCAGATATTCCACATATCCTTTGGAAAACCACAGGATTCCCGCGTTGATTCTGTCCGGGTGGGCAAAGTATCTTGGATCGTCCACCTCCCCTATCAGGGTATCCATGGTAGCGATGCCGCAGGTGGGACAGACATTATAGTTGCTGTACTGTCCTACAGGAATCTCCGCCTCGTAGAAGCCGCTGTTGCCGTCCTCCTCCGTGGGGACGATATCCACCAGCAGCCTCTCCTGCTTCACGCGGCAGATTTTCTGGTTCCCATGCCCTGCGAAATCAGCCCGCACCTGAATCAGTCCCACGTCCTCCATCTTCTTGATATGGCTGGTCAGCGCCCCATTGGTGATGTTCAGGCTGCCTGCGATTTCATTCATATTCATTTCCTTATTCTTCAGCAGCAGCTGAATGATATTCACCCTCACCTCGGAACCCAATGCCTTGAACAGCTCCACTCCATCCTCAAGATTTTTGATATACAGCATTCTCAATCACCCATTTCCAAAAGTACCCATTCTTTTTTAGTATTTTCTAAAATATTATATTCCTTTCTTTTCTTTCATGCAACTTTTTTCTTGCCCCGGATTTCCGATTTGGTTATATTTACGTATTTTCCTGATACGATTTGTACATTTTCCCTCCACGGCCGTTTCAAGCCATCTGCTTTTCACCGCAAGTCCCGCGTAATCCGCCTCCCCGCCATTGCATTGATGGAGAGGAAGAGGCGGGTTTTTGTGAAAAACAATAAGCCTGCTCCTCTACCGTCCATTTTACAAAACCATTCCCAAAAAAACGGCAGAACAGATATATTTCACCATTCTGCCGTTTTGTCCCTTATTTCATTTCTCTTTCGCAAAATAATCCACTTTCCAGGGTTTCTCCCTGCCGTTCCTGCGGCGCATCTCCGCCATGGGCGACACGCCGTCAAAGGTCATGTACTCCACCCACTCGGACATCTCCTGCACAGTGCCGCTGCCCACATTGCCGTTGATATAAGTCTTGCAGCCCAGCTGCTCACAGAGCTCAAAGAACTCATGGGTGCCGAAGCTGTTGTCCTCCACCACGCCGCCCCAGTTGGTGTTGACCATTTTTTTGCGGCTTTCCCTGGGGCCTACGCCGTCCATCCAGTGATACTCGTCCGCGAAACAGCCTCCCGGCCAGCGCAGCACAGGAATCTGGAGTTCTTTCAGCGCATCCACCACGTCTGTGCGCATGCCGTTCCTGTTGGGAATGTCGGAATCCTCCCCCACGAACAGTCCCTCGCAGATGCCTCTGCCTGCCGCAAGGCATTTCGCGGCGCATGTTTTATGACAGAAACGCCTTTACTTTCCTGTAAACGCCCGCTCCGTCCAGGCCGTACTTCACAAGCAGGGCCCCCGCGGAGCCGGACTCGCCGAACACGTCTTCGATGCCTATCCTGCACACGGGCACAGGGCAGAACTCCGCCAGCGCCTCGCACACCGCGCCGCCAAGGCCCCCGATGACAGAATGCTCCTCAGCGGTCACCACTTTTCCGGTCTTTCCGGCGCTGGCCGCAAGCAGCTCCTTATCCAGAGGCTTGATGGTACAGATATTGATCACTTCCGCGCTGATGCCCTCTCCGGCCAGCTGCGCTGCCGCCTCCAGGGCGGAATTCACCATGATGCCGGTGGCAGCGATGGTCACGTCGCTGCCCTCCCGCAGCACCTGGCCTTTGCCGATTCGGAAGCTGTAATCCTCCCCGTCGTTGATCACAGGCACGGCGGCCCGCCCGAACCGCATGTAGACAGGTCCCTCATAATCCAGAGCCGCTTTCACGCAGGCCTTTGCCTCCACCGCGTCGGAGGGGTTCAGGATAGTCATGCCGGGAATCGTCCGCATCAGGGCGATATCCTCATTGCACTGATGGGAGGCCCCATCCTCACCCACGGTAATCCCCGCATGGGTAGCCCCGATTTTCACGTTCAGATGGGGATAGCCGATGGAATTGCGCACCTGCTCAAAGGCCCGCCCCGCCGCGAACATGGCGAAAGTGCTGGCCACGGGAATCATCCCGGTCAGGGAAAGTCCCGCTGCGATACCCATCATATTGGCTTCCGCAATGCCGCAGTCGATATGCCTCTCGGGGAATCTCTTTTTGAATACCCCTGTCTTGGTGGCCGCGGCCAGATCCGCGTCAAGGACTATCATATTCGGATAGGCCTCGCCGAACTCTGCCAGCGCGTTTCCGTATGCCTCTCTGGTAGCGATTTTTACATCTGACATAATGCTTCACCAATCCTTTCCAGATCGGCCTTTGCGATCTCGTATTCCGCGTCATTGGGCGCCTTGCCGTGCCAGTCCACGCTGCCCTCCATGAAGGACACGCCCTTGCCCTTTAAGGTATGGGCGATGATGGCCGAAGGCATCCCCTTGGTATTTTTGGCTTCTGTGAAAGCGGCACGAATCTGCTCCATGTCGTTGCCGTCCTCCAGATTGATCACATGGAAATTGAAAGCTTCAAATTTCCTGTCGATGGGATTCGGGGAGCAGACATCGTCAATCCGCCCGTCAATCTGCAGTCCGTTATTATCCACGATCACCACCAGGTTGTCCAGCTTTCTGTGGCCGGCGAACATGGCGGCCTCCCAGACCTGGCCCTCCTCAATCTCGCCGTCTCCAAGCAGCGTATAGACCCGGAAATCCTTTCCCGAAAGCCGGGCGCCCAGAGCCATTCCCACCGCTGCGGAAATCCCCTGGCCCAGAGAGCCTGATGACATGTCCACGCCCGGGACATGCTGCAGACAGGGATGTCCCTGCAGATAGGAGCCCAGATGGCGCAAAGTGGGCAGGTCATCCACCGGGAAATATCCCCTGTTGGCCAATGCGGAGTACAGGCCGGGAGCCGTATGTCCCTTGGAAAGGACGAATCGGTCCCTGCCCTCCATCCTGGGATCGGCAGGATTGATGTTCATCTCTTCAAAATACAGATAAGTAAAAATATCCGCTGCAGACAGGGAGCCGCCGGGATGTCCGGCTTTTGCTCCGTGCACTGCCTCAATGATGCCCTTGCGGACGTCATTGGCATGTTTTTTCAGTTCTATAATCTCCATATTTTTCTTCGCTTTCTATGCATTGCCGCTCATGCGGTCTTGTCTTTTTCAATAGCTTCAACGATAGGCTGCCGCATTCCAGCGCATCTCGTTCTTCAATCCGCGGATAGTCGTGTCAGCGTCGATGACTACAGTCTCGATACCCATGGCATCCGCCCAATCTGCCATCTGCTCTGTGGTCAGGTCATAAGAGAATGCGGTATGGTGGGCGCCGCCTGCCAGAATCCAGCTCTCAGCGCCTACGGTCAGGTTGGGCTTCGGTGTCCAGAAGCAGGTGGCCACAGGCAGCTTGGGCATGGGCTTCTCCACTTTCCTGCATTCCACCTCGTTGATGATCAGGCGGAACCTGGTGCCCAGGTCAATCAGGGACGTAGCGATGCCGCTGCCCTCCTTGGAAGTGAACACGAGCCTTGCGGGATCCTCTCTGTTGCCCATGGACAGCGGACATACCTTGATGCCGACAGGTCCTTCCGCAATGGTAGGGCATACCTCCAGCATATGGGCCTGCAGGATGCCTTCCTTGCCGGGCACCAGATTGTAGGTATAGTCTTCCAGGAAAGAGGTTCCCTTGGCGTCCTTGGTCCCCTCTGCCATAATCTTCATCAGGCGCACCATGGCCGCCGTCTTCCAGTCGCCCTCACCGCCGAATCCGTAGCCTTTCTCCATCAGTCTCTGGATGGCAAGGCCGGGCAGCTGTTTCAAGGAACCCAAGTCGCCGAAATGGGTCACGATGGCATGATAATTCTTCTCTTTCAGGAAGCGCTCGAAACCGATTTCAATCCCTGCCTGCACCGCCACATGACGCCTGAACTGCGCGGCATCCCTGCCTTCGTCCAGAATCTGGTATTTAGAATAATATTCCTCCACCAGCGCATTGATATCGCCCTCGCTGACATCCGCCACGTATTCCGCAATCTCATTTACCGGATAAGCGTCGATTTCCCAGCCGAATTTCACCTGGGCCTCCACCTTGTCGCCCTCGGTGACGGCCACATTGCGCATATTGTCGGCCACTCTCACCACGCGGATATGGCTGGACTCCATGATGCCCACCGCCGTGCGCATCCATCCGGCCAGCCTCTTCAGCATCTTCTCATCGCTCCAGTGTCCCATGATGACCTTGCGCTCAATCCCCATGCGGGTCACGATATGGCCGTACTCCCTGTCGCCGTGGGCCGACTGGTTCTCATTCATGAAATCCATGTCGATGGTGTCATAGGGAATCTCCATGTTGAACTGAGTATGCAGATGGCACAGAGGCTTGCGGTACTCCTGCAGCCCTAAAATCCAGGACTTGGCGGGGGAGAAAGTGTGCATCCAGGTAATGACGCCGGCACACTCCGCGTCCATGTTCGCCTCGTTGAACAGCCCTCTGATCATCTCATTGGTGAGCAGCGTAGGCTTCCACACCACCTCGTAGGGGAGGATGCCGGATTTGTTGATTTCTTCCACGATGATCCGGGAATGCTCCGCAACCTTAGCCAGGCACTCGTCTCCATAGAGATCCTGTGAGCCAGTGGCGAACCAGAACTTATAATTCTTCATAATGTAATGCTCCTTTCTATTCATGATGATTTGATATCGATCCATTCTTTCTGTCATGTCCTCATATCTGCTTTCTATGGTATGGTATTTTTCGGGATTTGTCAATTATTATTTTAGATTTTTGTATAATAATTTATGATTGGAATTTATGCAAATTCAGCGGACAACTTTCTGCCTTATCTCGTTTATTTTCTTTTATACTGCAAAATATTTTGAATTTATCAGAATGTTTTGACGTATAACCATCACTTTAATTCAAATTATATTTATATTCTTTATTTTATGCTTATATAAAATATTATTGAATATTATATAATATTTAGTTTTATCTAAACATTATTTCATTACCGCCGCTCTTCGATCAAAAAAAGCTTGCCCTGTTTCTCCCGGCATGTTATAATATAAATCCTTTCGTTTCAAAAAACTAAATATTTTACCTATCAGGTATCTGTCGGCAAAATCCGACAGAGCAAGACCTACTTGGCAAGATATGGAAATGCCGGTCATGCGGCGATAGTATAACTACCAGGAGGAAGCAAAATGATTACGATGGAGAATGTATGCAAATCGTACCGGATTGCAAAAAGGAACGCAGGCTTTGGAGCGGCCTGCAGGGCTCTCTTCCACAGAGAGTACGAGGAAATCCAAGCTCTAAACGACATCAGCTTCACCATACGCGACGGCGAAATGGTTGGCTACATCGGCCCCAACGGAGCGGGCAAAAGCTCCACGATCAAAATCCTGAGCGGAATCTTGACACCTGACAGCGGAAAAGTGTCAATCGACGGGCGGATTCTCTGGAACCTGGACGGCAAAGGCCGAAGCCTGGGAGCCGGAAAGGAGAAGTACCGCCGCATTGACCATGTCAGGCAGATAGGCGTAGTCTTCGGGCAGCGCTCCCAGCTGTGGTGGGATGTTCCGGTCATCGATTCCTACGAACTGTTGAAAGATATCTATTCTATCCCTGACCAGGTCTACCGAAAAAACCTTGCGGAATTAACTGAGTCATTAAGCCTGACAGAGTTCCTGCGCACTCCCGCCAGACAGCTCTCCCTGGGGCAGCGCATGCGCTGTGAGATTGCGGCCTCCCTTCTGCACAGCCCCGGCATCCTGTTCCTGGACGAGCCCACCATCGGGCTGGACGCCGTATCGAAGCTTGCTGTACGTGATTTCGTCAAGAAACTGAACCGGGAGCACGGCACCACCGTCATCCTCACCACCCATGACATGCAGGACATCGAGGCTCTGGCCAGCCGCATCATCCTGATCGGCAAAGGCAGGATACTGATGGACGGCACGCTGGAGGATATCAAGAGAGGCGGCGCCAGCATGGACGAGACTCTGGCACAACTCTATAAATCCTACGAAATCACCTGAATCCGCACAGATTCCGGCGCGGCACAAAGCCGACTACATCGTGACTCTCCCAGATATTTCAGAAAGGTATCATAAAATCATGAAAAAATATATCAGCTATTTCCGGATGTGGCTCGTCATGGGGCTGCAGTACCGGGCTGCGGCCTTTGGCGGAATCGTCACCCAGTTCTTCTGGGGCTTCATGGAGATTGCAGCCATGCATGCTTTCCACGAGTCGAACCCGGCCGCGTACCCTATGACCATGGAGGCCACTTGTTCCTATATCTGGTTCCAGCAGGCTTTCATCGCCATGCTCTCCGCCAGACTCTTTGACGGTCAGATTCTGGACTCCGTGCGCAGCGGGGATATCGCCTATGAGCTCTGCAGGCCCGTGGGCATCTACGACATGTGGTTCTCCCGGAGCACCGCTTCGCGGCTCTCCGCCGCAGGGCTGCGCTGCATCCCTATCCTGTTGGTAGCCGTTTTCCTGCCCAAGTCTTACCGGCTCTCCGCTCCCGCAGGCCTCCCGCAGTTTTTCTTCTTTCTGCTGACGCTGGCTCTGGCTGTACTGGTAGCGGTGTCCTTTATCATGTTGATCTACATATCCGGCCTCTACACCGTATCCTCCGACGGACTCAGGCGGCTGTGCTCCTCTCTGATGGATTTTCTGACAGGAGCCTACATCCCACTGCCTTTTTTCCCGGGAACAATACGGCGGATGCTGGAGCTGCTCCCTTTCGCCTCCATGCAGAACGTGCCCTTGCGGGTCTACAGCGGTGATTTGGCAGGGGCAGCGATGTACAGGGCCCTATTGTTACAGATATTCTGGCTGGCAGCGATGGTCATGATTGGAAAAATCCTGTGCCGGAATGCCGAACGGAAATTAATGATACAGGGCGGATGACTTCAAGCCTTTTTCCGAACGATACGAGAATATTTCAGACAGGGACTGACTGTCCCGGATAGGAGCCGATATGCATACAAAAAACACAGACACAAAAGGGACAGGCGCCCTGCGGCTGTACTGCCACTACCTGTCCATTATCCTGCGGAGCAAAATGCAGTATAAAAAATCCTTTTTCATGATTTCCCTGGGGTCATTCTTTGCGTCCTTTACCGTGTTCTTAAGCGTCTTTTTCATGTTCCGGCGCTTTTCCCATGTAAAGGGCTATACCTTTCAGGAAGTGCTCCTGTGCTATTCCATCGTGCTGATGTCATTCTCCCTGGCGGAAATCTGCGCCAGGGGCCTGGAGTCTTTTCCCGGCATGGTCCGCCGGGGGGAGTTCGACAGGGTGATGCTGCGCCCCCGCAGCCTGCTGCTGCAGATTCTGGGCACCCAGCTGGATATAGAGCGCTTCACCAGAGTACTACAGGCCGTGGTCATCCTCGTCTATGCCGTTACCGCCAGCGGCATCCGCTGGACGCCGCTGAAGATTGCCACTGTGGTTTTCATGCTGGCCGGAGGCTGCACATTGTTCAGCGGGATTTTCCTGATACAGGCGGCGCTGAGCTTCTTCTTCCTGGATGGACTGGAATTCACCAATATCTTTACCTTTGGGCTCAACGAGCACGGCAAGTATCCTGTGGACATTTATGGGAAAGGCGTCTTATGGGTACTGACTTTCATCATCCCTTTCGCTCTGGTGCAGTATTATCCGCTCCTCTACGTGCTGGGCAGGCGGGAGGAAATCCGGTACGCTTTCCTGCCCTTTGCCGCAGCGCTTTTCCTGATTCCCTGTTATCTGCTCTGGAGATGCGGAGTTCGGCATTATAAATCCAGCGGGTCGTGAGGCCCAAGGGGTATGGCACATGCACGCTTTTGCCAGTCCTTACAAGCTCTACAGGCAATACCTGCCCGCCGCCAGATGTTCCTGCCTGCCGTCCGGCAGAATCACGTCGGCTTCTGCATTGGAGGGTATCTCTATCTCGTATATCACTTTCTCTCCCTCGTACCTCCAGGCGCTGATTATCTCTCCCACCGGGGACAGATAGGATGCCCTGGCGTACTGTAGTGAGTTATGGGGCGTGGGCTGTATGGTAATCTTTCCCTGTTTCAGCCGGATGCCGCACACACCGGCAAAGAGCCAGCCGCATATGGCTCCGTAGGAATAATGGTTCAGAGAGGCCGCACCGTCCCATGTCTCCCAGATGGTGGTGGCTCCTTTCTTTACCGCATAGAGCCAGCCGGGGCTGGTATCCTGCAGAAGCAGCTTATAGGCGGTCTCCACATAGCCGCCCTCCGCCAGCACAGCGCAGAGGTAAGGCGTAGACAGGAATCCTGTGTTCAGATGATAATCATTCTTCACCACCAGCTCATTCAGATCTGCCGCAGCCTGTTTCTTTTCTGTCTCTTCTAATAGGCCAAAGGAGATAGCCCGCACATACTCCGCCTGCCTGCGGGAATGGATTCTGCCGTTCTCCGTAGCCATATGGCGGAACGCGCCTGCCGCCTTTTCGGAAATCTCCTGGTATCTGTCCGCGTCCTCTTTCCTGTCAAGGATTTCCGCGATTTCAGCCAGTATGCGCCCTGACCTGGCAAAATAGGCCGTGGCCACTTTCCCCTGGGGCGTCCGCATGACCTCGGTGCTCTCTACATCCGGCTCGCACCACTCTCCGTAGTCCACTCCTGTCTCTATGGCATATGCCGCAAAGGGATTCTCTTCTGCCGTTCTGTCCGTTTTGTCCATCCCATCTTTCCCATCCGTCTTCCGGAACTTTTTCATCATCTCTGCCAGCTTCTCTTTCGGCATGTTGGCCACCATGGCCCGGTACTCCTCCGGTATCTGCGACGGGTCAAAGGATGGCATCACTTTCTGTTCCGGCTCTAAAGGCCTTGCGCTCTTCTGGGCTGCATTCTGTAAATCGGAAGATTCCTGTGCCCCGTGCGCTGCTTTCTGCCCCGCCCGGCTCTCCAGATAGGCGTACCATCTGCGCATCATGTCGTAATTCTCCTCCAGAATCCTGGCGTCCCCATATCTCTGATACAGTGTATAAGGCACAATGATACACGCGTCCCCCCAGCCCACAGAGCCTGCCAGAAGTTTCGAGAAGAAGCTGGGGACATTATTCCTGGGCGCGATATTCGCCACTTTTCCATCCTCATATTGATTCAGCCTGCACTCACCCAGCCACTTCCGTATTACAGGATAGCAGTCTTCCAGATAGATGCCTGTGTCGGCGAACACTCCCATATCCCCTGTCCAGGCCGCCCGCTCTCTGGTGGGGCAGTCTGTGGGCACATCGCAGAAATTGGACTTCTGGCTCCAGATACTGTTTTCCACTAATTTATTAACGTCCTGATGAGAACATGTAAAATATCCCAGCTGCTCCATCCGGGAATACACCGCGATGGACTCGAACTTCGCAGAGGACAGATCCGCATCCGTCTCCACTTTTGCATACCGGAATCCCCAGATAGTGAACCTGGATTTGTAATGGTTCAGGCCCTCTTTGCAGATATAGACTACTCTCTGGCTGACCCCGTTTTCCTTGTGGCGCTCCCTGTCCTGAAAATTCTCCGCGGTGAAATTGCCGTTTTCATCCAAAGTCTCCCCATGGGTCAGCACAATACGTTCTCCCGCATGGGCATTGACGGTAAATTCTATATATCCCGCCAGATTCTGCCCATAGTCAATCACCGTCTCCCCATTGGGCGTCCGAATGATCCGTCCCTCAAAACGCTCCGCCTCCACCACAGGCACGCAGTTAGAGCAGCTAAGATTCTCCACCCCGAAATTTTCCTCGTTCACACCGTGGTAGCCCTCTATTTCCTCCAATCTGCCGTCCACCACTTCTCCCTGCTGCATATCGTTTTCCCGAATGGGCCCCGCCTGAGAGGCCTCCCAGCTCTCGTCGGAGACGCACACCGGCCTGCCGTCTATCTCCAGCTGAAAATACAGGGCCACGTCCTCCCCATACAGATTCCTGTCCCCATCCACGCCAGAGCAGCTGCGGTACCAGCCGTCCCCCAGGATGACCTGTACCTGATTCTCCCCCTCTCTCACCAGTTCTGTCACATCATAAGTCTGGTAGACCAGCTTCTTATCATAAGTGGAGGTGCCGGGCGCCAGCACGAAATCCCCTATCCGCTTTCCGTTCAAGGCCGCTTCGTACAGGCCGTGACAGGTGATGTAGAGCCTGGCCTCCCCCTTTTTTTCCACCAGGAATGATTTCCGCAGGTAGCTTGCCGGTTTGTGCTCCTCCGGATTGCAGACAAGCTCCGGGGTGATCCATTTCGCCGTAAACTGCTCCCTCTCCAGGAGCCCCATCTCAAAGAATGCCTCTTCGCTCCAGTCTCCTGCCCTGTCCTCCTCATCCCACAGGCGCACTTTCCAGAAGACGCGCTGTCTGCTCTCCGTCTCCTGTCCAAACATCTCTTGCATCCTGCCGGAGCTCACCTTGCCGCTGTCCCAGATGACCCGGCCCCCGGAAGACGCCTGGATTTCATAGGCGGTCTGCCGTATCCCGCCGCTGCAGTTCCAGGACAGACAGGGCCTGCGGATATCTATGCCTAAAGGATTCTCCATATATTCTGTTCTCAGACGGATTGCATCCATCGTTTCTTACCTCCTGATTCTATGCTGTGCGCCAGTAAAATCCGCCGCGAATCCCGACTACAGACCGCTGGCAAGATACCTTTGCTTATTTTACTGTAAATTCCGGCGGTCTTCGGTATAAAAATGCGCGTTCAAAAATTCAGCGCTGTACTCAAAACTTTTCACCGGACTTTTGTCAATCCAGTTCCTGTGGCTCTCCAGTATCACCGCATCTATACCGATGCTCCCGGCTTTCTCTGTAAGGGCCTCCAGGGGCATGCTCCCATATCCCAGCTCCATGCTGTCGCTTTTTAGGATGGGCGTCATGGCCGGACCTTGTATGCGGGTTCCCCGGTCATTGATATGCCACAGCTTCATGCGCTTTCCCAGCATATCCATCACGGCCAGAGGATTTTCCCCGCATTCGGCGCACCAATAGCTGTCGAACTCAAAATTCACGGTCTCCGGGTCCGTCTCCTCCAATAACAGCTGATAGGCGTTCTGCTTCGGGGAGACTTTCAGGAATTCGCAGTTGTGGTTGTGGTAGAGCAGCTGGATTCCCTCCTTTTTAAGCGCCCTGCCAGCCTTGTTCAGCCGCTCTGCCAGCCCTTTGACCGCCTGGGCATCCCCATAGGAAAACCGGTACATGCCTGTGATGACGATTTTTTCTGTGCCGAATTTCCTGGCTTCCTCACTGACGGCAGCCGGATCCCGCTCCACACTTCCCAAATCCTGATGGACCGACACCACTTTCAGGCCGCTTTCTTTCACCTGTCCGGGCCAGTCCAGCTTTCCGCCGTTTCCTACAGGCATCCCGGCGGCCTTTGTCATCATTTTTACCAGAAATCCGGCAGGATGCAGCATAAAGCCGCACAGTTCGATGCCGTCATATCCGGCGGCTTTCATTTTCCGCATGGTGTCCGCTGCCTGGGCCTCCGTGTTCATCACGGTGCCCAGCATGAACTGTTGTACTGCTTTTATAGGCATTTCTGCTTCCTCCTCATCATTTTTTCGTTCACTATCTCCTGTCTCGGAGAACTTCTTCTCCATGCATAAGGACGCGGGCCAATCCGGGAAGCGCCACAGGCCTGATTTCAGCAGTCTTCCTGTTTTCCTGCTTTCCGGATTCCCTGGAGGACGCGGTTCAGCTGCCGGATGCTTTCCTCATCTATATTACCGGCCTGTTTCAGCAGGCTGATCAAAGTCATCCTGCCCATCATCCGCTGCAATCCGGGATTGTCTTTCACGGCGGCGGCCACATCGCCTCTGGAGGCCGCGCCTTTCTCCATCATCCGGTTCACGATAGCTCCCGCCTCCGGGTTGGCACGCAGGTCCGCCAGCGTATCGGAGACGGAAAAGCACTCCGGGTCAAGTTCATCCTGATCGAACCAGTTGACCACATCCTGCTTCTTCGCGAATCTGTACGTCGGGTTTTCGGTCTGCACCCTGCGCACGGTGACGGCATCCGTTTCCTCCGCATCTCCCCGGAACCGGGCATGGGCCCGGATGCGGTGTTCTCCCGAAATGGGCACCCGGAAACGGAATACCCGGCGGCCTTTCAGGGTATGGAAAAGAGTTCCGTCCACATACAGCGCCACTTCCTCTCCATTGGAATACACCTTGACCTCTGTCACATCCTCCGCCCGGTCTATATACCGGCGGCCGCAGATATGCACCATGGGCTCCGGGTTCCATGCCGCCTTGTACAGGTAAAAGGCATCTTTTCTCGTCTTTCGGTCAAAGGTGACCAGGCCTTTCTGGTTCTCGCCGTGCTTGCCGCCCTCGTCCCGGCCGTCCGCCGCGAAGTCGAACAGGTTCCACACATGGGTGGCCCACAGCCAGGGGCGCTTTTCAATCATCTCCAACATGTGCTCATGGTACAGCGCCTGGTAGCTTTCCGTATAGTCTCCCTTTTCCGGCCTGCCGGACTGGAACGCCGGGTTGGCATCCGCTCCGTACTCGGAGAAGCCTATGGGACGGTTGGGATATTTTTCATGATATTCGTCAAAAAATTCGTCATTCTGTTCCAGCTCGCCCAGGTACCAGCCGAAATACAGATTATAGCTGTTCACATCGGGAATCTCCAAAATAGGGCTGTCCGTCTCCAGCATGAACACGTTCGCCATGGTGGTATGGCGCGTGGCGTCCATTTTGTGGCATAAATCGTTTAATAATTTATGATTTTCCAATAAATCCTCATTGACAGCGCTGGCCGCCGTGATTTCATTGCTCAGCCCCCAGACCGCTATGGAGGGATGGTTGTAGCACTGGGCGATGAGCTCCTCCATCTGACGCAGCGTGTTCTCCCGGCCATTCTTCATATGCATGGTGATATAGGGAATCTCCGCCCACACGATAATGCCGTTCTCATCGCACAGATCATAGAATTCCTGGGCGTGCTGGTAATGAGCCAGGCGCAGGGTATTGGCCCCCAGCTCCCGGACAATTTCCATGTCCCGTCTGTGGTGTTCCATTGTCAGCGCATTGCCTTCCCCTTTGCAGTCCTGATGGCGGCTCACGCCCCGCAGGGGATAGCTGCGTCCGTTCAGCAGGAAGCCTTTCTGCGCGTCTATCTCAAAGGAGCGGCAGCCAAAGCGGGCGCTCACCTCATCACCGCTGTCCAGAACCGCGGTGACTTTGTACAGATAGGGGTCTTCCGTGCCGTCCCAGAGATGGACGTTTTCTATTTCAAATTCCGCCGTGGCATGGCCGTCCGCGGGTACTACCATCTGAGTCCTGCCGCCTTTCACCTGACCGTTCCCGCCAGTCCGGCCCCACGCTTCCCCGTTCTCTCCATGGCCCTCCGCGCCTGACCCGTCTCCTCCCTCCAGGGTCACTGTCACTTTCCCCGGCCCTGTCTGCCAGGTCTCCACAGTCACATGGGCCGACTTTTTCTCCAGATCCACCACCGGGGTCACCTTGATGCCGGGCGCGCCGCAGTAGGAAAGGTCAAAATGCACCTGGGGCACAATAATCAGATTCACATCCCGGTACAGCCCGCCGTAAAAGGTGAAATCCGCTTTCTGGGGATAGACGCTGTCATTGTCGCTGTTGTCCACAGAAATCTCCAGTTCGTTTTGGTCCTTTAAATGTCCCGTCAGCTCCATCCGGAAAGCGGAATAGCCGCCCTGATGGCTTTCCAGGACTTCTCCGTTGAGCATGACCCGGGCAGACATGGCGGCGCCTTTTATCTCCAGGAAGACCCTCTCCCCGGCTTCCATGGCAGGCTTTTCCAGCCGGCGCACATATCTGCAGACGCCCCTGTAATAATCATTTCCGCCGTCCTGACCGTCCACTGCGTTCCAGGTATGGGGCAGCGTCACCGGCGTGCTGTTACCATTCTGGAAAAAATCCCAGTTTTCATTCAACGATATGACTTTTCTCATACAAATTTCTCCTTTTCCCGATATATAAAATTTTAACATAATATGGTATAATAAGTCCATATTCGTGGCATGGAACGGCCGAATGGCCATCTATACCATGAGTGCACTTTAGTCATGGTACAATATTGACACAGAAAAACATTGTGTCACCTTCTGGTTTCATGTGCGCTTATGCGCACGATATTATGGAATGCTTATTTTATCATGAAAGAAACGGAGGTGCCCCATGGACATCCTGCACAACATGGCTCTTTTTCAGGAATTGCTCTGCTGCGGCGGCAATGTATACACCTGGCGCTACCATGCGGACGGGCATCTGCTCTATTCCAACTGCCCCGAAGAATCCCTCTTTGACGCGGCTTTTGCCCTGCCCGGCTGCAAGGAGCGGGCGCTGGAGCTTGGCCGCGGCGGCAGCCAGCAGCCCCCCCAGGCCGTGGGCACCTCTTTCGGCCTGATATGGGGCGTGGACTTCCTCCGCCAGGGGGATCAGCTTGAAGACATTTACGTAATCGGCCCTGCCTTTTCCCACAACGTGTCCATGCGGGACATCGAAAATGGCCTGCGCCATTACGCGGGACGTGAAATCCCCCTCGCCCTGAAGCGCCGTCTGCTGGAAGCCTGCAAAAAGGTGCCAGTGGTCCAGCACTCCCTCTTTACCCGGTATCTGTTGATGCTCCATTTCTGCCTCACCGGCGAAAAACTGGACGCCAGCGACACGGTCATTCAGGAATCCTTTTCCGACGCCGCGCCCCCGGACGTGAAGCGGGACCGCCATCGGGTGTGGATGTCGGAGCAGGCGCTGTTGGATATGGTGCGCACCGGCAACCTGAACTACAAGGACGCCCTGAACGATTCCATGCTGCTCAGCGCAGGAGTCCCCGTGCGCGGGCCGGACCCTCTGCGCCAGGCGAAAACCTCTGCCATCGTCTTCTCCTCCATTGTCTGCCGCGCTGCCATAGAGGGCGGCCTGTCGCCGGAGGAGGCTTATTCTTTGGGGGATTCCTACATCCAGTCCGCGGAGGATGCCCGCACCTACGATGAAATCCGCGCCATCCCCTCGCTCATGTACGACGATTTTGTAAGGAGGGTATACAGAGTCCGTCAGCGGAAGAATCTGTCAGCCCCCATCGCCCAGTGCCGGGACTACATCGAGACCCATCTGGAGGAAAAAATCCGCGCCAGGGACCTTGCGGAGCTGGCAGGCTACACGGAATATTATCTCACCCGCAAATTCCGGGAGGAAACCGGTTTCACCGTCAATGACTATGTGAAGAACGCCAAAATCGCTCATGCCAAGGTTCTGCTGCGGGGCACAAACATCTCCGTCCGGGAGCTGTCCGAACGCCTCTGCTTCAGCAGCCGGAATTACTTCAGCCAGGTCTTTTCCGAAATCGAGGGCTGCACCCCCATAGAATTTCGGGAAAGGGCAGGCAGAACACAGAAGTGATTCCCTTTTCCCTACTGCAAATTTTCCATGATGACCTGATGGCGGGCCTGTTCTTTCTTCTCGGCAATCCGCTTCTGTACATTCACCATCTCCTCTTTGTCCAGTCCGCAGAAGCGCATGGCCACCAGCGTACAGATCCATCCAAAGACGGGCAGGCCGAACTTGACTGCCATGGTCACCCAGAAAATGGCGCTGGTGCAGGTCTCCCCGGGCTGGGGCATGGTGGTGGTATAGCCCAATATGGCCACCGCACCGGCGGCAACCGTGGCGCTGAAAGCGGTAATGATCTTGTCGATCAGGCTGTAGGTGCCGGTCACCACCGCGGGCACATATCTGCCGCTGCGGTCCAGCTCATAGTCGATGGTGTCCGCCATAAAGGAGGTATTGGCCGTGGTGATGCACATATTGGACCCGTTCTGGGCCAGCGTCAGCAGCACATAGAGAATCATGGCCGGGCTCATCATGACCGCAATCTGGCTGGTGTCAATGATAATAAAGAATCCAAGGGTAATCAGGGAAATGCCCATGCTGATCCAGGTCCATGTGACAATGGCTTTCCGGCTGCCGTGCTTCCCGGCGTATTTCGCCCCCACTGCCGCGAACAGGATGGAGGGAATCATGCTGATGACCGTGAGCAGGGTGGAAATCCCCATGTTCCCTATGACGATGCCGAACAGCAGCGTGGTGATGACAGCCTGGCTGGCCGTCTGCTGGGCAATCTTGTCCGAAGCGTTGGAGGCTATGTAGCATTGCAGGGGACGGTTGTGGGCCAGCACTTCCGCCATGTCTTTCAGCTTCAGCGGCTCTTTCTTTTTCAGTCCGGCGAAGTATTCCGGCCTGTCGAACTCCGTGACGCCGATGCAGACCAGAACCGTGCCCAGAGCCGCCATCACAAGGCAGACCATACAGGCGGCGGACAGAAACGACTGGTTGTACTCCCCGCCGAACCTGGGCAGCAGCACCATATTCAGCACCATCATCATTATCATGGGCACCAGGTAATTGAAAGCGGTGGTCCAGACGCCGATTGTGGGGCGCTGCCTGGGGTCATTGGACATGATGGCGGGGATTGTCTGGGCCGTCATGTTGGTGATGGTATAGCCGATGACATACACGATGTAAAACAGAGTGAAAGCGATCCAGCCGAAGCCCTTGCTGGAGAACAGGACGAACATGCACAGCAGGCCCAAAGCCTCAACCAGATATCCCGCAATCAGCAGGACGCGCAGCTTTCCGAACCTTGTGTTGACCCTGTCATAGACAAAGGCCAGCAGAGGATCCGTCACCCCGTCCAGGATGCGGGTACAGGTCAGGATGTAGCCGATGGCGATGGTGGTGACTCCATAGCCGATGCTGGCGCTGTAGCTTGCCAGATTAATCAGGGAGTAGACGCTCATGCCTACCAGTCCGTTGCAGGCGTAGAGGATGATTTGCCAGAGCTTTGCCTTGCGGTATTGGACGCCGTCAAGTTCGCTGGCAGTAGGTTTTTTGGACATAATGTTGTCTCCTTTCTTTGGAATCCGTGTTCAGTGACATCATTATAGCCTGCTTTTCTGCTATCGGAAATATAAAAATCAGTACTATTGTACAAAAATTAGCGTATGTTCTGTATGAGGACAAATTTTTATCCCTGTTCGCTATTTTTTGGCCATCCTGCGGCTGTCTTTTATGACATAATATTTTCATGAAAAGAAAGGAGGTCTGGTATTATGACATTTGAAAAAGATTTTCTCATCGGCGCAGCCACCGCGGCCCATCAGGTGGAGGGGAACAATATCCACAGCGACTATTGGGTCCAGGAGCATATGGTACATACGGACTTTTTGGAGCCCAGCGGCGAGGCAGTGGACCATTACAACCGCTACGGCGAAGACATCCGGCTGATGTCGCGGGCCGGGCTGAACGCTTACCGTTTTTCCATCGAATGGGCCCGCGTCGAGCCGGAAGAGGGCAAATTCGACGAGGCGGAGATTTCCCATTACCGGGACGTCATCCGCACCTGCCGCGACAACGGTATAGAGCCTATCGTCACCCTGCTGCACTTCACCAGCCCCAAATGGCTGATTTCCAAAGGCGGCTGGGAATCCGATGAGACCCCGGAATATTTTGCCCGCTATACCCGCTATGTGATAGAGCGGCTGGGGAGCGAGCTGAAGTATGTCTGCACCATCAATGAGGCGAATATGGGAATACAGGTGGCGGCCATCGCCAAGCGGTATATGCAGCAGATGATGGCGAAGATGCAGGCCGCAGGCTCAGCGCAGGGCGGCGATAGCGGAAAAGCCTCTCCGGATGCCAGCAAGTCACCCGCCGCAACGGACAGCGGCGAAAAGGCTGCTCAGGACGGCACGGTGCAGATGGGCCTGAATCTGGAAAAGATGATGGCCAACCAAAAGGCCGCGGAGGCAGAGCGCATGGAACTCTTCGGCGTAACCAGGACGGAGTGCTTCACCAGTCCCCGGACGCCTCACGGCGACGAGCTGGTCATGGAGGCCCACAAGGCGGCCAGAGCCGTCATCCGGGAGCTGGCGCCCCATATCCGGGTAGGCCTGACCTTAAGCCTTCACGACATCCAGGCCCTCCCCGGCGGCGAGGAGAATGCCGCGAAAGAATGGGCGGATGAATTCACCCACTATCTGCCTGCCATCCAGGGGGATGATTTCCTGGGCGTACAGAACTATACGCGTACCCGTATAGATGCCTCCGGCTCCCTGCCTGTTCCGGAGGGCGCAGAGCTGACCCAGATGGACTATGAATTTTATCCGCAGGCTTTAGCAAACGTCATCCGCCGGGTGGCGGAGGATTTCAAAGGGGATCTGATTGTGACAGAGAACGGCATCGCCACAGCAGACGACAGCCGGCGCGTCGCATTCATCGAGACCGCCCTGGCCGGCGTGAAGTCCTGCCTGGAAGAGGGACTCCCCATGAAAGGCTACTTCTACTGGAGCCTGCTGGACAATTTTGAATGGCAGAAAGGCTTTTCCATGACTTTCGGCCTGATAGCCGTGGACAGAACCACACAGACCCGGCATCCCAAGGAAAGCCTGGGTTACCTTGGCAGTTTCCGCGGCTGACTGCCGGACTATGTCAAGGCCGGTTCTCCTGTCAGGCGGCAGGCATCCGTCCCATATCCGGCTTAATCATGAGAAGCTCCCGGTCACCGATACTCTATGGAGGTAAACTCAAATGAAACAATATTTCTGCAATCCGATCAACTTTACTTATCAGTATCAGTTCAACCAAAAGGAGAACGGCTTCTCCCTGAACCGGGAGGCCGCCGACCCCTCCATGATACTGTTCCGGGGAAAATATTACCTGTTCCCCAGCATGACCAGAGGATTCCTGGTCAGCGAGGACATGGTGCACTGGCAGCAGTGTCCCCTGAAAGGCGTGCCCCTGTACGACTATGCCCCCGATGTGCGGGTCCTGGGGGACTGGATGTACTTTTCCGCCAGCCGCAGGGGTGAAATCTGCGATTTCTACCGCACGAAAGACCCCGAAAGCGGCGTGTTTGAGCGGATTCCCGGCACTTTCGACTTCTGGGATCCCAATCTCTTCCCGGACGATGACGGACGGCTCTACTTCTACTGGGGCTGCAGCAACATGACCCCCATCTGGGGCGTGGAGCTGAACCCCGAGACCATGGAGCGCATAGGGGAACCTGTAGCGCTGATCGAGAACCACAAGAATGAATACGGCTACGAGCGCACCGGCGAGAACCATCACTATGACCCCAGCGGCAGCTACATTATGCAGATTCTCAAAGAACAGATGGCAAAGGCCATGGGGTGCCGCCCCGAGGATGTGACGGATGTCACCCCCGCCATCCAGGCCACCCCGGAGAGCTACCGTCCCATGCTCCAGGCCGCCCTCTCCGACAATCCCTATATCGAGGGCCCGTGGATGACAAAACATGACAGCAGATATTATCTGCAGTACGCCGCCCCCGGCACCCAGTACAATATCTACTGCGACGGCGTCTGTGTGGGGGACAGCCCTTTAGGGCCTTTTACAGCCTGCCCTAACAATCCCTACTCCTACTCTCCCGGCGGTTTCCTGCCCGGCGCGGGCCATGGCTCCACCATGGAGGACAAATTGGGCAACTGGTGGCATGCCAGCACCATGCGCATCTCCATGAACCACGATTTCGAGCGTCGCATCGGCATCTGGCCCGCGGGCTTTGACGCGGACGGCGAACTGTTCTGCAATCAACGCTACGGCGACTGGCCCCAGGCCGTCACAGGCCACAGGCAGGATCCCTGGGCGGCCCCGGAGTGGATGCTTCTAAGCTATGGGAAGACAGCCTCCGCCAGCAGCTGCGAATGTCAGGAAAAGGACGCCTCCCACGCGGTGGACGAAAATGTCCAGACCTGGTGGAAAGCCGCCGGGGAGGATGAAGCCCCCTGGCTCCTGGTGGACTTGGGCCTGTGCTGCAGGGTGCATGCGGTGCAGATCAATTTCGCGGACGACGTGGAACTGGCGGACAGGCTGCCCGAGGGAGCCCAACTTACAGGTGACCCGGGCCGGGGCCGCTACATCGAGGAGCGCTCCTTTGCCACAAGGTGGTTTTTGGAGACCAGCACGGACGGCGAGCGCTGGTTCAAGTTGGGAGACTGGCGGAATACTGACACAGACCTGCCCCACAACCTGGTAGTCTGGGAGGACGGCATCCCGGCAACATATATACGCCTTACCATAATCGATACAGCCTACCACAAACCGGCCTGCATCAGCGGCCTGCGGGCATTCGGCAGAGGCTGCGGCAACGCTCCCGCCCCAGTGACTGACGTAGAAGCGACCCGCCTGGACGGCATGTCCATGAAAGTCACATGGAAAGAGGTTTCCTCTTACAATGAGATTGCTTCCTGGAATAAGCCCGCCATGGGCTATGAGGTACTCTGGGGGCATACGCCCGAGAAGCTCTACCACAACTACCGGGTGTTCGGCAAAAATCAGGTGGAGATACGCGCTCTGATGTCAAACGTGAAGCAGTACTATGTCCGCATCGATGCCTTTAATGAAAGCGGCATCACCGAGGGAAAAGTCTTCCCTGTGGACGCCGCCCTGTAAACTATGGACGTTTCAGCACTATATCTTGACGAACATCGGGCAGAACCGGAAAATCCGGCTCTGCCCGCCTGGAATCTATCATCCTGATAAAAAGCGAAAAGGCCCTGCCCCGGAATCCCGCTGTCCGTTGGCAGAGCCTCTCTTTCCGCTTTTATGGAATCCTTGCTTCGGAATCCTTACTTCCGCGCAACCATCCGGATGCCAATCAGCGTCCCCACCATCAGTACGATGGCCACCGGAAGCACAATCAGCGCGTTAGGCACAAAGCCCGCGATGAGATACGCCACAAAGCTCACGGCCGCCGCTATGACCGCGTAAGGCAATTGCGTGGACACATGATCCACATGGTCACACTGTGCCCCCGCGGAAGCCATAATCGTGGTATCCGATATGGGCGAGCAGTGATCGCCGCAGACGGCGCCAGCCATACAGGCGGAGACACACACCACGCCCAGAGGGTTCGTCAGGGGGAAGACGCTTAAAGTGATAGGAATCAGAATTCCGAAAGTGCCCCAGCTGGTGCCGGTGGCAAAAGCCAGGAAACAGCCGATCAGGAACACCACCGCCGGCAGGAAAGCCTGGAACGCTCCGGCAGAGCCTTTCACCACTTCTGCCACGAACTCTCCCGCTCCCAGGGAATCCGTCATGGCCTTTAAGGACCAGGCAAAGGTCAGAATCAGAATCGCAGGCACCATGGCCCGGAAACCCTCGGGGATGCAGTCCATGGTCTCCCGGAAAGTCATGGTTCCCCGCAGGCAATAATACAATATCGCAAAGGCCAGCGCGAACACAGAGCCCAGCATCAGGCCTATGGACGCGTCAGAATTGGAAAATGCCTCCACAAAAGAAGCCCCCTCAAAGTAACCGCCGGAATAAATCATGCCGATGACACAGCAGACGATGAGCACCGCAATTGGGAGCACCAGATCCGGCACGATTCCTTTCTTCTCCTCTTTGTCAGCGGCCATGCCTGCGTAAGGATTCTTTCCGTGGAACAGATCCCCTTTGGAGCGTGCCGCCTCCTCATATTTCGCCATGGGCCCGAACTCCAGCTTCATCAAGGCCATGCCTATCATCATCACAAGGGTGAGGATGGCGTAAAAGTTAAAGGGAATGGCCCGGATGAACAATGTCAGGCCGTTGCCGTCCTCCACGTAGCTGGCTACAGCCGCGGCCCAGGAGGAAATAGGCGCAATGATGCATATCGGCGCCGCTGTGGCATCGATCAGGTATGCCAGCTTCGCCCTGGGAATCTTGTGCTTATCCGTCACAGGACGCATCACGGAGCCCACCGTCAGGCAGTTGAAATAATCATCAATGAAAATCAGCACCCCCAGCGCCACGGTGGCAAGCTGGGCTCCCACCCGGGTCTTGATATGCTGCGCCGCCCAGCGCCCGAAAGCGGCAGAGCCTCCGGCCTTGTTCATCAGGGACACCATGGCTCCCAGAATCACCAGGAATACCAGGATGCCGATATTGTACCCGTCGGAGAGCACGCTCACGATTCCGTCCTGGAACACATGGAGCACCGTGCCCTCGAAAGAATAGGCGGAATAGAGCAGCCCGCCCATGAGAATCCCCACAAACAGCGAGGAATACACCTCCTTGGTAATCAGCGCCAGCCCGATGGCGATTACCGGCGGCAGCAGCGCCCAGACCGTGCCGTAAAATCCGCCGCCCTCCGCGGCGCTCTCACCGTTCCCTGCCAGCAGCGGCGCCGCGAATGCAGCCACCAGGATGACCGCCAGCAGGATTCCTCTGACCATGTTCCCTTTTCTCTTGTCCATACCTTTCTCCTCTCCTGTCTGTGCCGCGCGGGGCACCGGCGCTGCCGAAACGGCCCCTTTCTCCCACACGCTTTCTGAATCCGAGGGTAGCCCTTTGGAAAACATCCCCCTGTAAGACATGGAATCCCTGTGCCGCCTCCTCCGCCATAGGCTAAATGCCCTGCGGCACCCGCCGGGCAGGCCGCATGCAGGGCTGTATGGGACATTCCATTGCCATAAATCGAAAAAGCCATGACTCTCTGCCATGACTTCGCAAACAAGCTCAAGGAGTCATAACAGCGCTCCGTCCCGGAAAGGACGACAGTCTGTGAGATATTCTCCCACAGCCCGATGAGAAAGGCCGGCACAGCCCTTTTCATCTCGGCGGAATCCCCTTTCCGTCCCCTCCCGCTGCCCGGGCTGTCAGGGAACGTACTCTTGTCTTCCGCGCCTCTATCATGCTAGGTGTAATCATAGATGATAATCAGATATTTGTCAATTATTTTTACGAAAAAAGCAAAAAACTGCCGTCCTTGGGATGTGGCCATCGCCGGTCTGAAGCTAAGGCTCTCTAAGGCCTGTCGGTAAAGTTCATTGCTCATATCTATAGCCCGGAACGGAGAATTCCCGGTACAGCCTTGCCCTGGTTTCCATGTCCCGCACCGCACGTTCCGCGTCTTCTCTCCTCCCAAGGTCATACAACCGCTCCAGCAAAGAGGCCAGTTTTGCCTCTCCGTTCATTTCTCCCCTCGCTTCTCCACGCGCCTCCAGTTGATCGATGTATTCACACATCATAATCTTCTTTCCTTTCTTTTTCGCCAAAAGTTCATTTGCCTGTTCCGTAAATCTGATGTCCCCGGTAATCGCCTCCATCATATCGCACAATGCCTCCAGATGGACGATGTCCTGTCCCCTGCGTCTCTCGAAGTTCCCCTCGTTGAGATAATCCGCCACGAATCCCAAATCACTGGTGAAGCGGCTCCTGATTTCCAACGGCAGGTCATTCATATGGTAAACCGTCAACTTATTATCGTCTATCTGCTTCAGCTTCTCCGGCGGCACCCCGTTTCTCAAAAGCAGCGCGTGAAGGCTCCGGGGAATGCGGCTGGTTTTCCCCGTCCAGGAAATCACAATCGCAATCACCCCATATACAGGGATGCCGCTCTCCAGCTGCTGTCTATAGGAGCCGCCCTGATAAGATATCGTCCGCAGAATCTGCCGTTCCTCCAGTTCCGTCTCATTCTCAATAATATACTGGAGGACAATCCTCCCTTTCTCTGTGAGATACCTGCTGATATCACAGAATTGGTTGTGCGCCTTTTCGCCCTTATAGAAGCTTTCCGTAGGCGCAGGCTGTGTGTCGTCCGGATCCAGCTGCCTTTCGCCGTGGTATATCAATGTGTTGATGCAATCCGCGAACACATCGGCATAGGACATGAGAATTTTCTCTGTAACGTCTTTTTCCGCCATGTTGCCGCCTCCCTTGTTCAGTTGTGTGGGAGCCTCTGAAAACTCCCGCCGGTCGTGCTGAAATTGAAGCAGGAATTTTCCGATCTGTATGAAGAATGGAATCGATTACAGAAAAACTGGAATGAAGAAATCTGCTCTGGCTTTATCCTATCATAAAGCAGAAGATTTTTCAATCATA
Source organism: Acetatifactor aquisgranensis (assembly GCF_943193215.1). Lineage (NCBI taxonomy): Bacteria > Bacillati > Bacillota > Clostridia > Lachnospirales > Lachnospiraceae > Acetatifactor > Acetatifactor aquisgranensis. The sequence goes on along the minus strand of NZ_CALPDH010000002.1, from coordinate 69,124 downwards.
TCTTACCTTGAGTTTCCGTAGTTTTGTTGGCAGAACCCAATTCTGTCTGCATCACTATACACAATTTTTTGAAAATACCAAAAATATAAGGAATCTTCTTCCTTTTTGATTAAAATAATGTCACCACAACAATTATCCACTAAACAAAAAGAGGAGGATTCCTTATGGCTCATTTTACATCAAATACCTACACTTTGAAACGGGAAATTTTAACTTTTTCTAATAAAATTTCCAACAAGGGCAAGATCAAAATGCCGCTTTATTATAAAGGCAAAAACCATGATGCCTATCTTTCCCATGTAAAAGTGCAGGTCACGGCTTCCGGAAAGGACATCTGCCTTGTCCTGGTCTACGGCATCACGGAGCATCCCATGATGCTGGCTGCAAATAAAAAAATCAGTTCCAGGGAAGACAAGGGATTTATCCCTTTCTTACCATCAGCTTTGCCTTAAGCTGGCCGTTTGAATAGATAAAAGAATAGTTCTCCCACAGTCCGGTTCCGGCGGGGCTTATTTCGGGTACCTCCGCTCGCAGATGCTGCCTCTCGACTGCATTCAAAAAATGGCAGATTGGTACTTTAATTGGTATATTCATTTTTTTAGTGCAGTTCTTGAGAGATATTCCGATTAACAATTTTACTTGTTTATATATGGATAAATCATTGTAATGTAAGATATTAAATTATATCCGCAGTGTGCAATAATGCAACAAGGTATTAAATTCCAGGAATATGATGCTGCCTGCCAGTCCCTGGCCGGAGCCGAATCCGACCAGCACATGATTCTCCAGAACCAGGCACAGCTCCTGGCCCTCCAGCCCCAGATCAGTCCCCATTTCCTCTACAATACACTGAGCGCCATCCAGGGCATGGCTTACCAAAAAAGACTGCGGAAATCTGCACCGCCGTCACCGCCCTCTCCTACATGATGCGCTACAACATCAATGGGGACAGCATGACGTCCGTCAGAAATGAGTTCTGCTGCATCGAGAAATATCTGCAGATCATAGACTTGCTCTTGCCGGGCTGTTTCCGTTTCCGGCTCCACATGGACGATGGCATAGAAGATTTTCAGATGCCACGATTCCTTCTGCAGCCCCGGTGGAAAATGCAATATTCCACGGGCTGGAGCCCCGCAGGCCACTGGAGGGCAGCTTGACCCTCACAGCCTCCCCGATTCCCGGCCTGACACGGCAGGCTCCATCCTCCTCAACCGGCGGATGAATTCTTTTGCCGGATTCTCCTTCTGCGTTATTGTGCTTTCCGGGCATATGTGCTAAACTTAAGAGCATAAAAACGTCAGGCTAAGAACTGACGATTGACAAAAAGACTTAGAACAGGCAAAGGAGGCAAAAGGAACATGACCAATCAAGAATGTAAGCCCGTCAAAGAGGGCAAGGTACGCGAAATCTATGACAACGGCGACAGCCTGATTATGGTGGCAACAGACCGCATCAGCTGTTTTGACGTAATCCTGGGCAACAAGGTGGACAAAAAGGGCGCTGTGCTGACCCAGATGTCCCGTTTCTGGTTCGACATGACAAAGGACATCCTGCCCAACCACATGATTTCCGTGGATGTAAAGGACATGCCCGAGTTCTTCCGGCAGGAAAGGTTCGACGGCAACAGCATGCTCTGCCGGAAGCTGGAGATGATTCCCGTGGAATGCATCGTACGAGGCTACATCACCGGAAGCGGCTGGGCCAGCTACCAGAAGGACGGCACCGTCTGCGGCATCCGTCTGCCGGAGGGCTTAAAGGAGTCGGACAAGCTGCCCGAGCCTATCTATACTCCCTCCACCAAGGCGGAAATCGGCGACCATGACGAGAATATCTCCTTTGAGCAGAGCGTGGATTACCTGGAGAAGCGCTTCCCTGGAAAGGGACAGGAATATGCCGAAAAGCTCCGGGACTACACCATCGCGCTGTATAAAAAGTGCGCGGAGTACGCACTGGGCTGCGGCATCATCATCGCCGACACGAAGTTCGAGTTCGGCCTGGACGAAGAGGGCAACATCGTCCTGGGAGACGAGATGCTGACCCCGGACAGTTCCCGCTTCTGGCCTGCGGATGAATATGAGCCCGGCCACGGCCAGCCCTCCTTCGACAAACAGTTCGCCCGGGACTGGCTGAAAGCCAATCCCGGCAACGACTGGATCCTGCCCGAAGATGTGGTCCGGAAGACCATCGACAAATATCTCCAGGCATATGAGATGCTGACCGGGAAACCGTTATAATTTTCTCGTATATTTGAGCACCAAAAAGGACTGCCAAACTGGTATTCTCTCCGGGCGGCAGTCCTTTTTCCGTCAAATATCAAACAGTTCATCAAAATCTGTCTTCAGATTCAGAAACATGACAAACTGCAGAGTTCCTTTGCTTTCGGTCATATTTTTCCGTGGAGTCTGAGATGACTTCCATAATCATCCGTGGAATTCCCGTCAATGACACATTTTTCCGGCTCTGATATTACAATTTACAGAGACATCCGGAATCACTATTTTATCCTCATTTTCATGCCACTGATATTGCACGCCTTCGCCAAGCACCCGGCATGGGGAGTCTTTTAACTGCATTCCAATCATGACGACAAAATTAATTATGATAAAGGAGTGTCCAATAAAAGTATTGCGCATTTAAGTACGACCTTACACAAAATCATTTACAATGCATCACAGAAGCATCGCACATCTCTCCCTGCCGGTTCAGCTGCCTGTCGATGACCGCGGCAATCCTCCCTTTCACCATCTCGGCTATCTCGCCCGTTTTCATCCTGCCGTATTCCTCATAGTAGATAGGCGTCAGGAAATGTACCTGTGTCTTCACCCTGCGCAGGGAATTCACTCCGAAAGGCTTATAGGAATCAATGATGGCCACCGGAACAATCGGAGCTTTTGCCTTGGTGGCGCACTTAAAGGAACCGGCCATAAAGTCCTGCAGCTCATTCTTGTTGTGGTCATAGCCGCCCTCAGGAAACACGATATAGCGTCTTCCGCTTTTCACTTCATCGGCAATCTGCAGGATGGTCTTAAGTTGGGATTTCATATCGGTCTTGTCCAGCCTGCTGCCCTGCACCAAATCAATGAAAGAATCCGTGATAGGGAGCCTGGAGCGGTAGGCATCTATAACAATGGTACAGGGTTTCGGGTGAGAACTCATGATTCCCAGCGTGTCATACTTACCCTGATGGTTGGAATACATGACATAGCCGCCCTCCTCAGGCAAAAGCTCCTGCCCGAAGCTCTCCGTCTCTATCCTCCCATTGCGCATCATGATGCGAATGCACTTCCGCGCCATCTTATAGCGCTCCTCCTCCGAATAACGCTCCCCATGCCGCTCAATATAATGCGCCTTGCAAATATAATAAACCACAAACGGCAAAGAGACCACCACCACATAACATATCCTGATCACATCAAACACCCCAGACTCAAAAAACTTCTTCCCCTAAATTCCACCTATAACCCACAAACCACCAACACCCAAACATCCCCCAGAAAAAACATACTCCAGAAGCCCCTAACCCCCTGGAAAAAATCACACCCTGGAACCCCCACAACCTGGAAGAATGCTCGCCCTCCAGGCATTCTTCCGCGTGAGACGGCCGCGAGCGAATTCATTCGCTCAAGCGAGCCTAGAAGTTCTTGGCGGGCGTCCTTTGGCCGCCTAGAACTTCTTCTCACGCTATTCTCTGCCGTCCCAGCAATAGGTACAGAGCTTCTCCCTGTCAATCCCCACGGACGCAATCATGTCGTCCAGTCTGTGGTAGCGCAGGCTGGTGAAATTCAGCTGCTTTCCGATTCGCTCCACCATCTCCTTGTACTCCGCTGTATCGGGATCCACATATGCCTTCAAATCAATCTCGCGCCCTTCCTGCTCCATCTCTTTCAGGACTCTTCTGGCTATCAAATCCATCTCCGACTTTGACCTGGAAAAATTCAGATATTTGCAGCCGTACATAAGCGGCGGGCACGCAGGCCGGATATGGACTTCCTTTGCGCCGCTGTGGTAGAGGAACTCCGTGGTCTCCCGCATCTGCGTCCCCCTGACGATGGAATCGTCAATCATCAGCAGGCTCTTCCCCTCTATCAGATCTTTCACGGGAATCAGCTTCATCTTGGCTATCAGATTCCGCTGGGTCTGTACGGCGGGCATGAAGGATCTGGGCCAGGTAGGCGTATATTTCACGAAAGGCCTGGAGAAAGGTATCCCCGATTTGTTGGCATAGCCGATGGCATGAGCCGTACCGGAATCCGGCACCCCTGCCACGATGTCCGGCTTCACATCATCCCGTTCCGCCAGCAGCGCGCCGCAGTTATACCGCATCTTCTCCACGCTGATTCCCTCATAGGAGGAGGTAGGATATCCATAGTATACCCATAAAAAGGTGCAGATTTTCATCTCCTTGCCAGGCTGCATCAGTGTGTGGACGCCCTCAGGGGTGACCACTGCGATTTCCCCGGGCCCCAGTTCCCTCTGGAACTCATATCCCAGGTTCAGATAGGCAAAGCTTTCAAAAGAAACACACCATGCGCCCTCTTTCTTCCCCACGGACACCGGCGTCCTGCCGTGCAGATCCCTGGCGGCATATATCCCCTTGGGCGTCATGATCAGCAGGGTCATGGATCCCTCGATGGACTCCTGGGCATACCGGATGCCCTCCACCAGATTGTCCTTCTGATCCACCAGGTAAGCCACCAGTTCCGTGGCGTTCAAATCCCCGCCGCTCATCTCCAGAAAATGGGCATGACCCTTGGAAAGCAGCTCCTCTGTCAGCTTCGCCGCATTGTTGATCCTGCCTACCGTAGCAATGGCGTATGTGCCATGGTGAGAGCGCACCATCAATGGCTGGGGCTCGAAATCCGAGATGCTGCCGATGCCGATGTTTCCCCGCATCTCATTGAAATCCTTGTCGAACTTTGTCCGAAAAGGAGCGTTTTCTATATTATGTATGGCCCTGTCGAATCCTTTGTCTTTCCCATAGACTACCATTCCTGCCCTTCTGGTACCCAGATGGGAATGATAATCCGTTCCGAAATACAAGTCAAAGACGCAATCCTCCTTGGATGCGACACCAAAAAAACCTCCCATTCCATGCCTCCTGAATAATATTCTCGTTCCGCAGAATCCCTAAAACCCGCGAACTCAACTCCATCTTTGCTTTCCTGCCGCCTCTGGCGGACGCTTAGCAAATCTTTTCACACTTTGACCTCGGCTTTCATGCCCAGCAGCTCCTTATTCTCCTCCAGAACCGGGCGGACCACATCCGATAGGAACGCCTCCACCTGTTCCTTGGAGCGCCCCACATATTTTGCGGGATCCATGGACTCCTGCAGTTCCTCCAATGTCATGGAAAATGCGGAATCCGCCGCGATCAGCTCCAGCAGATTGTTCTCCTTGCCCTCTGCCTTCACATTCTTCCCGGCTTCCATGGAAAGCTCCCGGATGCGCTCATGGAGCTCCTGGCGGTTCCCGCCCAGCTTCACGGCATCCATCATGATATTCTCCGTAGCCATAAAGGGCAGCTCACTCATCAGATGCTTCTCAATGACTTTCGGATACACCACCAGCCCGTCCACCACGTTCAGGCACAAATCCAGGATGCCGTCCACCGCAAGAAAGCCCTCCGGAATGGACAGCCTCTTGTTGGCAGAATCGTCCAGCGTCCTCTCGAACCACTGGGTGGCGGAGGTAATCGCCGGATTCAGCGCGTCAATCATCACATATCTGGACAGGGACGCGATTCTCTCGCATCTCATGGGATTTCTCTTATAAGCCATGGCAGAGGATCCGATCTGGCTCTTCTCAAAGGGCTCCTCCACCTCTTTCAGATGCTGGAGCAGGCGGATATCATTGCTCATCTTGTGAGCGGAGGCCGCGATGCCTGCCAGCACATTTGCCACCCTGGTGTCCACCTTTCTGGAATAGGTCTGGCCGGACACAGGGAAACACTTTTTAAAGCCCATCTTCTCCGCAATCATAGGATCGATTTTGTCGATGGTCTCCTGGTCGCCGCCAAACAGTTCCAGGAAAGACGCCTGTGTCCCGGTGGTTCCCTTGGAGCCCAGCAGCTTCATATTGTCCAGCACATAATTCAGATCCTCCAGATCCAGATAGAACTCCTGGAGCCAAAGTGTGGCCCGCTTTCCCACCGTGGTAGGCTGGGCAGGCTGGAAATGGGTAAAGGCCAGCGTGGGCTGCGCCTTATAATTTTCTGCAAAATCAGCCAGCTCAGCGATGACATTCACCAGCTTTTTCTTTAAAAGCTTCAATCCTTCCGTCATCACGATGATGTCCGTATTGTCTCCTACATAGCAGGAGGTGGCTCCCAGATGGATGATGCCCGCCGCCTTAGGGCACTGCTGTCCGTATGCGTACACATGGCTCATGACATCATGGCGGACTTCCCGCTCCCTGGCCTTTGCCACGTCGTAATTGATATCATCCACATGGGCCTTCATCTCCGCAATCTGCTCATCCGTAATGACGGGCTTTCCGTCCTGGCTTAAGCCAAGCTCTTTCTCTGTCTCCGCAAGCGCGATCCAGAGCCGCCTCCATGTGCTGAACTTCATGTCCGGAGAAAAAATATACTGCATTTCCCTGCTGGCGTAGCGCTCAGACAGAGGGCTTACATATCTGTCCATGGATTGCCTCTCTTCTCTGGAATGTATTTCTTCCATGGAATGTATCTCTTCCATATTCATCTACAATCTCCTTTTTCTATGGTGAAAATGATAAATGATTTTTCCGACGCATTTATCATATCTTACAAAAGACCAGAAGTCAATACGCAGAATCCCCGGAATTCCCCTCTTCCACAGAGCCTCCTTCCTCCATTCCTCTGTACTGCGCCACCATCTCCATGATTTCGGCGGCATAGGCAGGATACTTGTCTGCCACGTCTATGATTTCCTGTCTGGCAGTCTCAGCGACATTATTGTTGTAGTCCATCTGCTTGCGCAGCGCCTGCCTGCGCTGAATCAGCTCATGGCGCATCTCGACCATCTCGCGCTTGTCCAGCAGGGCCGCCGCCTTATCCACCCATCTGCCGGGCGTGGCAATCCGGTAATGGGACAGCTTATTCAAAAGCTGCCTGCGGTAATGCTCCGCCTTTCCCTCTGCTGCCGCGAATTCCCGCCTTTCATCCTTCTCCCTCTGATACTGCTTCCAAAGCCGCCCCAGCGCCGCCGCGCTGTTCGTGCCGTATTTCATATAGAGGTAATCCGTCAGATTCCTGTTGTTCACATATCGGATTTTTACCTTGTTCTGCAGAAGAATGAGCTTGTTGATCGCTATCTCCACCTGATGCAGCTCCTTGTCGTCATCCGTATACTTCACCCATGTCACCGTCAGGGCCACTGCCACAGCCGCCACCGCCAGCAGATACCCTAATTGGGTATTCATATGGAAACCGAACTGCAGAATCACCAGCATCAGGATGCACATGGCGAAAGCGGTCACGAAGATCACCGTCATCCCGCGCAGATTGTCCATAAGATTGTTCAGCTCTTGTCTGCGGTATTCATAGGCATGGCGTTCCCTGTCCAGCCTCTGCAGATCCTGCTTCACTTTCCCACCGTATTCCTCGCACTCTTTCAGCTTTGCGATTCCCTCTTTGACTTCGCCCTCGTGCTCCCGCAGTCTGTAATAATCCGCATCCTTCATGCGGTTCTTCCTGCCCCGGTAGCGTTTGCTCTCCTGCTCCAGCGCCACCAGCCTTCCGGCAATATTGTCCAGGCCCTCCCGTTCCGACTCCGGCAGCGCCTCGATTTCCTCCATATCAGTCAGATAGGAGGTGATCAGGGAATATTCCCCCGTCAGCAGGCCGATTTCTTTCGTCGCCTCTCCCATCTGTTCCAGGCAGTTGGTGATATACCTGCTCCGCTCCTCCTCCTGGCCGAAGTCCACATCGTCCCTGTCATAGACTACGTTTTCCCAGTCCTCGGGACCGCTCTCCTGATATTTTCTTTTCTTGAATAATTTTGACCAAAATCCCATTTCTGACTTTCCTTTACATTCCCGCCCGGTAGGCGTCCTTTAAGGCCTGGGCCAGCCGCTCACTGTCCTCATCGAACCTGCGCCTATCCCGGCTCCTTAATTCCCTGCGGTTGCACAGCCGTAAGTAATCCGGCTGCTGCTCCCATTCGCCCACGGCGCGTTCCAGCTTCTTTTCCAGTTCCAGCGCGCTCATATGCCACTCGCCGTGCTCCGCCGTAAAAGCCACATACTTCTCCTCTGGCAGCTCCATACGCTTTGCCGACAGATAATCTACGCAATATTCTTCAATCCTGTTCCATTCATAAGCCTGTCTGAAACATTCCGCGGCCTCCCCGTAGAGCATGAGCCCTGCGAACGCCGCACCTTTATTATGCCAGATTTTCGCAACAAATTCCTTTTCCCCGGGAGACCCGGAATCCGGTGCTTCGCTCCCATGCTCCTCCACCTTCCGCAGCAGCTCCTCATAGCCCTGCAGGGCCTGTCTGTATTTCTTCTTCCGCACCAGATAGTCTATCTGGCTCTTGCGCTTCTCCAGGCCGGTGAGTCCCGCTCCCTGCTTCAGCAGGTTTTCCGTCTCCTCCAGCACGGCCTCGTCAAAAAAGCCCACGTAGCGCAGAATAGCCAGCACGAAAGCGCTGAGAGACCCCTGTCTGTGCACAAGAGGATAAAGAGCCTTTGCCAGATCCCGCAGGCCGCATTCCTTTTCCACCCAGTCCAACAGCCTGTCATCCAAAAGAGAAAGGTCCAGCAGAAAGGCATTTTCTTTCATACAAAAGCACAGTTCTTCCATGCTGAAGACATTCGTCCCGATTCCCGGAACACAATATGGCATTTTGGCATAATTTCCCACACAGATACTGACACGCATCGTTGCCGCTCCCTCTCCTGACCGAATACATTATCCTATCTCAATCTCTTCTTTCCACACCCGCCCGGAGGACACCCGATATTCCCCAAAGCCAAGGTCCTTTACCTCCACTGACAGCCGGTTCTCCTCTTTCAGGAAAAAACGCGCTCCCAGCCGAGAGACCTTTCCGGGCAGCCCCTCCAGAATGATGCGCACCAGCCGGCTCCTCCCGGCCGTCTGGCTCTCCGCAAGGGGCGTGATCGTCAGGGCAAGTTCATTGCCCTCCTGCAGGTAAAGTTCCATGACATGCTCCGCCTCATACCAGTTCTCTCCCGCGTCCAGCAGGGCATAATAGGATTCCTCCCCCTGTCTGAACAGGCGTATGCCGATATTGGCTTTCAGCTTATCATTTCCCAGAAAAACATGGGTCTTCCCCATCTCGCCTGGCATTATCCTCTCCTGCATCCCGCAGCAGGCGCCCTTGCTGAACAGGTTATTCCCCTGGAACACCCGCCTGCCCTTGCACAGGAAGCGCAGGGATTCTTTCATCCACTCCTGAGCGAAACCGTCACCAATCAGAAATACGCTGCCTGCCGTTCCCTCCCCGCAGACCTCCTGTGCCACTTTCAAAAAGGCCGTGTCCAGTTCCTGCTGTCTTTCGGGATTCAACTCCCCGAGGACGCTCTCCTCTCCCCAGCGCAGGAGCGCATCCTCGGGGAACTCGTACATCTTCTCTTTCACAAAAGTCACGATTGGAGTGGTCCGCCTGTTGCATTCCATGCGCATCATGCATATTCCGCCCCTGCGATAGTCGAACAGAATCACATCGCCTCCCCAGAGCTCCTTAGGCTGGCGCAGCATATAACCGTAGAAGCTTTCCTCATAGCTCTGGACGGCAATCCTGTCCGCTTTCAGGCGCGCACCCTCCACCATCCGCAGCAGCACATCCAGCATGTCCCGGTTCAGTGATGAGCAGGTCACCATCAGCGCCGACAGTTTCTTCCCGACCTGGGACAGCAGCCCCAGGCTGCGCTTGAAGAACAGCGCCAGCAGCGCCACCGGATCGAAGTTCTCCCCATCTATGACCACCGGCTCTTTCCCCAGCGCCATGGACAGCAGGTTCTCCACCAGGATGCCCTCTTCGCTGTCCGCCCGCAGCGCCTCTCTGCCGAAGAGCCACTGGTTCGTGCCCTTTCTTTTGTAAAGGGCCGTAGGGATATTATAGACTTCGGCGCCGGCCACCTGGGAAAGGCTCTGGGCTTCGGCGCTCTCGGAGACAGCAAAACTGATCTGGGAGTATTCATTTCCCAAATCATATCCTACTATCAGTCTGTCACTGTTCAGAATTCCCATACACTGTGCCCTCTATTTCAATTCAAACAATCTGCTGTTCAGAAAATCCTTTTTATAGTACTCCTCCAGCAGCTCGTCCATGGTGTCATAGTCCTGCATGGCCCTGGCGGTGGCGATATCGTTGATCAGCTGATATCTGCTGTCCTCCTCCGCACGCCTGTCGCTCTTTTGAATCGTGCCGCTGCCGGTTATCTGATATTTTCCGTCCGCTTCCTCTGTGATATAATACTGCAGGCTCTCCCCGAAGAACAGCACGAAAGCCTTGAAGCACACTCCCCCGTATGCCTCTCTCATGTACTCGCTGCGGTATCCTTCCGCCTCCCCGTTCTCCCCGAGGACAGCATAGTGGACACAAACCTTTGTCTGAGGCTTCGTGCGGTATTCCATGATGGTCTTGTCGGAAAGCTCCCTCCGCAGCCTGGGGCACTGGTCAAAGTCCTGAAAGAATTCCAAATAAATTTCCTTTTCCAGCATCTCCTCCAAAAGTTCCTGTACCATGGAATCGGAAAACTCTTCCATCTCCTGCCCGTTCTCGGCAAAGTATTTCAGGTAGGCCAGCTTGCAGACCATCTGCACCGGCTCCCCCCGCAGGTACATCTGCCGGATTTCATGGAATACCTCTTTTTCCATGATACGTTCCCGAACGAAATAGTCGTAGGAGCACTGGGCCAGAAAGGCCTCCTCCACCTCCTGTTTCGCCCCCTGGGAGATATAATAGCGGAAAATCTCCATCTTCTCCCCCACGAAAGCGCCGGAATAGAGCATCTGCACGAGCATCCTCTCGCTGAGCCTGTAGCAGTCAGCGCCGAAAGATTTCGCGGCTCTCCAAATCTCACGCATATTCCTCGTCATGCCCTGATAATAGGTCACGAGATAATCCAACAATGTGCTGTCATATTTCCCTTTTCGGAAAATATAGACGGCAGCCGCAGTCAGCAGGGGATTCTCCCCCATATCGTACCGCTCCAGCATGGCTCCCACCAGCCGCACCAGAATCTTCACATCCACAAAATAAGGCCCATAGCTCTCCAGCCATTCCCAGGCCAGCTTATAGTTCCCCCGCAATACCATGAACCGCACCACAGAAGCCCTCTCCGAGGCGTCAAGTTCCTCCGGCGGAATCTTCTTCAGGTACTCGTCCAGCGCCCGCATATCGTCCGTATCATAGTAGTACTGGAGAATCCGCAGATACAGTTCCCGCCTCACCTGCCTGTCCGAGGCATCGGAGGCCGCAATCCGCAGTTCCCTCTTGATGCGTTCAGGAGGTTCCTCCCTGCACACGCTCTCGCTGTCGCACAGATAGAAATCCAGTTCCGGCCCCAGCTCCCCGAAAGGCAGGAGCCAGCGCAGGAATTTCCCCGGAATCATCAGCTTCTCCATGGTGTAGTCCGCGTTCTTCAGGAAACGGTTCTTCTCCCCGTCCTCAAAGACGATGGTGTATCTGCTGCCGTAAAGGGACACCCATGTACGATTATCCGACAGAATATATTCGCTCGGATGCAGATTCCCCGGCTGGTATACATACACTTTCCGCAGCCTGTCATCCTCCACCTGAATCAGATGGGCGAACAGCAGCCTGGAAAGCGGCACACTGGTCTGCTCGTCCACCATCTCCGGCCGCAAAAGCTTATTATATAAATTCGCCAGATTCCGATTGATGCGTTTTCTTTTCATCTGCTCTGTGACAAAATGCTCTATCTTGAACCGATAGGACTCATAGATATCACCCAGCTTGTCCTGATGCTGACAGATAAAATCGTACAGATAAGCCGTATGGGCATAGTCCATATTGTTCTGATAGGAAAAATACTTCAGCACCGATTTGGGAATCTCCCGGGGCCTGTCCAGGTTCAGGGACATCATGAAATATTCATACAGATTCGTGATCCTCAGCTGGGCATCCACCCCGGCCCTGTACCACTCAAAATAAGCGGGGCCGGCCTTTCCGCCCTTTATCAATAAGGTGCAGATTTCCTGGAGCAGCTGCACATCTTTCTTTTTTTCATACAGCTCTGACAGCGCCGCGAAAAGCGCCGGAGAATACTCTTTCAACCTGCCAGCCAGATACAGCGTCTGTTCCACAGCCTCCCGCTTCAGGACGCCCTGCCTGACGCCGTACCAGACCACCTGCTGCTCGAACCTGCCCATCCTGCGGAGCAGCGCGGGGTTGGCATTTATCAGGGAAAGAGCCTCTATATACAGCACCGGGCTGGTGCAGCCTTTCCGGAACAGTTCCTCCCAGAAATCCCATCTCTCCCTGTCGGACCTGCAGTAATCCTCCGACAGATACATCAGAAGCCATCCCACCCGCCAGTTGGAATCGTCCCTGCAAAACATCCGCTCCACATCCCCGGCCACCTTTTCCACGTATCCCTCGTCCCCGTGAATCAGTGTGGTCAGGTAGAGATAATAGGCTGCCAGCGTATCATCGGAAGGGTGCTTTTCCAGCTCTTCCACCACATGGTCCAAAATCCAGCCGGCTTCGTTATAACGCTCCTCTGTAATCAGCAGCTGGGCCTGCAGCAATCTGGCTGAGATATCGCTCTCATCCATGGCCACCAGCCGCTCCACCAGCTTCCCTGTCTCTTTCATCCATGCGGAGGTAGAGAGTTTCTTGAGCCGGAAAGCCTGATAGCATTCCATCAGGCGAATCGTATGGCGCATCCTCTCCGCCGCCGTGCTGCCCAGAAAAGCACCGCCGCCCAAGACTGCCGTCACAGGAATCCTCATATCCACATAGGAATTGTACAGCCGAATCCCTCCGAAGTTCCTGCCCCTCCGGCAGCGGTCACAGTCGATGAACACAGGCAGCCTGTACCGATTGCCCAGAAAATCGTCGTCTGTCAGCGTCTCTTTCTCCGTAAAGAGGAAATCCCCCTCGCACGCTATGGAAAGCCTGGTAAAGCCCCAGCCGCTGCGCAGGATCGTCACGCTCTGCTCCATCACTCCCGTGGCCCCAAAGGCGGGCAGCTCCACATTCAGCTCCGCCTCCTCCGTCACGAACTCCACATTCTGCTTCTTATTCACCTGAATCAGGAACTCTTCCACATTCTGCTCTTTCCCCCGGTAGGCCGAAAGGGCCCTGTAATCTTCCAGGTATCTGGCATCGCTGCCGGAGAATACCCGCAGGAATTCCGGGGAGTAGAACAGCTTCACAGCCTCTTTCCAGTCGCTTTTCGCCAGGTTCGCAAAATGAAACAGATTCTTGATGGTGCCCACGGAGGATTCCGGCATATCATGCTCCACGGACACCACGAAAGGAAGATAGTATTCGCCGCGGTTACTGATGATGTCAAAGGATCCTTTCACCACGTCCCCTTCCTCCAGCTTTTCCCCATGGAAGCAGAAAGCGATTTCCTCCTCTGTACCTGTGAATTCTTCGGTCAGACATTCCATCCTCAAATCCGATGAAAGCACGGTCCCCGTTGTGAACATCCCCTCCGGGCCATGAATCCGGAAAGAGCCCTCATACTGCTGCCCCTTTTGGATGGCAAATTCTATTTTTGAACAGGAAAAATCAAGAGAACCGCTCTCATAGTCGAAGTTCCCCTCCAGAATCTGATCGATTATCTTCTGCATCTGCATTTATTCACCTGCTTTGCACCTCTACTAGACTGATTATAAATTTTGACAATAGAATCTGCCCTTAGATTCTATTGTATCAAATCTTCCGTCATAGGGCAACACCAGAAAACAAGCTGATTTACACCAGATTCAGCTTTTTGCTTATTATCATATATGTCGCGGCATACAGCAGGGCCGCCGCCAACAAATCAACGATAAACTGTAAATCCATTTTCAGGTTCATATAAATGCCAAAAGAATCGGCAAAACTGCGAAACAGGGAAACTATCATCTGCTCAGCCACCACGATGAGGATATAGAACACAATGCCCAGGAACAGCTTTGCCCTGGATGCAAGCTGCCCCAGAGAGATGCCGCCGAACAGAATCATGTTCGACGTAAATGACCCTATCAGGGAAACTGCAATCCACATGCCTACGAAATGGGTGGCCCGGAATCCGAACAGCGATTCCATCTCCAGCAGAATATCCCAGATGCCCATCATGATATCAGCCGGCACATACCACTCCGGCGCCACTGCCCACACCATGGAAAACGCCAGGATAAACAGGGAAAGATAGACCGAAATCAGCACGAGCAGCGTCCACAGCCCGCTGACTGTTATCTTGCTCACCAGAATCTGATGCTTCGTCACCGGCAGCGTATGGGTCAGATACCCCTGGTCCGTGTACATGGTCCTGTAGAAATGCACCCCCAGATAGACCCTGATTCCAAAAATGACGCACGCCAGCAGCGTCACATAAATCATCATGGTGAACATACTGAAGATGTCCAGCCAGCTGACGGAGCCGCTTGTGCTGGTAAGGGATTTCCAGAAAGGCGCCTGGAAAGAAAGCCATCCTAAAAAGGTGATGACTGCCATGGCGCCCAGCATCAGGCAGCCCATTTTGTATGTGCTCTTCCACTCGTGCTTTATCAGTTTTCCTAACATGCGAACACCTCCCTGAAATAAGCGTCCACGGACTTTCCGTGCTGCTCTCTGACATTATCCACGGAAGTGTACAGCAACAGACAGCCGTAGCGCATGAAAATCACCTCGTCCAGCACCTGCTCGATATCCCCTATCAGATGGGTGGAAATCAGCACCGTGGCGCTTGGATTATAATTGTTCAGTATGGTCCGCAGGATATAGTCCCTGGCCGCGGGATCCACCCCCGCGATGGGCTCATCCAGAATATACAGATCCGCGTCGCGGCTCATGACCAGTATCAGCTGCACCTTCTCTTTCGTCCCCTTGGATAACGTGTTCATCCTGGAGGCCGGATCTATCCCCAGGCTCTGCAGCATCCCAATTGCCTGCCCCCTGGAAAAATCTTCGTAGAAGTCACAGAAGAAATCCAATATTTCGTTAACTCTTTTATTCCCTGACAGATAGGTTCTGTCCGGGAGATAGGCCACATGCGCCTTTGTCTCCACGCCTATGGGCTGTCCGCCTATTCTGATGCTGCCCTGAGTGGGCGTAAGCAGTCCGTTCAGCATCTTGATCAGTGTGGTCTTGCCGCTGCCATTGGGGCCCAGCAGCCCGATAATCTTCCCCCTGGGCAGGGTCAGACTGATATTGTTGACTGCTATATGCTTCGCGTCGTAGGCTTTCGTCAGCCCCCGAATCTCAATCAGATTATTCATCTCCTGCCTCTCCTTTCCCTGCTGTATCCTGCAGGAAGCTCACGGCCTGGCTTCTGTCAAACCCAAGCCCCTCCATCCCGGCAAAATATACATCCGCGTGCCGCTTCGCCAGTTCCCGCTTGCTGTCCTGTATCAGCCCCTCATCCTCCGTGACGATCCGTCCGTTGGTCCCCTGGGTGATGATCAGCCCGCTCTTCTCCAGTTCCGCAAAAGCTTTCTGCATGGTGTTGGGATTCACCGCCGCCACCGCCGCCAGCTCCCTGACGCTGGGCAGCTTCCCTCCCGGCAAGTAGGCGCCGGATATAATCTGCACCTGCAGACGCTCCACCAGTTGGGCGTAGATAGGTCTGTCATTGTCCAAATTCCAAGCCACAAGCCCTCCTCCTCTCTATGGCAGGAAATTTCCTGTCCTGTCGCCATGTGATTGTATCAAATCCATAATACAATAATATGCCAAACAGGGCCGCGCGTCAATAGATTCCGCGTAACATTTTGGCTTTCCGGCGCATATATATAGCATAACAAATCTATGCGCCGCCTGGCGCGAGAGGAAAATTATGCCCGACACCAATAGAACCGATGCGCAGGAGCCGGAAAGCGCTGAAGCCTCCTATGCCGGAACAATCAAAATCAGCGTGGTCTCCTCCATCGGGCTGGTTCCCGTGGAAGGCGCCACCGTCACCATCGCCTACACCAGAGAGCCCGATGTCCCCCTGACAGTACTGACCACCGACAGTTCCGGACAGACCCCTGTGACAGAGCTTCCGGCGCCGCCCCTGGCGCTGTCGCTGCAGCCGGAGAATGAGATACAGCCTTACTCGGAGTACAATATCACCGTCACGGCCCCGGATTATGAGCCGGTACTGATATCCGGCTCGGAAATCCTGGCGGGAGAGCTTTCGCTCCAGCCCGTGCAGATGACTCCTCTGGCCGCCACACAGGATGAGGAAAAAATAGTAGTCATACCGGACCATACCCTGTACGGGGATTTCCCTCCCAAGATACCGGAGGATGAAATCAAGCCCATGGCAGAGACCGGGGAAATCGTCCTTAGCCGCGTGGTCATACCGGAATACGTCATCGTCCACGACGGCGTACCAAACGACCCTTCCGCCCCCAACTACTGGGTGCGGTACAAAGACTACATCAAGAACGTGGCCTCCTGCGAAATTTATTCCACCTGGCCTGAGAGCGCGATATATGCCAATATCCTGGTCATTCAGTCGTTCACTTTGAACAGGGTTTATACGGAATGGTATCGGAATCATCCCTGTTTCGTGGCAGGAAGCCGTTTTGTTTGATTCTAAAGCGTACTGTAATCTGTTCGTCCGTCACATCTATCCTGTCAATCAGTTTGTTTACAAGCACCCTCTGCGTCTGCGTATCCGCCTCTTTAAACACCTGCTGCCATGTAGGAATGTCCGCGTTCGCTTTCAGCTCTTTCCACTGGCCTGCTGCCACAGTAATTTCTTTTAAGTTTTCCCTTTTCTCCTGTATCTGCTTTTCCTTTTCCGCTTTTTTCTCTTTATGCTGACGAATGGCAGATGCTAATTCATCCAGCGATAAAGCGCAGTCCCCTGTCATCGCTTCGGGAATGTGTCCCTCCATGGTTTCAAGTCCCTGTATAATCTTTGCCAGCTCCCTTTGCAGCCTGGCCATCTCTGCTTCCTGTTTCCTTTTTTCCTGATTCCGGCTTTTGGCTATGGCATCATAAATGTTCTCATCCTCCTGCAAATGCCCTATATACTCTGTCAGACACTCAAATACTGTTTCTTCCACCCAGTCGGCGCGGAATTGTGCCGCTTTATTATGGGGGATTCCCGCCTGAGCAGACTGACAGCGATATATAGGGATTTTGCTCGCCCTCTTTTCACCAGTACCTTTTATCGTCCAGTAATTATATTTACTTCCATTCGTCATCTTTTTACCGCAATATCCACAATATATCACATCAATAAGCGATAATATGCCGTCGTTCCTCCTTATCACATTTATACCTTTATGCTCCAGTGTCTTTACGTACTTATCGGACCTGCGGTTCCGCCTGTCCTGTGTCCTGTCCCACATTTCACCGCTGATTATCCGTATGCTTTCATCAGGATTATCTGACTTTATCCAGTCTGCACGATCCAGTCTGTGATACTTTCCGTTTATCCGTTCGCGGCGCTTATATGCCACATGTCCCGCATAGACAGGGTTCGTCAGGATGCTTGTGATTGTACCGGACTTCCATACATCTTTGGGCGCCATGGTCTTGTAATAGTCATCTTCGTTGAGCAGTCTGGCTATTTTGGCGGAGCCGAACTCCTGATGGAGCGATAAGGCATAGATATGCCTTACCACTTCCGCCTGCTCCGGAATTATCTCAAGATGGTGCAGGGCTCTCCCATGTTTGCTCAATTCGCCTGATAAGACCAATTTATAGCCATAGGGGGCTGCCCCTCCCATAAATTTCCCCTGCTGGACAAGCTTCTGTGCAGCGTCCTTGACCCTCATCCCTGTATCAGCGCTGCTTTTCTGGGCATTGCCGTACCTAAGCGCAAGCATCATCTGCCCCATGATATCACTGCTGTCGGGAGAAATACAGCCGTCCCTGACCGTATAAATATCCACGCCATAACTTTTCAATGTCATGACATAACTGCCGATTTCCCACATGCGTCTGCCGATTCTGTCATCTTTATATACTACCAGAATATCGTATTCTCCATTCCTGGCATCTTCCAGCGCTTCCTGTAAGGTATCCCGCTCACTGACAGCGGTTTTATAGCCGCTCATACTGCCCTCAAAATACTCCTTGCCGTCCAGTTCCCACTCGTCGTGCAGCTGAATATAGTCCAATACAAGACGTCGCTGAACCGATAAATCACCATCCGCCTCCAATTGCTGGTTGGAACTGACCCGCAATAACATCCGTGCCCTTTTCATGGTAAGTCGCTCCTGTGCCTCATCTGTTTCTGCAATTCCTCTTTCAGAATTTCTTTTACCTCTTTTTCAATCCGAGCCGTTTCGTCTGATGTCTCCGGGAATTGCAGAATCACCTGCATCTTTCCTTTTTTATATTCCGCTTCTCTTTTTATTTCTTCCACAGAATGCCCCACAGCAATACTCTTTCTATTCATAGTATTTTCGGGCAGCCTGGCACATTCGCATTTTCAAGGATTAGTGTCAAACCTTATTTAATACAACTAAAAACCGACAAAAAGGCCTGCCGTGTCAAAAGCAGGCTTTCATCTCCCGTCCCTGTTTATTCCCAGCAGCGGCTTTCTATGAATGTCTCCACGAGCGCCTTGTCCAATCTGCCCTCTTTCTCCGCCATGTCTTTCAGGACCGACAATGCCCTTTCCGGCGGCATTCCGGGCTTGTAAGGCCTGTCGGCTGCGGTGAGCGCGTCAAATATGTCTATGATAGTGAGGATGCGCACCTCCGGGGGTATCTCATCGCCCGCCAGATGCTTAGGGTATCCGTCGCCCGTCAGATACTCATGGTGGGACGCCGCCCATTCACGGACATGGGAAAGCTCCGCGCTGAAGTGAATCTGCGAAAGCATCTTATCGGTCATGACCGCATGGGACTGCATGACATTCCGTTCCTCCTCCGACAGAGTTCCTTTGCGGATGGACAGCATTTCATATTCATCCTTTGCCAGCCAGGGCTTTTCTTCTCCATCTCTGTCCCTGTAAGTACGCTCCGCAAGCTGTCCCAGCAATGCTATCTTTTCATCTGTGACAAATCCTGCCGTGTTTACCGACTCCACAAGTTCCTCCGCATTTTTGATGTCCTTAAGCAGCGCATCCAGATTGCTTTCCCTGCCGGAGAGCATGTCGATCTGCCCAAGGAGACGCAGCACTTCCATGCGGTGGAGAAACGCGCTGCGCTGTTCCGGCAGCAGCCTCGCCTGTTTGTCCATGATTTCAAGGGGTATGACCAGTTTCCCCACATCATGCAGCCATATGCTCATAATGAGCTCTTTGCATCGCTCTGCATCAAAAGGAATCTCCCTGCCCTCATTTTCAGCTTTTCCATTCAAATAGTCCAAAAATCTCTCTCCATATTCAACCATATGCCTTGTATGGCTGGCGTTATATGGGCTCCGCTCTTCCACCGCTGACACGAAGACACGGACAAAGGAATTGAATAGTTCCTGAATCTCTTCTATATATCTGACATTCTGGATTGTAATCGCCGCCTGTGAAGCCACGGACTCCAGTACAAGCGATATCTCATCGGGGAATGGACATATCTTCCCCTCGGCATCTTTGGCATTGATTAGCTGCAGGACTCCCAGCTTTTCACCCCTGCGGTTCTGCATGGGCACCGCGATCATGGACTGTGTATGGTACCCGGTCATAGCATCATATCTGGCAGGCCCTGTCAGGTCATATTCATGGCAGTTCGCTACATCAGGGATATTGATCGTCCTGCCCTCCATCAACGCCAGGGCGCATACATTCTCACGTTTTAACAAAACCGGCGGGATATCCGGACGCTCACCGTCCCCGCCCTGGTAGACTTTCATGGTATCATTGCGCATAATGGTAAAGTACAGCCTGTCCTGATTCAGCAGATATAATGTTCCCGCATCGCAGCCTGAAATCTCCATCACGGAGATAAGGATCTTCTCCAGCAGCCTGTCCAGATTCCTTTCGGACGAGAGCAGCACTCCCACATTTAAGATTTTTTTGATTTCATCCTGAGTCATAATATTATCTCCATTCTTTCTTTCGCAAATATGCACAGGGCATCTTTGCAGGCTTCTCTTTCCTGCTCCCGCAGGAAGTTATCTGTATATCCGTGGCTATAATGCGTCATCAATACACGCCCGGCCCCCGCTTCATGCCCTGCTTTCAGTCCCTGTTCCCATGTGGAATGCCCCCAGCTTTCCTTAAAATCTTCCACCGTGAAATTCGCGTCCCAGATGATCAAGTCGCTCCCATGGGCAAAATCCGTAATCCTTTCAAAAGTTCCCTCATCGCTCTCACAGTCCAGCGCATGGACAAGCCGTTTTCCATCGCTTTCCAGGCGGTACAATATATTGCCTCCCGGGTGGTTCCCCGCCATGGTGGACACGGCAAAACCGCCAAGTCCAAAGCTGTCCCCGGCCTGTATCTCGTGAAAATATAATTTCGCCTTAAAATCCTGCACCCCCAAAGGCCACCATGGCGGCGACAGCAGCTGCCTCATCTTCTGTTCCAGGCCGGTTCCTCCATATAAATGGATTTCCATATCAGCGGCAAAAAGCGGCTGGAACAAAAACAAGCCCATCACATGGTCTATATGCAGATGGCTGATGAGGATATCCAGGCGCATATCTGTCTGCGTGTCCCATTCCCTGCCAAGGGTAATCAGCCCCGTTCCCGCGTCGAATACAACCATATGGTTTTTCCGTCTTACAGACACACAGGACGTGTTCCCTCCGTATTCCATAAACTCCTGATATGGGGCAGGCGCCGAGCCGCGGACGCCCCACACCGTGATTTTCCAATTTTTATCCATTGGTCACCTCATAAAATCCTATCCAGCGTCAGGACTTCAAAACCCTTGCTCTTCCCTTTCAGTTCCGGCGGATTGGCCAACGGTGTGGCCATGATTCTTCCTTTCAGGGCATCGGCTGTCTTTCTGGAGATATAGATGGTCCCTCCCGGCGCATTGGCTTCAAGCCTTGCCGCCGTATTCACGGTATCGCCGATCGCCGTATAGTCCATGCGCTTTGGAGAGCCGATGTTGCCGACTACTGCCTTGCCCACATGTATCCCTATGCCGAACGCAAGACTCTGGCGATATTGCTGCTCCAATCTTTCAGACAGCTTCCGGGCTCCCGAAACCATGTCCATAGCGGCTCTGGCGGCATTCATCACATAATCTTCCTGGGGCAGTGGCGCGCCCCAGAATGCCATGGCAGCATCCCCCACATACTTGTCCAGCGTTCCTCCGTGGTTCAAGATACAGTCAGATATCAGCGTCAGGTATTGGTTCAGTATTTCCACTACAGTTTCTGCCTGCAGCTTTTCACTCATGGCAGTGAATCCCCGAATGTCCACGAACAGCACAGCTATCTTACATGACTTTCCGCCCAGTTTCAATGCATCCGCATCTGACCCCAGCAATTTCTTCACGATTTCAGGCGCTACATATCGCTCAAAGGTGCGGGTAATCTGCCGCCGCTTCCTGCTCTCCTGTACGGCATGGGCAGCCACGCTTCCGATATACAGAACAGTCATGCCCAGAGGGACATAAAGGATATGAAAGATAAGGCCATGCTCGTACATAGATTTGCCGAAGAGAATCCAGCCGCAAGATACCAGCAGCCACAGGCTCGTGGAAAGTTTCAGGTTTCCTCTCCAAAAGAGCAGACAGGAAAAAAAGAGGATGAAAAACAACGCCGTGAACTGCTGATTGCCGTCCACTTCCTGTTTGAACCTGCCCTCCAGCAATGCCGCAATGGCATTTGCCTGATATTCGACGCCGTACATTTGACTAGCATGGTCAATGGATGTGATGTAGCTGTCCTGCAGGCCGGAGGCCATAGGACCGATCAGGACTATCTTGCCGTCAAAATATTCCGGCGGCACGCTGCCGTCCAGGACATCGGCAATGGAAATCGCTTCGAAATCCCCGGGTTCTTTGCTGTAGGAAAGATACCAAAATCCCTGACTGCTTACAGCCGGCATCTTCAAGCTTTCATCATATTTAAGGGCTATGGCCAAAGCCATGGACGGAACTATCGTTCCATCCGGCAAGGCAAAGTACAGAAGATGATGGCGCAATACACCGTCCGTATCCAGCATCGCATTGATATGGCCCTGGCTTGTAACCGCTTTCAATTCCTCAAAGGGCTCTTCGCAGGAAATCATCCGGAAACTGTCATGCACGAAACCGTCTCCTTTTTCCACAAAACCGGTATCAAACGCCGCGGCGCACGCCGTGACTACATTCCCGTAATCCTCTGCCGCATGAACCAGGGAACTGTCTGCGCCTCCTGCCCTCTCCGCGCTGTAAAGAATGTCAATTCCAATCGCAGCGGGACGACAATCATCAGACTTGCTCAGAAAAGAAATCGTTTCCGCTATCTTTTCTCTATTCCAATCCTGGTATAGGCCATAGCGCGCAATGGCTTTTTCATCCATTGCGATGATTACGATATTCCCGTCAACCGCCACTGGCTGTTGATATAACGCATCAGATATGTATGCATCCACGGGATTCAATATTCCGGATTTTGCCAGCATGGCCAGAAAAAGCGATGCTGCCAAAAAACAACTCAACAAGCAAAATATTTTTTTCATAGGTTGTCTGTTTCCTGCCGATAGATTTACTCTCATTTATAATGGCATGTGCATCGCCAGTTCCGCAGAGAACCAGCAATGCTTTTGATTTGCTTCTTTACGGCAGAGCCTCTCTAAACGTTTCCATCTTAGCATGGATACAGGGATTTTACAACAAAAAGCGAAAAGAATCCCGCTTTTTATACAGGATAGGGCATAAAGCCTGATAACCGGCTTGTCCGATACAAGCCCGAGATCGCCCCTGAGTCAGCGGCGATCTCGGGGTACAGAAATCAGGGCTATAATTTCACCATCACCTCCTCCACGGCCTATGACCAGAAGTGGGTGTATGGCAGAAATATCTTCAAGAACATCGATTATCTCGTGGATACGGTATTTGCAAATTATCTTTCACGGCCCGGAGTGCGCCAACCCATCTTCACCTCCTACTGCGACGGGCGCAGGGTCACATGCAATGGCCTGAGCCAGTGGGGCTCCATGTATCTGGGCGAGGAAGGGTATTCGGCGATTGAGATCATACGGTATTATTATGGAAATGACATGTATATCAATACGGCTGAAGTCATATCCGGCGTGCCCTCCTCCTGGCCCGGCTATGATTTGACGGTAGGCTCCTCCGGCGAAAAAGTCAGGCAGCTCCAGACACAGCTGAACCGGATAGCCCGGAATTATCCTGCTATTCCCACCGTCTCTGCGGACGGCATCTATGGGCCTGCCACTGCTAACGCGGTCCGTATTTTTCAGGGAATATTCAATCTGCCGCAGACCGGTATTACGGATTATCCTACCTGGTATGAGGTGTCGGAAATCTATGTGGGGGTGTCCAGAATCTCGGAGCCGGGAGGATGAGCGCAAGCCTGCATGGAACAGACTCGAAACAGCCAACGGAATTGTTGGCTGTTTCGGTGTCACACTTTACATCACCTATTCTATGCTTCTGTCTCTTCCGGCTATGTACCACACTTTCCTCTTCTCGCCTCCAGACAGGCATCGCCCGATGCTTCAGGGCAAGATACAGCAACTCGTCAATCTCAATGCTCTCAGGAGCGCAATAGTCCTCCAAATAGCCCCTGCCTTCTTCCCTGCTTTGCTTCCCGGACGAATCTTCTTTCAGCCATTTGGCCTTTTCCTGCCCGCAAACAGGCAGCAGAAAAGTCAATAAATCACCCTAAAAAAACGGGCATGCACCCCACGGCACATGCCCATTCTGCTATTTCCGGCCATCCAAAGACCGGGATGCCTTTATGAACGTCTATCTGCACTCATATTCCATTGAATCAGTAACTCCGAATCCGGTCAATTATTTTGTAAACACCATCATGATTTCATTGCTCCTGGCGATGAACTTGGTCATGGCCTCGGGAGACAGCGGGGCCTGCTGGATTTTCGCCAGGTCATAGAGCTGCTCGCAGATCATCCCCACGTTCTCGCCCTCCTGGTTGGCGTTCACATACTGCACCAGCGGATGGTTCGCGTTGAGGATAAGGGTCTCGCCCTCGCCGCCGAAGCCGCCCATATCCATGCCGGGCATGGAATACATCTTCATCATGTCCTGCATGCGCCTGCTCTCCTCAGACAGAGTCAGCACGGAGGAAATCTTCTCATCCTTGAGCTTCTCCACCTTGACTGCAAGTTTGTCATTCTCCAGCACTTTCTTCATAATCTCGCCCAGGGCCTTCGCTTCTTCCTCCAGCTCCTTGGCCGCTTCCTCATCGGTCTCGTCCTTCAGCGCGTCCGTCACGTCCGCGTCGATTCTCTGGAACTTCACGCCCTCGTTCTTGGACTCCAGCTGCTGGATGAAAGGCTGGTCGATGTTGTGGGTCAGGATGACGGCGTCCATGCCGTTGTCCCTGAACATCTTGATATACTGGCCC
The DNA here is from genome assembly GCF_943193215.1 of Acetatifactor aquisgranensis. Taxonomy (NCBI): domain Bacteria; kingdom Bacillati; phylum Bacillota; class Clostridia; order Lachnospirales; family Lachnospiraceae; genus Acetatifactor; species Acetatifactor aquisgranensis. The sequence goes on along the minus strand of NZ_CALPDH010000002.1, from coordinate 44,558 downwards.
TGCTGCTGCTCGTCGGTGACATAGTAGATGGTCTTTTCTTTCTTTTCCTCAGTCTCTTCGCCGTCTTTCGCCCCGGAATCCGCCCCGTCAGCGACGACTTCGGCCTCCACTTTCTCGCCGTTCTCGTCCACCGCGCTGCCGCCGTTTTCTGCCGCGTCATTCTCCGCGCCGTCTCCGTTCTCGCCATCGCCCGTGTCGATAGGCTTCACTTCCAGGCACTCAGGCAGAGTCAGGTATTTGCCGTCCAGGTTCTTGAACAGGATATAATCGTTCATCCTCTCGCAGAACTTGTCATCCTTCAGGCAGCCGAACTTGATGAAAGGACTGATGTCGTCCCAGTATTTGTCATACTCTTCTTTCTCCGTCTTGCACATGCCGGACAGTTTGTCCGCCACCTTCTTGGAGATGTACTCGGAAATCTTCTTCACGAAGCCGTCGTTCTGCAGAGCGCTCCTGGACACGTTCAGGGGCAGGTCAGGGCAGTCGATGACGCCCTTCAGCAGCATCAGGAACTCCGGGATGACCTCCTTGATGTTGTCCGCAATGAAGACCTGGTTGTTGTACAGCTTGATAGTACCCTCGATGGACTCGTACTCCATGTTGATCTTCGGGAAGTACAGGATGCCTTTCAGGTTAAAAGGATAGTCCATGTTCAGGTGAATCCAGAACAGGGGTTCTTTATAATCATGGAACACCTTGCGGTAGAACTCCAGGTATTCCTCCTTAGTGCAGTCGTTGGCATGTTTCGCCCACAGGGGCGTAGTCTCATTCAGGAGCTCCGGACGCTTCCTGATTTTCAGCTTGACAGGCTCCTCTTCCGGTTCCTCCTGGTCCCCTTCTGCCGCGTCGTCGGATTCCGCCTCTCCGGCATCCTCCTTTTTCTCCTGCTTCTCTTTCTTCTCGGGCTGAATCACCTCCAGGACCTCATCGTCCTCGCGCTTCTCGTCCTCCTTGATAATCTGGGTCTCTGTGGTATCTGCCTTGGAGAGGTAGATTTCCGTGGGCATGAAAGAGCAGTACTTCTTCAGCACCTCACGGGCCTTGTACTCATTGCAGAACTCCAGACAGTCCTCATTGAGGAACAAAGTGATAGTCGTACCTACCTCAGTCCTGCCTCCCTCCTCCATGGAGAACTCGGTGCCGCCGTCGCACTCCCAGTGCACGGGCTTTGCCCCCTCCTGGTAAGACAGGGTGTCAATATGCACCTCGTCCGCCACCATGAAAGCGGAATAGAAACCCAGTCCGAAATGGCCGATAATCTGGTCTGCATTGCTCTTGTCCTTATATTTCTCTATGAAATCAGAAGCCCCGGAGAACGCAATCTGATTGATGTACTCCTCCACCTCGTCCGCGGTCATGCCCAGGCCATTGTCGGTGAACGTCAGAGTCTTCTTCTCCGGATTGACAATGACGTCTATCCTTGCCTTATAGCCATCAGGCAGAGCGTACTCTCCCATCATGTCCAGCTTCTTCAATTTCGTCACGGCGTCGCAGCCGTTGGAAATCAGCTCTCTGTAAAAGATGTCGTGGTCGTTATACAGCCACTTTTTGATAATCGGAAAAATGTTTTCACTGTTGATTGATAAATTACCGCTTTTTGCTGCCATTTTACAACATCCCTTTCTTCATTCTTCTGAATATTTTAGCGAACTTATACTGCTTAACGATTTCACTTGCCATGAAACCAGACTGCATAACGCTGACTGGTTCGATCGCATGATTACATTAGGCAGTATTCAGCGTTATGAAATATAAATCCTGGAAAATAGTTTAAGACCATGGCACAAAAAAGTCAAGGTAAAATTAGCACTCATTTTAAACGAGTGCTAATAATATGCCGGAAATGCTTGAAAACACTGGATTTCCAGCTTTCTAAAATTTTTCTAAACTACCGGAAAACAGCATTGCAAGCCTCCGGGAAACGGCTTTCCATCTCTGAGAACTCACTGCGGGAAATACTTGGCGTAGACATCAAAAAAGCTCTTTGTCTCCACGGCTTCGTCATGGAGCAGGGCGACCTCATCCCATACCTTCTCATTCAGCTGCCGCGCCAATGTCTCCACAAAAGCGTCATACTCCTGCCCGAAAACCTCCCTGCGCCGCTCTTCCACGATCTGCTGCTTGTTCAGGTCCGTCTGCTCCCTGTCAAAGGTGCTGAGGCATTTGATGATATGATATCCCGCCTCCGTCTCCACTACCTCGCTGACCTCCCCGGTCTCCAGGGAGAACGCCGCCTCCTCAAAAGCAAGGTCCATCTCCCCTTTTCCGAACGAGTAGCTGATTGTAGTATCCTCGCTGTAGCGGGTGGCCAGATCCACAAAATCCGCCTCGTCCTCCGCCGCCTCCCTGCGTATCTCACAGGCATTCCGGTAAATCTCCTGTTTCCGCTCCCGGGAATAGTCCACCCTGTTCCCTGCCCCGTCCTCCGTTGAGGTGCGCAGCAGGATATGCTGCACCGTGATGGTGCGGGCCTCGTCATCGCTGATTTCCGGGGTCACATCCTGTATGATATAACGGTAAACTTTATCCGCCAGGGCATATTCTTCATAGAGCTGCTCTATAGTCTTCTGCTCCACGCCCATCAATTCCGCCTCCCGCTCATTCAGGGATGCGAAATATTCGGCTGCCGCCTGCTCCACCCTGCCGCTTTCCGCCTCATCCAGGGCAACCTCCCTGTCCTGGGCCAGCAGATACATGGTCTTAATCTGCGCGATTTTGGCCAGCACGGTATCTTTCACATTCTCTTCCAGCGTGACCCCCTCCACGGAAATGTTCCACACTTCCGCGCCGTAGACGCTCTCGTATTGATTCTGGGTATTGGTCAGATATACCATCATCTCCGGCACAGTGCAGACACCGTTTCCGATGCGGAATACCTCGTCCGGGCCCAAGCCTGTGGTGAACACCACCTTTGCGCTGTTCTCATCCCCGCAGGCAGATAATGGCGCCAAGGCCAGAAGCGTACAACACAGCAGCGCGGCCGCCCGTCTGCGCAATCTGCCGCCAAGCCTCTGCCGCCCCTGCCTGCCATCCCCTGCCGGATGTCTGTCTGCTACATTCATTTGCATCATCCTTATTCAGTAAATCTTCCGTGACACCAACCTCTTTACAGAAAATCTAAAAAAGCCGCCCGGACTCCCGCATAAGACACTGTTCGGACAGCTACAGATAAATCTGCCCATACCCCGCGCAAGCCCCCTGCACAGAACAGGGAAACCCCTTATGGAGTATGGGCTATCTCATCATTGTCTATTCGATTACATGAATCCAGCCCTTGGGAGCCTCGATTCTGCCCATCTGGATACCTGTCAGCGTATCATACAGCTTCCTGGTCACAGGTCCCATTTCCGTCATGCCGCTGGGGAAACAGATTTCCCTGCCGTGGTCCACAACCTTGCCCACCGGGGAGATGACAGCCGCCGTACCGCAGAGTCCGCACTCCGCGAAATCTGTCAGTTCATCCAGATACACCTCGCGCTCTTCAGCCTCCAGGCCCAGATACTCTTTCGCCACATGCATGAGAGAACGGCGGGTGATGGAGGGAAGGATGCTGTCCGACTTAGGAGTGACTACCTTTCCGTCCTTTGTCACGAAGAGGAAGTTGGCTCCGCCGGTCTCCTCCACTTTTGAGCGCGTGCCGGGGTCAAGATACATATTCTCATCATAGCCGTTCTTATGGGCTGTCACGATTGCATGCAGGCTCATAGCGTAGTTGAGGCCGGCCTTGATATGGCCTGTCCCATGAGGCGCTGCCCGGTCAAAGTCGCTGACGCAGATGGTCAGGGGCTTCGCGCCGCCTTTGAAATAGGGTCCTACCGGCGTGCAGAAAATACGGAACTGGTACTCATTCGCCGGCTTTACGCCGATAACGGAATTGGAACCGAACATATAGGGACGGATATACAGCGTAGCGCCACTGCCATAGGGAGGCACATAAGCCGCGTTAGCCTTCACTACCTCAGTCACCGCATCCACAAAGCGCTCCTTAGGGAACACCGGCATCTCCAGGTGCTCCGCGGAGGATGCCATGCGCTCCGCGTTCAAGTCAGGCCGAAACGCCACGATGCGCCCGTCGTCCGTAGTGTAGGCTTTCAGGCCCTCAAATATGGTCTGGGCGTACTGCAGGACGCCTGCGCACTCATTCAGGACAATGTTCGCATCCTCTGTCAGGCTGCCATGGTCCCAGTCGCCCTCCTTATAATAAGAGACATATCTCTTTTCCGTCTGAATATATCCAAAGCCAATATTGCTCCAGTCGATATTTTTCTTCTCCACTTGCCGTACCTTCTTTCAACATTTTTACTTTACACAATTATTATACTTTTCCGGCCAAAAGTCAATATTTTTTTGCCTTATTTCTTCCTCTCGTACTTCAAAAAAGTATAGGCGATATCGAAGTAAGTCTGCTCGTCGCTGTCGGCTGTAATCTCCCACTCCGGATCCCTGTCCAGGTTGGGGAAATGGGCATCCGCCTCATAAACGTGGTCTATCATGGTGATATGGGCCGTATCGCAGTAAGGCAGCAGCTGTGTGTAGGCGCTCTCTCCTCCGATGCAGTAGACATCCTCAGGCGGATAACTCTCCAGCTCCCGCAGCAGCTCCTCTATGGAATGGACTACTGCCGCTCCTTTGACCCGGTAGTCCTTGTCTTTAGAAAGAATGATGTTCGTCCGTCCCTGCAGGGGCATTCCCTGGGGAAAGGTCTGCAGGGTCCTGCGGCCTAATATCACTACCTTGCCGATGGTCTCCTCCCTGAAACGTTTCTGGTCGTTGGGTATGCTGACAAGCAGCCTGCCATTCTTTCCGATAGCCCAGTTTCTGTCTACTGCCGCTATGATATTCATCCCTTATGTCTCCTATCCCGTTTCCTGCCGATTACCGCTCCCATTTATCGCAGAGGGAGTTAATCTGGTCTGCGAATTTACCCATATCCTTGTTCGGCATGCCGTCAAGCCTCTTGACCAGGTTAAGCAGCCTCTGGGCGGCGGCAAGCAGTCTCGCGTAGACTGTGGACAGCGCGCCCTTTGCTTTCTTCTTCACCGGCACAGGCATTGCCTCATATTCCAGCTTGCCGGAAAGCAAATCGAATACCGTCCCGCTGTAGGGCGCACAGGTTCGCTGCCCATACTCAATCTTCAGGCATTCCGCAAAGCCCGCGCACACACTGTCCTCGCCATGTACCACAAAGACTTTCCTTGGTTTCTCCTCAAAGCCGCATATCCAGTCTATCAGCCCATTCTTGTCCGCGTGGCCGCTCATGCCCGCCAGCTTCTTTATCTCGGCACGGACCTGTATGGACTCGCCGAACAGCTTCACCTCGTCCACGCCGTCCACAATGGCGCGTCCAAGAGTTCCCACCGCCTGATATCCCACAAAAAGGATGGTGCATTCCGGCCTCCACAGGTTGTGCTTGAGATGATGCCTGATACGTCCGGCCTCGCACATGCCGGAAGCCGAGAGGATGACCTTAGGCGTATCGATGAAGTTGATTTCCTTGGACTCCTCGCTGGTGATGGAAAGCTTCAGGCCCGGGAAAGAAATGGGGTTGATGCCCTCCTGTACCATCTCCAGGGCATCCCCGGCAAAGCATTCCATGCGGTTCTCCTGAAAAATCTCCGTGGCCTCCACGGCTAAGGGACTGTCCACATACACCGGGAAATTCTCATGCCCTTTCACCAAGCCAGCCACCTTGATTTTGCGCAGGAAATACAGCATTTCCTGGGTGCGCCCCACAGCAAAGGAGGGGATGACCACATTGCCGCCTCTGTCGAAAGTTTCCTTCAGGATTGCCGCCAGTTCATGCACATAATCCGGATTCTCCGCTGCATGGAGCCTGTCGCCGTATGTAGACTCCATGACCACATAATCCGCTTCTTTCGTGTGGATCGGATTGCGGAGCAGAGGCTGATTTTTGTTGCCCACGTCTCCTGAAAATACGATTTTCTTCGTATGTCCGTCTTCTGTCAGCCACACTTCGATGCTGGCCGAGCCTAACAGATGCCCGATGTCCGTAAAACGTATGGTCATCTCATCACAGATCTTCACCTCTGTATCATAATGGCAGGGAATAATCCGCTTGATGATTCCCTCCGCGTCCTCCATGGTATAGAGAGGCTCCACTGCCGCAAGGCTCTCGGTCCTCTTGGCTTTCCTGTTCTTCCACTCTGCCTCCATCATCTGGATATGGGCACAGTCGCGGAGCATGATGCTGCACAGATCCGCCGTGGCCTCGGTGGCATACACCTGCCCACGGAAGCCTTTCGCGTACAGAAGCGGCAGCAGGCCCGTGTGATCGATATGCGCATGGGTCAGCAGCACATAATCAATCAGCCCCTCGTCCACCGGCAGAGGCACGTTCTCGAACACATTCACTCCCTGCTCCATGCCGCAGTCCACCAGTATATGCCTGCCGCCTGCCTCCAGGTAGTGGCAGCTTCCTGTCACTTCATGGTCCGCACCTACAAAAATCAGCTTCATAAAATACACCTCCTATTCCAGCACCACATCTCTACCGCTCCTCTTATTGATACCACACGCCGGTAAAACCTGCCGCGAATCCCGTCCGCAGTATGGCGCAATTACAGCCTCATAAAGTTGTATAGTTCCATTTTAGTATGTTCTTTTGTTTATCGCAAGAGAAAAGTAGCCGAAAAGTAAAATATTGCCCTGTTATCCTCCATGTGCTACAATAGAAGAAGCAAATGGGCAGGAAGAGGAATTTCATGATAGACAAAGAAATAAATTTTCATCAATTACACTTTGACAGCATTCAGGCGCTGCGCGGTATCACAGCCCTCTTTATCGTGCTGGAGCACATCCGGTTCCTGGGCTGCGGCGCTTTCGGCGTGGATATCTTCTTCTGTATCAGCGGCTTTATGATTATGTTTTCCACCCACACGGACACCAGGTATTTCCTGCGCAAACGGCTGATCCGTATCCTGCCGCTCTATTATCTTATGACCATCGGCACTTATCTGCTCCTGGTGCTGTTTCCGGGCATGTTCCAGCAGACAAAGGCTGAACCGGCTTTTCTTTCGAAAAGCCTCCTGTTTCTTCCTTTTGATATTGGTAATGGGGCGATCCAGCCTCTGATGCGCATCGGGTGGACGGTAAACTGTGAAATTTTCTTCTATCTATTGTTTCTTCTTTCCATGCGGATCAGCCACAAATTCAGAGGTCTTATCTGCAGTCTGTTTCTGCTGGGAGTCATCGCGGCTGCCCACCTGGTGCCTGCCCCTCCGATATTTTTAACTTTTTATGGAAATCCTGTGATGCTGGAGTTTATCTTTGGCATTTTCTGTTATTATATATCGCGACGCCTGTACAGGCGATACCAGTCTGGAAAACTGCCCGGATTTTGCAGTTTTCTGGGAATCGGGGGGCTTTTGGCGGGATTTCCGGGGCTGGTGATTACCAAGAATTATATCAATGTCCTTGGCTTTTACAGACCTCTCATATGGGGGCTGCCCGCCATGGTGATTGTATTATGCGCCTTTCTCACAGGTCTGTACCATGACAGGATTCCCGGCCCTTTGGTCCGGCTTGGCGATATCAGCTTCTCCCTCTATCTGGTGCATTATTACCCCGTGATGCTGCTGGACAGATTCCTGTTCGATTTCTCAGCGCTTAGCCCATGGACGTTTCTGGGGGTAACCGTGGCATTCGCTGTCAGCACAGGCCTGTCTCTGATCAGCTGGAGGCTTATCGAAAAACAGTTTTCCGGCTGGCTGCGCAGGAAACTCCTGCATTGACACAGGCATATACTTTTTTATACTTTTATATCATTTTTTTAAAAAAGCGGTTGACAGATGAATATTTCCATAGTATAATTCTCTTTGTTCGTAGGGAATATGTTTTATGAATGCGATAGTGGCTCAGTTGGTAGAGCGCCACCTTGCCAAGGTGGAAATCGCGGGTTCGAGTCCCGTCTATCGCTCTGGTTAGTAAAAAAGGAATCCCATAAAATGGGGTTCCTTTTTAATTCTTTATTATATGCATTTTATCTCATTTTCATTTCCACGGACTGCGGGCTGAAACTCAGGAATTTCGTTCTTCCGGCTCGTCTTCCCATTCTCAGGACTACCCCCTGCTCTTCCCACCGGAAAGCCTGCTTTCCTTCCCTGTCTCTGCCCGCGCCGCTATGCGCATCTCCCATAAAAATCGTGACGTTATTCCGTATTTCCAGTCCGTCCCTCTCCGGAGATTCCACGTCTCGTCTCTACGCCGCGCTTACACTACACCGTCATGTCCACCTTCGCGCCTTTGATGTCCTCCGCCGCCAGGTTCACTTCGTTCAGGACTTTCTGAATCTGCTGCTTGACCTCATCCATGGTCTGCTGCAGATCCGTCATCTCCTCCACGGGCATGTCTTTTATCAGCTCTTCCAGCTCTTCCTCTCTCTCGTCCCGCTTCTCCTGGATCTCCTCCTGCTCTTCCTTCTTCTCCTCGATGGCCTCGGCCTGCTCTTCCCGCTTCTCCTGCTCCTCGTCCAGATGCTCCTTGGCCTCCTCCATCACCAGGCCGATGGCGGTATCCCGTGAGGCGTCCATGACCTCCTCCGCGTCCTTCCGGGCGTCCACCATGGCATGGGACTTGACGCGCTCTTTCCGGATAGCCGCATTTACCTCGCTGTTCTCCAGAATCTTGCCGTTGTTGGCCGCAATCTGCTTCCTGTAAAACGTCGCCTCGTCCTCCAGCGCCAGCGCGCGCTTCTGATATTCCGTGAGTTCCATCTCTTCCAGGCTCACCGTGGGGGATTTCCGCATTTGCATGATGCGCTCCAGCTCCTGCTGCTCCTCGCTGTCCGGGCTTATGCCGAAAGCGTCCCGAAGCTCTTCCATCCTTTGGTTGACGTCCTTCAGGTTCTCAAGGGCCTCCTGGTTATCCTCCTGAAGCACCTTGGACTCCTCCTCGCGCACCTTGATTTCATCGTCAATCTGCTTGTCCATGCCCCAGGCATCGCTCACGATCTTCAGGGCCCGCTGCTGGGCTTCGGACTTCTTCTGCTGTATCCTCTCCCGCAGAGGGAACTCCTTCAGGAAATCTCCCGCGTATATGGTCTTGCTCTTTTTGTCGCAGGACTCCGTGGCTTCCTTATTCGCCCACTCCGCCTGCGCGTTGTTCCTTGTGTCTCCGCTGAAAACGGTTATATTATTCTGTACGTTCATGGCTCCCCCTCGCTTATTTTCTCCAACTGACAGCAAAACATACGAAATGCCGGGCTGCCAGCGACAACGGTTTCGATGCTTCCTATATAGGTATGTATCGGCTGATTGGCGTCGATTCTTAAGCGTCTCTCATATTTCAAAACATTATCTTGAAAAATACACGGATTAGCCTCCGCCCCTCACAGCGCCCCGGCAGAAACGCGAAAACTGCCGGACAGCCCAAAGCCATCCGGCAGAAAACCGAGATGTCAGCCCCCTATCGTTCTATGGCGCATTCGCCCACAACAGGACGTCTAAATCGCAAACTGTGAATTATAAAGATCCGCATAAAATCCCTTCTTCGCCAACAGGCTCTCGTGGTTCCCCTGCTCGATGATGTTGCCGTCCTTCATCACCAGGATAATGTCCGCCTCCTGGATGGTGGAGAGCCTGTGGGCCACGATGAAGCTGGTCCTGCCCTCCATCATCCTGGCGAAAGCGTTCTGGATCCGCATCTCCGTGCGGGTGTCGATGGAAGAAGTGGCCTCGTCCAGGATCAGCATGGGCGGCAGGCAGAGCATCACCCTGGCGATGCACAGCAGCTGCTTCTGTCCCTGGGACAGGCTGCCGCCGTCCTCTGTGATGACGGTATCGTACCCCTGTGGCAGGCGCTTGATGAAGCTGTGGGCATGGGCCGCCTTGGCCGCCTGAACCACCTCGTCCTCCGTGGCTTCGGGCTTGCCCATGCGGATGTTGTCCCGGATGGTGCCGCTGCGCAGCCAGGTCTCCTGGAGCACCATGCCGTAGCTGGTCCGCAGGCTTCCCCGGGTGATGTCCCGGATATCCGTGCCGTCCACCGTAATCCGCCCGCTGTCCACGTCATAGAAGCGCATCAGCAGATTGATCACCGTGGTCTTGCCGCAGCCGGTGGGGCCTACGATGGCCACCCTCTGGCCGGGTTTTACCGTCAGGTTAAAGTCCTGAATCAGTTTTTTGTCGGGCACATAGCTGAAATGTACGTTCTCCAGCGCCACGTTGCCTGTGGCGTTCGTCAGCACCTTGGCGTCCGCCGCGTCCGGCACCTGTGGCTCCTCCTCTATCAGCTCAAAAATCCTGGCGGCGCAGGCCAGAGCGTTCTGCAGCTCCGTCACCACGCCGGATATCTCATTGAAAGGCTTGGTGTACTGGTTGGCATAGCTCAGGAAACAGGACAACCGTCCCACGCTGATGCCGCCCCGGATGGCCACGAAAGCGCCGAAGATGCCCACCCCCGCGTACACCAGGCTGTTGACAAAGCGGGTGGCCGGATTGGTGATGGAGGAGAAGAAAATCGCTTTCAGGGAGCAGTCCTGGAGCCTGCCGTTGATCTCTCCGAACTGGGCCTTCACTGCTTCCTCCCGGGAGAAAGTCTTCACGATTTTCTGGTTCCCGATGGTCTCCTCGATCAGGGACGTCTGCTCACCGCGGATTTCCGACTGGAGCTTGAACATGGAGTAAGTCCGGGTTGCGATGAACCGCGCCACCAGGAAAGACACCGGCGTGATGCACACTACCACCAGCGCGATGGGCACATTGGTTATCAGCATGAAAATCAGGGTGCCGATGATGGTCAGCACACCGGTGAAGAGCTGGGTAAAGCCCATGAGCAGACCGTCCGCAAAGGTGTCCACGTCCGCCACCACGCGGCTGACGATATCGCCGTAAGCATGAGCGTCCAGGTATTTCAGCGGCAGCTTCTCCAGACGCTCAAAGGCGTCCTCTCGGATGTCCTTTACCACATGATAGGTGATATGGTTGTTGCAGGTGTTCATCACCCACTGGGCCACCGCTGTGATAATCATGGCAATGGCAATCTTTTTCATGACGGAGAAGACGCCCGCGAAGTCCACCGCGCCTTTCCCCAGGAGCAGATCCACCGCGTCCCCTGTGAGGATGGGGATATAGAGGGTCAGCACCACCGTCACTGCCGCCAGCGCCAGCGACAGGCCTACCATCAGCCAGTATCTGCGGATGTAGTTCAGCACCTGGCGCATGGCGGCCATCTGGCCGCTCTTCTTTGCCGTCTTTTTCTGTTCCTTATCTGCTGCCATGCTGCTGGCCTCCTTTCTCTGTTTTGGCTGCTTTCAAGCGTTCTTCGGGATATTGGGAGAAATAGATTTCTCTGTACACATCGCAGTTCTCGAGGAGCTGGTCATGGGTTCCTATGCCCGCCATCTCTCCGTCGTCCAGCACGATGATTTTGTCCGCATGGCGGATGGAGGAGGCACGCTGGGAGACGATGAATGTGGTGGTGCCGCCCTCCACTTTCTTAAGCGCTGTCCGCAGCCTGGCGTCCGTGGCATAGTCCAGTGCGGAGGCGCTGTCGTCCAGAATCAATATCTGGGGCTTGCGCACCAATGCCCTGGCGATGGTCAGCCGCTGTCTCTGGCCGCCGGACAGGTTCTTGCCGTTTTGGGCGATTTCCGCGTCCAGGCCGTCCCGTTTGCCCTCTACCACTTCCCTGGCCTGGGCCGTGTCGATGGCCTGCCACATCTCGTCTTCCGTGGCGTCCGGCTTGCCCCACTGGAGATTACTGCGGATGGTTCCCTTGAACAGTACGGCTTTCTGGGGCACCATGCCCACTATCTGGCGCAGCTCGCTCTCCGGCATCTGGCGGATGTCCCTGCCCTCCAGCCGGATGCATCCCTCCGTGGCGGGATAGAAGCCGGGAATCAGGTTGATCAGGGAAGACTTGCCGGAACCCGTGCCGCCGATGACGCCGATGGTGTCGCCTTTGTTTACCGTAAAGTCGATGTCATGCAGCGTCTCGGCACCCGCTCCGGCGTATGTCAGGGATACATGGTCGAACTGCAGGAAAGGCGTCTCGCCGGTACCGCTTCCAGGCTGTACCGTCTGTGCCTTCCCGTCGGAAACCTGTCGCCCTGCGGTCATCCAGTCCTCATTCTGAATCTCAAATACGCCCGCCACCCGGTCTGCGCAGGCCAGCGCCTTTGTGACCGTGATGATCAGGTTTGCCAGCTTCACCAGCTCCACCAGAATCTGGGACATGTAGTTGATGATGGCCACTACCTCGCCCTGAGTCAGGTTCCCCACGTTCACCTGAAGAGCGCCGATATAAATCAGAACGATAATCGCGCCGTTCACCACCACATAGGTCACCGGATTCATCACGGCGCTGATTTTTCCTACGAAGACCTGGCTGTCCGCAAGGGCTTTTGTGTGCCCCCTGAAACGCTCCTCTTCCTTTTCCTCCTGATGGAAGGCCCGGATGACGCGGACGCCTGTAAGGTTCTCCCTTGTGACGCCAAGCACCCTGTCCAGGTTGGCCTGTACCTTTTTATACAAAGGCATGGTCCATATCATGATGCCGAACACCACGATGGCCAGAAGCGGTATCGCCACCACGAACACCAGCGCGCTCTTCACATCGATGGTGAAAGCCATGATCATGGCCCCGAACACAATGATGGGAGACCTCAGGAACAGGCGCAGCACCAGGTTCACGCCGGACTGGATCTGGTTCACATCGCTGGTCATGCGGGTGATCATGGTGGACGTGCCCGCTTTGTCCACATTGGTGAAATCCAGACCCTGGATATGGTCGAACAGGGCCTGGCGGAGCTTCGCGGAGAAGCCCACCGCCGCCTTGGCGGCGAAGAACTGGGCCGTGATGGAGGACACCAGCCCCACCACTGCCAGGGCCAGGAGACATAAGCCCATCCGCCAGATATGGGCCGTGTCCGGCCCTCCGGCACCGCCCACATTGATGCCCCTGTCGATGATGCTGGCCATCACCAGCGGCACCAGCAGCTCGAAGAAAGCTTCCAGCAGCTTAAAGAGCGGCGCAAGGACAGACTCTTTTTTGTAGTCGCTCAAGAATTTCATCAGCTTTTTCATACTTCATTACCATGCCTTTCCGTTACTTCCTTGTATTTATCCGGCTTTCATGCCTGTCTGATTCTATTTCGCGTTCTGCTCTTTCCTTTGTACCCGCATCGCGCTTCCCCGGTAACCAAAACGCTCTGCCGGAATATAATATAAAGAAAAGAATCCTGCCGGAGACCGTTATGGCGATTACATCCCAGGATATCCTGAACCTTTCACACTCCCTGAAAGATATCTGCGAGGTGAACTGCAATACACCGGAATGCCTTTCCCAGACTTTGAAAATCCTGATGCAGTATAATCTCATTCAGGCAAATCTGCAATTCGGCAGACAGTTCGGACAAATCTGCGAACCGCCGACCTGTCCGTCCGTACCGGCCGCACTGAAACCCTCACGCCCGGCTACGCTTACGCCCTCCGCTTCTGTTCCGATGACATGTAAGTCCCCGGCTACGGCCGCACCTGACATTTCAGTCCCGCCCAGGGACGATTCCGCTCCGGCGGCCAATGGTCCGTCTTCCGCGCAGCCCTTCCGGCTGGACGTCGGCGACCCGTTCACGGCTGACTAGGGAAACGAATTCCTTTGAGAAATGACACCTTATTTCAGCACCGGCTTCCAGCCATTCTCCACCTCAAGGAACAGCTCCGCGAATTCCTCTTTATCAAAAATGCGCAGCATGCGGTCCATATGCCATATGACGGGCAATTCCAGAATAGTGTCGATATCCGTCCAGAAGACTTGCCCCTCATCAGAAGATTTCAGCTCCCCGGAGAATCTGTCTGTCTTGAACAGAAAGACTACATACCTTCTCCCGTCTTCTTCCACCCAGTCCTTGACGCCGCAAAGCCGCGGGCTTTCTATTGTCAGATTCGTTTCCTCGTAAATCTCGCGGATTACGGAATCCACAAGGGGCTCATGCATCTCTACATGCCCGCCGGGAAAGACAATGCCCTTGCCGTCCTCAAATATCTTCTCTTCCACCAGCACTTTCCTGCCCTCACAGACCATGCACATATTCGTAAGAATCACATTTTCTGACCGTTCCATTTTTCTCCTATGTCCCCTCTGCCCGCCTTTTGCGGCAGGTCATGTCAATCCATTTTTGAATATCGGCAGAAAGCAATGCTGTATCCGGCAATGCCGTCAATCTCCTCAAACTCCACTCCTCTGCCGTTTACAACCATCCGTTTTTCCATCATCAGATTCATGTCCAGCACATGCGCGACGCCCTCTCCTGTCAGCTTGCCATAGGCTTCTTTCCTCGCCCATATCCGAAAAAACAAGGCTTCCTCCTCTCCGCAAGCCTCCAATGCCCCCTTTTCCTGCTCGGAGAAAAAGCGGCCAGCCAGCCGTCTCCTGTCGCAGGCACAGTGCTGCTGGATATCTGCGCCTATTTCCTCCTCAGACAGCCCGCACAGGACATATTTGCCGGAATGCGACAGATTGAAATAAAACGGAAGTTCCGCGAAATACGGTTTCCCATTCTTATTATATCTGTATTTAACGGGAATACAGGGCGTCTCCCCCAGAGTCTCCAGCAATTCGCGCACGGAATAACATCTTATTCCATTCGGCAAACCATCTCTCCTCTCTTTGAGGAAGTTCAAGTCCGCGCCTGTCCCGCAGAGCGCTTCCCCCACTGCCAGCTGCAGCAGAAGCCCCGCTCCCAGGCATGCCGCCCTGGATTTAGCATTTCTCATCCGCTCAGCCTTCTTCCGCCTCGCCTCGTCCACTCTGGAAAAGGCCCTCTGCAAGAGGGCCTCATCAAATTCTTCTATAGATAAGAGATACTTCGCAGAATACATCCCTACTCCGTCACCTGCAGATGCAGCTCCTCCAGCTGCTTAGGATCCACAGTACCCGGCGCTTCTGACATCAGACAGGACGCATCCTTAATCTTAGGGAACGCTATGACATCGCGAATATTGTCCGTCTGAGCAAGCTGCATGACGAAACGCTCCAGTCCAATGGCCAGCCCGGCGTGAGGCGGAACCCCATATTTAAAGGCGTCCAGCAGGAAGCCGAACTGCTCGTGGGCTTTCTCTTTCGTAAAGCCAAGAGCTTCGAACATCCTCTCCTGCACATCGCTCTGGAAAATCCTGACGCTGCCGCCGCCCAGCTCCATTCCATTGACTACAATGTCGTAAGCTTTCGCTCTTACTCTGCCGGGCTCAGTCTCCAGGAATTCCAGATCTTCCTCCATGGGCATGGTGAAAGGATGGTGCATGGCCATATACCGTCCCTCTTCCTCGCTCCACTCAAACTCAGGAAACTCTGTCACCCACAGGAAATTGTACCGGTTCTCATCAAGCATCCCCAGCTGCTTTGCCAACTCCACGCGAAGCGCGCCCAGCACGGACCATACCAGTTTCAATTTATCCGCCGCGAAGAGAAGCAGGTCTCCCGGCTCACCGGCCATGGCCGCCACCAGTTTCTTCAGCTCCTCCTCCGTCATGAACTTCGCGAAAGAGGATTTATAGCTGCCGTCCGGCTGCACGGACAGATATGCCAGTCCCTTCACGCCGTATCCTTTGGCAAACTCCACCAGAGCGTCAATCTTCTTTCTGGGCATCTCGGCCTGTCCCTTGACATTGATGCCCCGGACGCTGCCGCCGGCCTCCAGCGCGCCAGTGAACACGCCGAATCCACAGCCCTTTACCGCCTCCGACACATCCACCAGCTCCATGCCGAATCGGGTATCCGGCTTGTCGGAGCCGAAGCGGTTCATAGCCTCGTCCCAGGTCATCCTCTTGATGGGAAGCGGCACCTCCAGGCCCACAGCCTCCCTGCAGACATTCGCCACCATCCGCTCCGTGACGTCGATCACGTCTTCTGTATCCACAAAGGACATCTCCAGGTCGATCTGGGTAAACTCCGGCTGCCTGTCCGCCCTCAGATCCTCGTCTCTGAAACACTTTGCAATCTGGAAGTACCTGTCGTATCCCGAGCACATCAGCAGCTGCTTGAAAATCTGCGGCGACTGAGGAAGCGCATAGAAACAGCCCTGATGAATCCTGCTGGGCACCAGGTAATCCCTTGCCCCTTCCGGCGTGGATTTGTTCAAAACAGGCGTCTCTACCTCCAGAAAGCCCTCTTCCGATAAAAAGGCATGAACTGCTGCCGTTATCCTGCTGCGCAGCATGAGATTCTTCTGCAGATCGGGCCTGCGCAGGTCAAGGTAGCGGTATTTCAGGCGCAGCTCCTCCTTGGTCTTGGAATCCGCCTCAATGGGAAATGGCGGCGTCTCCGCCTCGGACAGAATCCTTAATCCATCCGCCCTCACTTCAATCTCTCCTGTAGACAGGTTTGCGTTCACCGCGCCTGCGCGCTTCTCCACTTTGCCCGTCACTGCCACTACGAACTCGCTGCGCAGTTTCTCCGCTTTGGCGAAATTCTCCCGGCCACAGTCGGCCTCCTCGAAAATGACCTGCAGGATGCCTGCCCGGTCACGCAAATCCACGAAAATGATGCCGCCCTTGTTGCGCTGCTTCTGCACCCAGCCCATGACGGTGACTTTCTCCCCCGCATTTGCCGCGGAAATTTCCCCGCAGCGATGTGTCCTCTTCAATCCTTTCATTGACTCTGCCATATCGTTCCTCGTTTTCTGTCCCTTTTTCTATAGGGCATTCTTTATTATGTAGTCTTCTGTCTGTTTTTGCCCGTACAGGCTCTCCCTGCCGGCGGGGCCGTTTTCAAATTCCATGGCTCTCACTTTTTCAGCGCTTCCTTATAGAATTCCACGAATTCCTCATACCCCTGGGCTTCCAACTGCTCTTTCTGGAACTTCTTGTTTTTGTTCATCCGGACTACCAGCACCTGGGCGCCGCTCTCCCTGGCCGCCTGCGCCCTGGCCATCACATCGTAAAGCGCCTGCCCCTCTACGCCTTTTTCCACCAGATAAGCCACTCTCGCCGGCCTGTCAGGAATCTGGAATCCGCTCTCCATCAGGAGCATGATAATCCGTTCAAATCCAATCGAAAATCCGCACGCCGGCACATCCTTGCCGGTGAACTTCCCTACCATCTTATCATACCTGCCGCCACCGCCGCAGCTGCCGCCAAAACCCGGGATGGCAATCTCAAAGATAGTCCCCGTGTAATAAGACATCCCCCTGACCAGCGTAGGATCGAATACCATTTTGAAATCCGCCGTCTTCGCCGCATTCACGCTGTCGATGATTTCCTGCAGCCCCTCCATGAGGCTAACGTCCAGCACGCCCTCCAGCTTTCCTGCCAGGAAAGCTATGCCGTTCTCCGCCTGCTCCAGTCCCCGGTACAGCTCCAGATACTTGTCCACCGTCTCTTTTGCATAGCCGTTCTCCAGAAGTTCGGCCTCCACACCGTCCATCCCGATTTTATCCATCTTGTCCAGGGTAATGAACACATTGTCGCAGACCTCTTCCGCGAAACCGCCGGCCACAGCCATGGCTTTCAGCAGCTGCCTGTCATTGATACGGATTTCAAATCCCTGAAAGCCAAGCCGCCCCAGGGTGGTGGTGGTAGCCAATATCAGTTCGATTTCCGCCAGATTGGAGGCCTCTCCGAAAATATCGATATCGCACTGCGTGAACTGGCGGAACCGTCCCCTCTGGGGCCTCTCAGCCCTCCACACATTGCCCGTCTGCAACGCCTTAAAGGGCGTCAGCAGCTGCGCCGCGTTATTGGAATAATAGCGCACCAGCGGCACCGTCAGATCATAGCGCAGGCCGCCGTCCACCACTTCCTCCTCCGTGGCGGCCTCCGCCACGTTCAGCTTCTCGCCCCGCTTCAAAATCTTGAATATCAGCTTCTCATTGTCTCCGCCCTGCTTATTCGTCAAATTCGCGATATTCTCCACACAGGGAGCCTCTATCGAAGCAAACCCGAACCTGCCGTAAGTATCCTTGATCACGCTGATCACATAATCCCGGATCCGCATCTCTTCCGGCAGAATATCCCTCATGCCTGTCACAGGCTTCTTGCTCAGTGCCATAATTCCTGTCGTGCCGCTTTGGCCCGACTTCCTCCTCTCAGCTTTCCTTTACAGGGATAATCATATATTTTTTTTGGATAACTGTCAATCCTTTCTAAGGAAGAAAGCCATAAGAAAATCCCTGCGCTCCCGCACTTTACCGATTCTTCCACTTCTCAGCCTTACGGTAGAAAGATGTAGACGGCATGCCGCACTGCCTTGCGGCCTCCTTTCCCGATATCTCCTTTGCCAGCCACCTCCCGCAGACCTCCTCGAAATTCTCCGTCAGAGGCTTTTCGGGCCTGCCGAAGCGCACGCCCCGCAGCTTCGCTGCCTCGATTCCCTCCCGCTGCCTTTCCCTGATATTCTTCCGCTCGTTCTCCGCCACAAAGGACAGCACCTGCAGCACGATATCGCTCAGAAAGGTCCCCACCAGATCCTTTCCCCGCCTGGTGTCCAGAAGGGGCATATCCAGCACCACGATATCCACTTTCTTCTCCTTTGTCAGAATCCTCCACTGCTCCAGCACCTCCCTGTAATCCCGGCCCAGGCGGTCTATGCTCTTGATATAGAGCAGGTCGTCCGGCCGCAGGCGCCGCAGCAGCTTCTGGTACATGGGACGGTTAAAATCTTTGCCGGACTGCTTGTCCACATAGATATTCCGTTCCGGCACTTCCGCCCCGTTCAGGGCAATCAGTTGCCTGTCCTCATTCTGTTCCTTTGTGCTCACCCGTACATATCCATATTGATTTCCCATATGTTTCTCCTTTGTATTCCCGCAGATTCCTATCATCGGTGGACGTATACTACCTTTTTCCCGGCCGCAAGTCAACAACCTGACGGGAACCCATGCAGCCAGTCTCACTACCATACCTAAAAGCCTGGGAGTTTAGGTGATGCACACATGGAAAGGAAGAAAATACTATGAAACCCCCCAATCTTTCAAAACGGAAAGTCCATCCGCATCAAGACGGCCCGGGAACGCTGCTTTGCTCATCCTTTCACCGAGTACACCAGGGAGGCCAACATCATTTTTGTCAGGGACATCCGTGACTGGCATAAGGCCGCGCGCAGCTTTATTCCTATTGGGCGGATGAAGGGCCTGAGGAACTGTAAAACCAGTAGGATTTCTTTAGACAGAAAAGGGCTGGCGCATCATTGTGTCAGCCTATCCGTTGATTGCCACCCCCGTCTGCCACGCCAAAGTTAATGCTTGCCTGTTTCCCCTCGGTAAAATGGGGAATCCGGCCATATGGGGTTGGAAATTTTCGATATCAGCCGTTTCTATAGATTCCAACAGTTCCTCCGTAAACACGGCTTCTGCGTCAAGATTCAGGAAGTCCTCTCTGGTCTCCACTGCACCCACATCAGACAATCCCACATCGTCTGCCCGGTTTTTTTCTGTCCCATCCCCCTCTTCGCTTTCCACATCGGTATCCTGACCGGGCTGCGGGCTTTCGCCGCACCAACCAATTGGTTTCACGGCAAGTGAAATCGTTAAGCAATATAATATACATCTAAGGCAATTTTGAGAATTGCTCTGATAAAATGCAACTTCGGCACTTTTTAGGGTTCCGAAGTTTTTGTCAAATCTTCAAGAAATCTTCAAAATCATTTGGTATCGTTAGACCACAATCTCAAGAAAGGATGTGTCTGATATGAGTTATATTTTGCAAACAACAAATCTCTGCAAAAATTTCAAAGGACAAATGGCGGTAGACAATGTATCGTTGAATATTCAGCGCAACTCAATTTATGGGCTGCTTGGGCCGAATGGTGCGGGGAAATCTACCATCTTGAAAATGATTACAGGTATTCTCCGTCCCACCTCTGGCTCGATTGAATTTGACGGCCATCCGTGGAGCCGGGCGGATTTGGAAAACATTGGCGCTTTGATTGAGATGCCTCCGCTCTATGAAAATCTCTCGGCCTATGAAAACCTGAAAGCCCGAACACTGGCCCTGGGGCTTCCAGAAAGCCGCATCAAACAGGTGCTTGGTATTGTGCAGCTTGAGAATACTGGGAAAAAACGGGCAGGCCATTTTTCGCTGGGAATGAAACAGCGGCTTGGAATTGCCCTGGCGCTGTTGTCACAGCCCAAATTGCTTATCCTGGACGAACCGACAAATGGGTTAGACCCGATTGGTATTCAAGATTTGCGTGAGCTTATCAGAAGTTTTCCGCAAAAAGGGATCACCGTCATATTGTCCAGTCATATACTCTCCGAAGTTGAGCAAATCGCTGACCACATTGGCATTATTTCTGCCGGACATTTAGGCTATGAAAACGAAATCCATAAGAACCACGATCTGGAACGTATTTTTATGGATGTTGTAGGCGCACACAGGGAAAGGGGTGAGAAATAATGTTCGGAATTGTACGTTCGGAACTCCTTAAAATGCGGCACAGCTTCTTGATGAAATTGATTTTTGGTGCGCCGTTGGCAACTGTACTTGTCGGCTTTTTATTGAGCAGTCATGCAGTACAATATTCAGCTTACAACTGGTGGTACACTATGCTTCTTCCTGTTGTGACCGCACTGTGGGCCGCAGGCACTGTGATCCGTGAGAAAAATACAGGGCTGCAAAACATTGTTTGTTTGCCGTTCCCTTCTGCGAAAATATGGATTGGCAAAGGACTTGCCTTAACTGCTGTGCTTTTTATCAGCAATCTGCTCATGTGGTTATTTACTACGGGAATTGCCAGTTTTACGACTATGAACATTTCGCCGCTGGACAGCATAATCGGCTGTATGCTGCTGTTCCTTACTTGCTTGTGGCAACTTCCTTTTGTTATGCTGATTGCAAGCAAAACAGGGTATCTTCCCTCTGTGCTGATAACTTTTGTGGCAAATATTGTTTCATCTACTATTGGCGCAGAAAAAGCATGGTTCTTTCTTAATCCATACGCTATTCCGGCCCGTGTAGTCTGCCCGTTTTTCAAGATACGTCCTAACGGACTTCCCATTGAGGACGGTTCCCCATTATTGGCTGTTGAGCATATTTTTCCCGCTCTTGCCATTAGCTTGGCATTAGCTGCTGCCGCCTTTTGGATTTGCTCTAAATTGCTTGGAAGTGGGGGAAAGTCCAATGGCTGACTATATCTGTTATTTGAAAAGTGATTTATACAAATTATGTCATTCCTGCTTTTTCCTTCTGCACGTTATTTTTGCCGTATGCGGGGCGGCTATGATGTTACTGTATGCAGGCGTTTCCCAAAGCGATGACATCAATAAGCTGGCTGCTTATTTTCAGGTCATGGCCGTTGCTTTTCCCTTTGCAATCGGGATTGTCTGCTATGTTGCAGCAGAACAGGAAGCAAAAGCAGGGCATTTTCAAAATATATTGACACTTCCGTACAGACCAAAAGCCGCTCTTTCCAAATTGACTATTTTGCTTGTGACCGGACTTTTGGCAACCGTATTGAGTAGTGTGCTATTTGGCGTGCTATTTCCACTGGTTGGCGGCACAACAGAAATTCCTTCCGGATTTTATACAGTAATTCCCCTTGTCCTTTGGGGCAGCAACATTTTGCTGTATGGTATTCATTTCGTATTAGCAATTCGATTTGGTAAAAATTTGGGAATAGGGATTGGCGTGTTCGGGAGCCTTTTGGCTGCGCTTCTCCAAACAGGATTGGGCACGGGCATCTGGTTCGTCATCCCTTATGGTTGGGGTATTCGTTTTTCTTCTTACGTTCTGGAAACGACCTTTGGCCTAATGCCGCCAGACAGAACAGGTATGGATTTTGGCATCCTCTTTTGCATATTGTCAACTTGTGCTATAATAGGAATTGCAGTCCTCTGGTTTTCCAGATATAGCGGAAATCGGTCAGCCGATTGAGAGCGGAGGTAGAACGGATGAATTGGTTGGGCAATATTATTTGGTTCTTTTGCTGCGGACTGTGGCAGGGAATTTCCTGGCTGGTTGCCGGTGCTTTATGGAGCATTACCATTGTCGGTATTCCGATTGGCCGTCAATGCTTTAAGTTTGCGTCACTTGCTTTCTTCCCTTTTGGAAAAGATGTGAATTATGGCGGCGGTGCTATGTCTGCGATTGCCAATATCTTGTGGCTGCTTATCAGCGGTATCCCTTTGGCGTTGGTGGCGCTGCTGAATGGGTTGCTTTTGTGTTGTACGATTATCGGTATTCCTTTCGGAGTACAGTGCTTCAAAATGGCAAAACTGGCGTTGATGCCTTTTGGCGCAACAGTAATGTAGACATCCTTGGAGCGCAAATATATAAATCAGAACAAAGAGGTGAGATAATGGCGCATATATTGGTAGTGGACGATGATATGGCTATGCTCCAGCTTGTCAGGCGCGTTTTAGAAAAAGATCGGCATTTAGTTACACTGCAATCAAACGCCAAAGCAGTCACAGAAATGGATTTTTCAAAGTTTGGCTTGATTTTGCTGGATGTTATGATGCCGGAAATTGATGGTTTTGACCTCTGCAATCAAATCCGTGACCGTGTGGATTGCCCAATTATTTTCCTTACTGCAAAAACGCAGGAAAGTGAAATTGTTCAGGGATTAGGACTTGGAGCAGATGACTATATTACGAAGCCCTTTGGGACAAACGAACTTAGAGCGCGGGTAAATGCTCACTTGCGGCGTGATGTAAGAGAAAAGAAAAACAGCTTTTCAATATCCGGCATCATTTTCCACCTCAATGCAAAAGAAGCTGAAATCAACTCAAAAAAGGTTCCGTTGACAAAAAGTGAGTACGAAATATGCGAATATCTGGCGCGGCATCATGGACAAACATTTACGCGGGAGCAAATCTATGAGGCGGTCTTTGGATTTGACGGAGAAAGTGATAGTTCTGTTATCTCTACTCACGTCAAGAATATACGCGGGAAGTTAGCTGAATTTCACTTGTCAACGATTGAAACAATTTGGGGGGTTGGCTATAAATGGGTGTAAGAAAACTGCGTACTGTTTTTATGAAGTATGCGATATTTCTTGCGCTTGGTGTCTTTCTGGTTGCTTTTGTCAACATAGCCTTCTATCTATTTGGCGTTGAAATTGGATTTATATACCCAATAAATAGAATGAGCGCAGAAATAGAAAATGCGAGGGGAAGTTTACAATCCACAGATCGGATTACAGAAAATGAAATACCACCCCTTTGTGAATATGCCCTTTTCACAAAAGACGGAAAGTATATTGGCGGTTCGCTCGATCAGGAAGAACCAGCTTCCGTTTGGAAAATGTGCATCGTGAACAATCAGACAAGCAGCAAGCCTTATCTGTATGCTGTGATAGACAGGACTGACGAAATACTGATTTTAAGGTATAGAATGACAGCCCAGTTCAGCAATCCACTGCTGCATAGAATATTTCCTTCGGCAGACTGGGTTTTGATTGCTGTCATTATATTGGAAATCCTGCTTCTCTTGATTGTTTTGTCATATCTATTCGGAAAATATCTTGGGAACAAAATGGATAAATTGCTGACTGCTGTAAAGAAAATTGAACAGCAGGATTTGAATTTTGAGGTTGAAAAAAGCCAGTTATATGAAATCGACTTAACTCTTGACGCACTGGATCACATGAAACTGGCACTAAAAAAATCGCTTACAGAGCAATGGCAGGCCGACAAACTGCGGCAAGAACAGATTTCTGCATTAGCCCATGATCTCAAGACACCGCTAACCATCATCCGAGGCAATACGGAATTGTTGTACGATACTGACTTAACAATAGAACAACAGGAATGTGCTGACTACATCACAGACAGCTATACGCAGATGCAAGTTTATGTCAAAACCCTGATAGACCTGTCTACGGCTTCAACAGGGTATCAGCTGAATAAAGAAATCTTTCATCTTCCTGATTATCTAAAGCAAGTGAAAGTATCAATAGATGCTTTGTGCAGGACAAAAGAAATTCATTTGCGAATGAGTACGTCGGACATCCCGATGCAACTAACCGCAGATAAGGTTTTGTTAGGACGTGCTATTCAAAATGTGGTAAATAATGCGTTGGACTATTCCCCGCAAGCTGGAACACTTCATATAGATGTCTGCGGAAAAGACAATTTCGTTGAAATTTCAGTCACGGACGAGGGGGAAGGATTTTCTAACGAAGCGTTGCAGCACGCGCAAGAACAATTCTTTATGGACGATCAAAGCCGTAATTCAAAGCTGCACTTTGGTATGGGCCTATATATTGCAAAATCCATTATGGAACAACATAGTGGTGAGCTTGTCTTAGAAAACTCCAAAAGTACAGGCGGTGCAAAAGTAATTTTGAAAATTCCATTTTGATAGGATGGGTGGCTAAAGTAAATGATCTGCCCAGCGGCAGAAAAGAAAAAACGCTGCTGGGCAGGCCGATTCCCCATGTCCAAACGCTCTTTCCAGCGGCGGTTTTGATTATTCAAAGCCGCCATTTTTATATCCACCGGCGGCACATAGGAGGATGCCGCTATGAACAGCCCGAAAACCGTCCCCTGCATGACTGACAAATCCAGACTCTGTACAGCAGTCAGTCCGCCATACGATTTTGAGAGCTGCTTTACGCTGATGATTTCATTCATCTGTCTTATCCTCCTTTTGCTGTTGTGGCTCTTATCTTAACAGCGAAAAAAAGGGTGGTGTTAAAATGTAGATAAGAAAATTTCTTTTTCATATCTATAAGAATCTCTATCATCTTTTCGGCTGCCTGCAAAGATACGATCAGCCTGTCACAAACGGAAATAATATCGGTGTCCTCTTTCGGCGTGTTCAACATCTGTTCAATATCTGCCTGTGGGTCATGCTCAAGGGCACTCAGCATCCGCAGGATTGCTTCCAGTGAGTAATTGGCACATCGGAGTGACCGTATTATCTTTAGCCGCTCAATATCCTCACCTGTTCTCTGTTTCCACAAATATGCAAAAGCCGATAAATGGGCGATAAAAGAATCGCCGGGATTGCCGCTAAAGATAAAATCCCTGCGAACACAGCTGACGCAGGATATAATTGCCAAACAAACGCTACTCCTTCCTTTCTCCCCTGTAACCTCCCAGTATCCTCTCTGTCCGTCCAAGCATCTCATCCTCTATAATCGGAAGCCCCATTGCCGCAAGAACCTCCGCTACAAACCTGCACTTATGCCGGATTTCTTCCGCATCCGCCGGGAACACGGACGGCAGCAGCCAGAAATTGACAAGAAGCAGCAGTTCGGAAAGCTCTTTTGCATATTCCGTCCGGATAGAACCGTCACCCGTCCTTCCTCAATCAGTTCCAGCCATAAAGGAGTCAGCACCCTCCGGTTCGCCTCCACCGCAGCCGCCAGAATGCGCGGGTCTTTCAGGATAGGAATTGCCTGCGTACTTATTTCTTCCCATTCTCCATCAGCCCTGTCAAAAGCAAGCACTTCTGCGCCTTCACTTTCCGCCGGAAATTTGTGATATCCGCCTCAAATGTCACACAGAAAGCAGGCTCCACGCTTCCCCTGAAAACCAAACAGTGCATGGCCCTCTCCCAATTTTTCTCGTCTATCACCTGATAAGTATTCATTCCAGATCCTCCCTTTCCATTTCCACACATTTCATGCAGTTTCCCGCTTTCCTTTAATCCCCGGAAAGCATCTCTCATACGGCCTGCAGATCTCATTCCCCCGGATACTCCCGGTTCCCACAATCTTCCCCTGCACCTCCGCAAAATAAATATCTTCCCTGGCAAGCGCTTCCCATATCCTCTGTTCGTTATGCAAATCCAGAAAAACTGTACTGCCCCGGAAGGATAATAATGGGGATAGACGGTCCTTATTGTCTTCTCCACGATTTACGCAACCTTTACCGGACATTCCGCCCGCTTTAGCCGCATACCAAAATCTTTATCCTGCATCTGCCTGCCTCCAGCTTTTCAAATCCTTTGCCATACACAATGATTCCGGCATATCCTCATACGGACCATAATTCGGAATCACCTGAAAACCCAGCTTTTTATATACGGCACAGGATTCAGCCAATAACTCCCCGGTTTCAAGAACCATTTTCTTATATCCCAGTTCTATGGCCCATTCCATCAAAAGGGCGACAAGCCTGCTGCCTATGCCCCGTCCCTGATATTCCGTATGTACAAACACCCGCTTCAATTCTATCGTTTCATCATCATATCTTCTGATGGCTCCGCCGCCAATTACCCGCTTCCCTTCATACACAACGATTGCTTCCTTAATTTCATCCAACTGGTTATATTTTTTGTATTTGTCTCTTTCTATCTTCTTCCCGACACGTCTGTCCAAATCCATATCAAGAAGCCTGCAGTTTTCTATAAAATCTTTATTTTTGCCATCTGTTCTTTGAAATTTCATAATAAAATCCCTCCGGAAATTGAAAGCCTAAAACTCGTACCTTGTCCCATGTGAAAGCAAAAGCCCGTCTGTCAATTCCACACATAAAATAACCGTGTTCTCATCCTCAAGATCCGTATGCCCGTTATCAATCCATTCAGAGAACACTTCTTTCAGCCTTTTTGCAATCTTATGGTTTTCTTCCTTTCCAAAATAACCTAAATTTATCCCCTTGCCATGTGCGGTAAACCACTCACCGGCTATTGCAATCACAGGATTGTTTTCGGAACTCCTTTTTCTACTGTTGCCAGCGCAATCACCATATCTTTTCCAAATCGCTCTGTCATTATTTTTTCAGCTTCTTCACACATTTTTTTCATACACATCACTTTCCGACAGCCCATCTCTAAGATTATCCTGTACTTTTCTATAAAAATAAATCAATACATACAGCTACAATATACTTACATAAGAAAACTCCGGCATATATCAATATACATAACCCTATTTTGATGTACAACAAAAACTCTTTTTAATCCTCAAGAAGTTTCCGTTTTCTCTCAATCATTTCGTCAATTCTTTCTATGAAAGACGTTACATCCTTGACATTTTCGCATCTTTCGATACGTCCGTCAGGGTATACCCTTTTCGAGATACTACCAGCTCCGCAGGCGACTATGGTCTGTTTCTCCTCCATAATAACGCCAAATCGGTCATTACAGTGTATTATCGTGTATTACTTGATTTTTCCACTTTTTCAAAATTCTATTATTGAGTATTATATTGTACCATGCAAAGGTCATTTGTTGGAGTTTTGTTGGACTAGCTCATTTTGTGTTGGACTAGCCTTTTATCGAACCCCGACCTTTATGCCATCTCGAAGCCCCCTAAGGAACCTCTCACTCAATATTGAATTAAAATAACTTCATTTGATTAAAAACCTGTTCTAAGGACTTCTTTTTCTTATCCCCGGTAACCTCGGCATAAATATCCATCGTTGTCTGAATATCCTTATGCCCCATGATTGACTGAATGACCTTGATATTCACATCCGCTTCACACAATCTTGCACAAAAGGTATGCCTTAAATGGTGACAGGAGAACTGAGGCAAAATAACCGCCTCCCTCTTTTCCTTTGCAGCTCTGACTTCTTCCATTGCATTATGATTTTCAATCACTCTGCGTAGATTTCTATTGATAGACTCCGGCACATACAATTCACGGAATCTGTTGCAAAAGATAAAACCCGACATATCATCAACCGCAGATACACAAAACGTTCCTTCTTCCTCCCTTTCCATAAGACCGCAGTAGTTTGTGCATGGTTATACATTACGCCTTTTTTACCGGGCTGCCAACACTACTGCAGTAGTGTTAAGAAAAAATTCATAATTCTTTTTCGGCTGTTTCTTTACCGTATATGGGCATTCCTGCTTTGAAATATTTATCCAACCAATCAATGATATAATTTATTGCGATAAGATGATTTCCAATCTGGCAATGCTGTTCGCCTCCTTCGCTTTCGGTAAACATACGACAAGTCAGGGAATGAGCATTCGGCAGATTTGTCTTTAAA
Source organism: Acetatifactor aquisgranensis (assembly GCF_943193215.1). Classification (NCBI taxonomy): domain Bacteria; kingdom Bacillati; phylum Bacillota; class Clostridia; order Lachnospirales; family Lachnospiraceae; genus Acetatifactor; species Acetatifactor aquisgranensis. The sequence goes on along the minus strand of NZ_CALPDH010000002.1, from coordinate 16,714 downwards.
CGGTAGAATTGCCGGGATGGTATGTAATGGTCTTTTTCTCCTGCTAACAACAGGACATCCTGCGTGATCTGCGGTGTAATTCCATTTAAGGTATGGCGGGAGATGTTCGCATAAAAGTCATAGGGTGTTGCCGTTCCTGTGATATACATTCCTTGTGAAAAAGCCCAATCCGCTAAAATACTTTTCCTCCGTATTTTGTTCACCAGCCCATTTACTGCCTTTGCATTTTTGTGAACATATGCTTCCCGAATGATTTTGCATATAACAGATGGAAATATATGTGTCATAACTTCAAACCCATTATCCATTACGTCATAGGCTGCAGCAGCTTTGATTCGCTTTTCAAAAGCGGCACTTCTCATGGCAAAATAGCCGCCCCATGAAATGCCTACTATGGCACATTCCGCAATATTGAAAAAATCCAGTATGGCAGAAGTAAAATTTTCAAAATCGTATTGAAAATAAAGGTTTTGTTTCAAACAGCGTCCTTGTCCTCCCCCCTCAAACAGGATAACATCATAATTTTTCAATGCCAGACGGTGAACCTGAATCACAAATTCTTCGATAAATGAATCATAACCACCGCAAACAAGAACTGTCCCTTTTGAGCGTGGGGCTTTCATTCTTATACAGTTTAAATATTTTCCTTTAAATGGAATATCGTATTTTTCATAAGCGAGCTGTAATTCCATATCAAAAGCTTTATAAAAACAGTTGACGCACCTTTGATAGAGTAAATCTTTTTTACTATCGTCCTCTTTCAAAAAAAATTCTGCCATACGATAGCTATAAGCCGCCCGGAGAAATTCCGATTTTTGTTCAGCCTGTTTCCCCATATCGTCCCATACATTTTCCCACTCATCAAAAGTACGTATCTTCGCTGTTTTTTCCCTTACTGCATTGATATCAGCGGCAGCTTCCCCATAAGTCAATATCCGGTTAATTTGAAAATTAAACTGTCGTATCGGATTGATCTTTTCATAACTCATAAGATATTCTTTCCTAAATTTTTTTATTGTTTTGATGCTGTTTCCCATATGCTGATAAGGTCTGTGCCTATTTTCATCAATGTGTCCAAAGTGCCTGTCGGATATTTCTCGAAAATCTCTGCCAGTTTTGCCTTTAGCTGCTGGTGCTGCTTTTCATGGGTATCATAAATATTTTTCCCTGTTTCCGTCAAAGTCAATATAATTTCATTATCGGTTTTGGGAGAAATCTCTTTTTTTACAAACCCACGTTTCACCAGCTTACTTACCATTTGAGAAGCAGCGCTTCTGGATATCCCCTGCAGCCGTGAGAGATTTACGATATTGATATTCGAGTGTTTTCCAATGGCAACAATCGTATGTGTATCTGATAAATGCAATGGAATATCAGCACCAAAAGCATGTACTTCCTTTTCAAATTTTCCATATTGATTTACTATTTGGTTAAATAAATCGCAAAGTTCATCTAACTTGTCGTCACCTGCCATAGCAGCTCACCTCCTGTTAATCTGCTTAACATTATAACCTCGGCAAGGAAGAGTGTCAAGCAGCTTAACAGGAAATGCCTATTGAGACATAAAATCACTCATGGCATTAGCCAACCTTTTGGGAGCAGTTACATTTATTTCATGCCCGGCATTATCAATCAAACATAATTTGGCGCCTAAAATATTTTTTGCCAGTGTCTTTGCTGCTTTTACATTAGCTAAATCACGTTCCCCGCAAATAATCAAAGTCGGACACAATATATTTCCTAAATCCTGTTCAAAATTTAATGTCACCATTGAACTGGTCAGGTGAATCATATCTTGTTTCTTTATACCGCTTCCCCCAAAAGATTTTTCCGGCATGATACGGAATATAATATTTTGAAATTTTAAAAGCAGCCCTGGTATTTTGTATTGTGGTGCAATCAATATCAAAGCTAAAACTTTTTCAGCATGGTTAATGCAATAGTTTAATGCCAAAACCGCACCTAATGAAATGCCGCAAATCGTTACAGGTTCGGAAAACCTATCAATATATTCTTCAAAGGAGAGATATATATTTTTGTATGTTATCGCTCTGTCCGTACTGAAATCAAACAAGTTAGGGCAGTATGCTTTTATATCTTCGGACAGGCATGAAATTGTTTCATTCCAGCTTGAGGGGGATTGCCCTAACCCATGCAAAAAAACCACATTCATTTCCGGTTTTATACCTCCATGTTTTTTACTTGATAGCGCAGACTTGTCCATGCCAGCATTGCAGCCAGGAAAATTACTGCAAGAATAATAATAAGGACAAAATGAGCAAAAAGCGTCATAGCGATAACCTGACATAAAACTGATACAACAATACACGCTGAAATAATGGTAACAATCGTAGATTTTTTCCTAAATCCAAACCAGAGAGAAATAATCCCTAACAGCCCGGCTGATACCGAATAGCAAAGCATAGACGATACACAATTCAATATCAGACCTATATCTATCGTATCCTGGCATAGTGGAAATAAACTTTCAGTAACCAAAAAAATAGTGAATGCTATACCGTTGCATAGCAGCATGGAAATAACGGTATAGGAAAATACGGTGATTATTTTTGCGTCTAATATCTTTTTTCTGTCAACGGGATAGGAAAACAACATGATTACCTTTTCTCCTGCGTATTCATCAACAATAAATTTTGAAGCCATAGCGGCAGACATAATTGAAAAGATTGCCATGCTGACAATGTTGTCCAGCCCTACGATAAAATCATATGACATAAACATTTCTGCGTCCGCATCGGCTGCGTCCATTCGGGGGATTACCGCCAGCAAATATAAAAAACTTAATATAACAACGCTGATGATGCTAACGGCTAAATGGTATGGTTTCAAGCTGTTTCTTTTTAATTCTAACCGGGCTAATTTATTCATTTACTTTTCCTCCACTTACAATCTGCATAAAATAATCTTCCAGTCCTGCCGGATAGTTCTCCCTGATTCCCAAAGGACTTATTTCCTTCACCACGATTCCGTCAACGATAAAGCCTATTCTGTCTGCAATTTGTTCTACTTCTGACAGTATGTGGCTTGACAGTAAAATGGTAATGCCTTTCTGCTTTGCAAGGCATAAAAAAAGCTCTCTCATTTCCTTAATGCCAACAGGATCAAGACCATTTATTGGCTCGTCTAAAATCAATAATTCCGGCTTATGCACCAATGCCCTTGCAATCCCCAAACGTTGGCGCATACCTAAAGAGAACGTTGAAACAGGCTGCGTCCCTACATTTACTAAACCTACCATTTTTAAAATATGTTCAATGTCTGTATCTCCCACTCCCATATATTCAAGATGTATCTGTAGATTATTGGCAGCAGAGAGATGCTCATAAAAAACCGGCGTTTCAACTAAGCTGCCTGTACGGCGTAACACTTCCAGATTATTTTGGGCGGGGTTAAGGCCTAATACGGCAACTTCTCCTGTTGTCGGTTTCAATAAACCCAGCAGAATTTTTATGATCGTTGTTTTTCCTGCGCCGTTTTTCCCTACAAAGCCGTATATAGTTCCTTTCTCAACAGATATATTGCAACCTCGTATGACTTCTGTTCCGCTAAAAGTTTTTGTGAGCTGCCTTGTTGATACAGCTAATTCATTCCTCATAATTGCCCTCCTTTTCATACCGACTAATTGTATGTATATGGTGAAAAATAAAACTGCCCATAAAAAGGCGGTTTTATTCTTCTGATTAGTTTTTGCCCATGCTTACCAATGTTTTCTTTACATCCTCCATGATTTCATCATCAATCAGCGGAAGCCCCATTTTATCAAATAATTCTTTGATAAATACAAATTTATGATATATTTCTTCCGGGGTTGCCGGATAAATTGACGGCGTCATCCATAAATCAAACAAAGGTATCAATTCAGATAATTCCCTGGCATAGTCCGTATGGATAGAACCGTCTTCGTTGCCCTCTGTGAGAAGTTCCAGCCAAAACGGACTAAGCACCTGTCTGTTAGATTCAATTATCCCAGCTAATATGCGTGGATTTTTCAGAATAGGCATTGCCTGTAATGAAAGATTCACCCTTTCCTTATCTGACTGGTTCAATGACATTGCCATTTTCATTTTCTGCAGCCCGTTCAAATCCTTTTGGCTTTTCACAGTATCAAATGGATTATTTTCACGGAACATTTTATCTGTTAAGGCGTCCATGATTTCTTCTTTTGACTTAAAATGATGATAGATTGCCCCCCTTGTAAGCCCTCCCAGTTCATCTACAATATCCTGAATGGTAGTATTGTCATATCCCTTTGTAAGAAAAAGCCGTTGTGATACCTCTAATATTTTTTCTACTGTTATTTCGGGATATTTGTTGCGAGCCATATTCAAATCATCTCCATACATTCATTCGGTATGTATAAGTATAGCGATGATAAAGGCTTTTGTCAAGATAGAGGTTTGTAAAACTATAAACAGCAATCAGATATAAAAAGTTTCTATTTTTCACCCGCTGGCACGGAACGACTATTTTTCTGGAATTCCAGCCACCCCGACTTTTCATTAACAGAACATCAAAATTCTTCCTCCTCTGGCTCAAAATATTTTAACAGTGAAAGATATAATTCCTCTGGACGATCTGGCATGTAATCCTCATAGCTGCAAATATCCTGCTCTGTATGGTTTGTGTATTCCACCCGTACCCGCCATGACGGATTGCCCTCTGACTCTTTTGGGAGTTGAATTTCCAGTCTGTCCTCCAAATCTTCCATGAAAAAGTCTTCTTCCCCGTCAAAAAGCGGGTCATAATCCCCCTCATCAGGACGCAGGGAATAGTCCTGCTCCCACATAAAGATTTCCAATGTATGCACGATGTACCGCAGCAGCTTCGCTATCTGCCCGCCCTCCAGCGTGACTGACTGCTCCACACCCCCTGTATGAAAATCCGTCATGGTAAGCACACGGCTTTTCCAGTCAATGGTAAAACGCCGATCTGCCAGCTCCATATCGCCGTATCCATCATAAACCTCTGTATGTACCTCAAAAGACAATGTATTGATAACAAGCTGCTTTTTCATGGCATTGCGCTCCGCATGGGGAAAGCATACGTTATAAATCTCCCTGGCCGTGTCCGCCACTTCCGGGCAGTCATCTTTCATTTTGGCTTTCAGCCATTTCTTCTCGCCCTCTGAAAGCCGACGCATCGGGAAATTCATCAGCCTATTTATATCCATTGCCGCCGCTTTTTCCGCAGCGCTTAAACGGGAGCAGGCTTTGCAGATATGAGCTGCGTGGCCTTTCCCGGAAAATTTTTCATTTGCTTTATATTCGCCGCATATTTTACAGTAATGCCCGTGTGGGCGGTTTTTCTTCTTTGACATCGCAGATTCCTCCATTCCTGCACCTATTATACAGTGAACCGCCAAAACTTCAAAGATAGCTGTGGGTTATTTTAGAAATTCTTTATGCCGGATATGCTACCCCGGCTGACGCATACAACAGAAAATACGTTTCTCGGATTTTCTATTGTCATGAATAAAAAACAGGCTTCCCCTGCCCGTATGGAAACCGGGTAAGGAAAACCTGTTTTTCTTTGTTTTATTCCGCTTCTGTCAACTCAAGCTGTTCAAATTCTTCATCGGTCATATCCCGCAGCTTTCCGACTACCCTGACGGACAGCTCCAGCATATCCATATCCTCCAGATACGGCAAAGTCCTCTCAATATCCTCTATGACCTGTCTCCTGCTTTCACTTGCAAATATGCAGATTAAATTGCTTTCTTCCACGGTAAACCTCGTATCCATATCCTTACATCTCCCTCTGCTTATTTTTATTATTTTCTTCCTGCTCCCTGCCCTGTCCTGCCACCTGTGCCTTTTTCTCCGCAAGGCGGGCTTTTAAGGACGGTTTTGCTGCTGGCCTGTCCTGTGCCTTTTTGTTTTCCTCTTTCTGCGCTTTCTCCCCTGCGCCGTTATTCAGCACATTATCGACCATATTGTAATTCTGTTCTTCCATTTCCGAGGTCTGTGCAAGAGGCTTGTACTCCGCCAGCTTCTTAGCGATCTCCATGACCTGCTGTTTTTCTTCCGGCTCCGTTGAATCCGCACACACCTCCGCAAACCACACCGCCATATCAAGAGTATCCCTCTGCTTTAAGGCTTCCGCAATCTCGGATACGTTCTCCGTCATGCTCTGGTTATTGTCATGGTAGAGGGCTGTGTCATAGCCGTAGATAAAACGGTCAATCTCCACCGCAAGCCGTTCTGCAGGTGTCAGGTCAGGCATACGCTTCTCCCATACCTTTGCCTCCATTTCCTCGTCCAGATGACCGTCTATCTCCATTTCCGGCAGCTTCGCCACAAGCTCCGTGATCATTTCCATTGCCTGCGGATTCCCCTTTATATCAGGGATATACTCTAAAATGTCAAGGTCAATCCTCTTCCCGGTTAAAATATCAATTTCCACATCTTCAAATACCTCCGTTCCCGGCGTATGGATATTGATGCCGATTGCGGGGATTCCGTTCATGCGCTCCGGCGGTATCTGTTTCCAGATTGCGACAGCCTCCTCCACAGTAGGGATATTCTCATAAAACTCGCCTAAATTATGGAACTCGCCGCACTCCGCAACGGTCAGCGTCACTTCCGTTTCTGCCTGCTCCTGGGATAAGGTCACAAGCTCCTTTTCCCTGGCTTCACGCACTCCCTCCAGATAGTCCTCCACCTGCGGGAGATAGGTTTCAAGCGTTCCCGTCCGCTGTGCGGTGATCGGGTTTATATCCACTTTCACACCGCCGATATGGAGCGCATCCCCGTTAAATGTATCAAACAGGACATCCTCACGCTCACTTGTGGAAAGCTCCACCACCACGTCAAGGTCAGAGCCTTCCTGCTCCAATCCCCGGCAGCGGCTCCCCACTACTGCCACGTCCACAATCTCCGCATCCATGCCGGATTCATCTATCTGCGCCTGCACATGGCATTTTACGGTTTCTTCAATCTCTGCCGGGTTCATTTCGCTGATCTCATGGAACAGCTCATTGGTCTTTGCCTTGAAATTTTCCACCACGTTTCCCCGTGCCTGCGGTTCGATGCGGTTTGCCGCTTCCACTTTTTCCATCAATCCATCATAATCAATCGGTATCAGCTCATCATTATCACGGATATTTCCCCTTGTGCCGTTGTCAAAAGGATTTTCTTTCAAATCCGTCAGAATGACGTCAAGGGCTTCTCTGATACTGACATCGGGATTATCATATACGCCCCCGTCTATCTCCTTATAGTCAACGCCCATAATGGAATAATCATAGCCCCCGTCAACCTCCTGGATACTGATGAAGCGGTCTGCTATCTGGAAAGCAAGCTCTGTTTCCTGCTCCCCTTTTAAGGATTTCTTCATCTGCGCAAGCACCTGGTCTTTTTCATCTCCAAGGTCAATGATCTCGTCCTCATCCTCCAAATCCTCAAATAGCTGTGTTTTATCCGTTTTCTCCGGCTTATCCTGTTCGGATTGCGGCTCTGCCTGTTCTGTTTGCGCTGGTTCTGGCTTCGGCTGTTCCATATCTGACTGCCCCGGTTCTGACTTCTGGACATCATGTCCAGAAGTGGCCGGCCCTTTCTCCTGTGCGGCAGACATTTCTTTTTCCTTCTCCAAAACTTCCCTGCGGAACATATCAATAAAACCGTCCAATACTGCCGGGTGGCTGCTTACAATCAGTTCACGGTTTACATCTATCCCATGCACAAGATTTTCCGGAATATAAAACTCCTCCGCCCATGCTTTGTTATCCCTTGAAAAGCGTCCATCCCATGATTCCTGCTGGAGCGTGTTGGCAAGGACAAAGGCGATACGGTCTGAACCGTACTGCTCCGCTAAAGGCTTCACAATATCATGTTTTAAGTGCATACCGTCAAAATTCTGTCGGATTGTTCCCTCAACCGCTTCTTTGCACTCCCTGTCAAGTTTCCGGGAATCCATATACCTGTCCACTTCCCCATGTTCCATCGCATATACCAGGGTATGCCCATAGAAATCCGGATAGCTTTTCTGTTCTGCCTTTTCAGCTTCTGACTTCTGGACATCATGTCCAGAAGTGTCCTGTACTTCCTCCTGTGGCGCTTCCGGCTCTGTTTCTCCCTTTTCCCGTTCTTCCACGCCTTCCAGTTCCCGCATGAAATCAGGAAGCCCGGTAAAGCCGAATGAATCTACAAAGTGTGCGCTGTTCTTCCCGTCCTCATGCAGCACTACAATATCGCTGACAGAAAGGGAATGCCCCTTATAATCTGCCGGGTGGTCTATATTGAATTTCTCATAGACCGCTTCCAGTGTTGCGCTCTGCGTCCGCCCTTGCAGCTCGGAAAGCTCACCCACATAAACAAGGTTGTAATTCTCCGGCTTAATGGCATCGAGATTATCTTTTATAATTCCCCTGCGCTTTAAGGATTCCGTGCCGGCAAACTGGAATTGCCGCATTTCGGGAATATCTTTTAACTGATAAATGCCATACTTATCAGAATCCCCATATAAAAGCTGCGCTTCCTTATTCGCCCTTCCTTCCGCAAGTTCCTCCTGCAACGCCCGCAGGCTTTTTTCATTCTCCCAATCGCCTTTTTCAATACCGAAAATACCCTCATGGGCTATGATCTGCTTCCTGTCATTCACCGTTGTTTCTGAATCGTCCTCATGGAGCAGGTACACAGGCAGGTCATGGTCAAAAAGCTCCAATGCCTTCTCCTGCGTCAGCGGCAGCATTTCACCCCATGTGTAACCATATTCCTCCATTTCCCATAAACCGATCATCGGGTCAGGGAGAGCGTCAATCTCTGCCTGTGCGTCAATGACTGCAAGGGCGGCTCCCTGGCTGCCTTCCGTTTCCTCATAATAGATATGCTCCGCAAGCTCCCTTGTCTTTTTCATGTCATTCAACTTAAAGGCATAATTCACGATAAGGTTCCGCTCATCATCGGAAAAAGCGGTCTTGGCAAATTCCAGGCGGTTGATGATGCCCTCTGCCTGCTTTGCCGGGGAAAGGTGGCTCATCATGGTTACCTCTTTCTTATCCAGATCGATCTCAAAGTCATTGAACTGCGGCATACCAGAATTTCTGCCGCCGCCTACAATGACAGGGATATAGTCAGCCCCACAGCTTTTTAGACAGTCACGGATATTTTGCGTGCTTTTATCTTCCAGCTTTGTAAGCGCAGCCATGATCTCCTGCACTTCCTCCGGTGTCTTGCTGGTAATGCGCTCCACCTCAAAACCGTGCGAATGTGATATTTTCAAAATCACATCATCCGCACCAATAGGCTCCTTTGCCCTCTCGTTCAGCTCCATTTCCGCCTTTATGTCAATGACTTCGTTTGTGTCAGTATTATACCGGACATCCAAATGGTGTTCCCCAAACTCTTTTGTATCCTGATTGGCAATCTCCGTAGTCCATGCGCCCCTGCTCTCCAGGTATGCGGCAATATTCAGCCTGTCATTGTCATTCATGGCGGACAGGGCCTCCACAACCTCCGCTGCATCCATTCCACGGACATTTACAAGGCTGTACTCGGACAGATCGCTGTTCTGTATCAGCAAAAGGCTCTCTTTCTCCTGCTCCTGCATCAGTTCCCGGTCACGCCGCAATTCCTGGAGCTGCCCCTCAATCCCCGTGATCAACTCCGATGCAGTCCTGCGGATTGTGTCAAGGGAAGATTTCAGTTCCCTCATGTCACGCCCTGTTGACCAGCTTGCAATATACCCAAAGGAATAATCCAAAGTATCTATGCCGAAATGCTGGCACACGGTGTAGGCAATGCTCTCGGCTTCCACCTCTTTGGTGTTCCTGTCCTTTGCGGGCGCAAGGATATCCTTGTTTACGTCTTTATCATGCAGCATGGAATGGGCGGTTTCATGCACCATCGTCTTTAAGGTCTGGCTCTCGCTCATGCCCTCCTGCACCGCAATCCGCTTTTCTGTGGGGCTGAAGAACCCTTTGGAATCGCCGGGAATGTCCTCAAAACTGACCGGAACCGGGGCAACATAGGTGATTGCCTTGATAAAGTCCTCATACCCCTCCACTGTGGACAGAAGCTCTTTTGCCTCCAGCTCCGGGATTGGCTCTCCCGATGTCTGCTTGACATCAAAGACGGACACAGCACGGAAAGCGGGGATTTTAACCTCGACTTCCTCCGTCTGCGGCATACCGTCCTTATCCAGCATGACCTCCCCGGTCACAGGGTCTAACTTATCCCTTTCCTCTTTGATCTTATAAGGGGCCGGGGCAAGGATACGGATTCCCCTCTCCCCCTTGTTTACATGGCGGTTGAAATTCTTCTGCCATGCCTGGTAGCCTGCGACCAGACTGGCGTCAGGGCGCTGTAAGGCTATCAGAAGCGTGTTGTTGAAACTGTAATTATGGAATTTTGACATGGTGGAGAGGTAGCTTTTGTATTTCTCGCTCTCAAAAAGCTCTTTTAAGCCTTCCTCCAGCTTGTCCGTGATCTCTTTTACTTTCTGCTTTTCTGTTTTTGCATCTGCCATATTTGATTTTCCTTTCTTTGCATGAAAAAAAGACAATCTGTTACGACTGTCTTTTTTCCGAAAACAGAAAAAGCAGCGAATTGTTTTCTCTAATAAAAACAATTCACTGCTTTACTGCTTGTGTTATTAAGTTGCTGTGATTATGCCAGTACAGGCTCACGCTTTTTGATGATAGTTCTAACTTCCTCTACGCTCTTTTTTGTTGCAATGGCTATCTGTTCAAGCGTAAAGTTATTCTCATACATAGTCATTATCACGCCCGTTATGGCGTTATCTGTTGCATTTTCTCTGATTCCCTGTGAAAGATTGCACATAGCGTTCATATCCTTTCTCAATTTTTCATCTACCGGAATACTGTACTCAGTTTTAATAATCCCTAATTTCTCATCAACGGTCAATTCCGCCGAAAGTAACGTACTCAGCAGACGGTGCAGCTCATACTTTTCATCATGCTCCGGAAGTTCATTTGATATACCAATCAGGACAATATTTAACAGGTCAAGCCCGCCTTTCCACGGATAGGAACCAAGAATATCATCTTTCGCAAGATGCACATAAGCCATGCTGTTTTCGTCCATGTTCATACACACCCAAATGGAAAATACACGCCTGATGTCGTTATAGTTTGTCTTGACAAAATCCCGTTCCTTCTGCGAGGAAACAAGGCGGCTCACATAGAAAACTGCCCTGTTTAAGATATGGTAGCCTGACGGTTCATCTTTCTGTGCCTCCACGTTTACGATAACCTGTGAAATACCGTCTTTCATGCGCACATAAAAGATAATGTCAAACCTTACAAGCCCCTCGTTTATCTCCGTATTTTCCGTATTCATCCCGACAATGCGCTGCCCGTTTTCTTCTTTTTCCACATTGGTCAACCCCGGCTCCACCGGAACCACGCTGATAAACGGCTCTCCCTCGATATAGGATACCACATCTTTCGGGTTCATTCCCCGAAACTCGTCAACCGTCTTTACCAGGATATGCGCCAGAATAATCTTATTTCCCAACAGACGTTTTGCCTTATCATCATACTGTGCGTCCTGGTCTGTTGCGCTGACCGCATTTTTTATTTCCATATCCATCAGCCATAAACCTCCTTTTTGTATGGTAGGAAACGCAAAAGCCATTCCCAAAAGGTATATGACCTCAATGCCATTATACCCCGAAATCCCGGCTAAATCAATCAGATTTTTTTAAAAGCCTGCCCGGACACTGTTGTGATTTCATTGACTTTATGACGATTACTGCGTTTTCTCCCCTCCATGCCATATCTGGCTCCAGCACTTTTTTCTGCCAGTCTGCGCTTTGGATTTAATAATCAATGACTTCTTTATCCGGAAACCTCCTGATGATCTCCTTTATCGCCTCCTGCACTTCCGGATTCCCGCAAAGCTCCGGTATCAGGCTGATAAAGCCCGTGTCTATCTCATCACCGGAGAGTACGTCCGCCTGCACGTCCTCCATCTTATCCGTACCCTCCACATGGAGATTGATTCCAAAGGCAGGGATACCGTTCATGCGCTCCGGCGGTATCCGCTGGTATAGATTGACTGCTTCCTCCAATGTCTGAATGCCCTCATAGTATTTTCCAAGGCTGTGATATTCCCCGCACTCCGCCACTGTAAATGTAAGGATTGTTTTCTGATCCGCTTTCTTTTTTCCCATTATGGTTCTCCTTCCCATGTCTTTATTTTTATGCTGCAAGATATTTCTCTGTATCTTCCGTCATATACCGCCCAAGATATTCCTCCCTGTGCGGCACGACAATATGCAGCTTCCCATGCACGTTGATCCACTCTGCCACAAACCAGAAGCCAAGCCCCCGGTTATCCGGCTTCCAGATGCCTTTTTCATCAAACGCCCCTCCACGCATCATATAATCTATGATTGCAGGGTTTGAGAGCTTCTCGGCAAGCTCCCACCGGTTCGGTGATTTCTCCCGGTGGCAGCCGAAGCCGCAGTAGACGCATCCTGTCCTGTTGCATCCGGTAGTCTCAAAGACAGGCTTGCCAACATCAAAAATCCCCAAGTCCATCGAATTGCCCTGCGCCTCCCCTTTCCCATGATCTGCCACTACTTCCCCATATACATCCGCGATCGGGATACGGTTATGGTAGATGTATTCCAATACGTCCTGTTCTGTCCAGAATGACATGGGGTTGCTGATCGGGCTTTTCATGTCAAATCCGTTACAGCCATTTTTCAGCCAGTTCATCGCCCGGAGCCTGCTTTCGCTGGCCATCTGCGCTGTCATTGGCATTTTCCCTGTTTTCTTTGCGTAATTGTGCATGGGGGCTTTTTTCATAATGGAGCAGCAATGGTCTGATATCTCAAAAGGCGCATCCAGGAAGAACTTGTACCTCTCCTTGTTATACATTTTGGAATATTCCGATGTTTCCACCCCATTCTCTTTATGTATATATTTCCCCTGCAGGATAAGGTAACGGACAGGCATCTTAATCTCCGTACTCGGTATCTCCCCCCGGCTCAGGCTCCGGTATGCGGTATTCCCTTTATCCTCCCGGCGGTCTATGCCCACCAAGTCCGCCATATAGCTGTAATTGGGAATGATCTCACCGTTTCCTGCCCTTTTCTCCTGTTCTGCCAGTTTTTCCAGATACCGCCTTGCGCCATATACGCAGGCGGCTACTTCCTTTCCGATCATCGGGTATCCATATTTTATGATGATCTGGCGGAAATTCATTTTAGGCTTGATGATCTCCACATTCCCATGCTGCTTCACAAACTCCCTGACCTCCGGATATTCCAGCCCGGTATCCACGTAGACCGCCCCAATGTTCCGGTACATCTCCCTTGCGATATGCAATAAGACAGTGCTGTCCTTGCCCCCGCTGAAACTGATATAAACGCCGTCATCCCCATAATAGTCCACCCATTCCCGGATACGGTACTGCGTCATCCGTATTTTGGCGGAAAGCGGGAGAGACTGCATCTAGTACAGATCACTGATTGTATGTTTATTCATCTTAATCTCCTTTTTCCCTGAAAAAATGGGAACGGGCAGCTTTTATCCGCTGCCTGTCCTCCACACTGTTATAAAATTTCCTGTTTCCCCTTTTCCTTATGGTTCTCCTGCTTTTCAGCCCCCGCAGCTTTCACTTTGAACGCTTCCAGCTTCTCTTTTAACGATGTCCTCTGCACAGGCTTGTCAGCCATTGCCGCCACAACTCTCAACCCTCTACTGTCCGCTGTATAATCATGCCCTGCGTTCTCTACTGGGTAGGGTATCGGTGCATTGGCGGCCTTTTCACCTGTTTCCGGTTTTTCAGAAGTATTTTCCTCCTGTCCCGGCTTCTGGACATCATGTCCAGAAGTTTCCTGCCCCTCGTTTTCTTCCTCCGGCGCATCGTCCATACCGAGCGCATCATCGCCCTTTTCGTCCATGTTGAGCAGGGCATTTAAAGCAGAAAGGCGTTCCAGCTTCTCCGCAAGCTCCGCTTCCTGTGTGAATGGCTTTGTGACCTCCACTTTTGCGGTTTCAAGCTGGCGCTCCACCGTTTCAAGTTTCGTCTGCGCTTCGGAAAGCTGCTTCGGCATGGATTCCAGGGCGTGGTTGATACGGGCGATGTTGCCGAGCGGGTCAGAGCCGACCTCAAGGTTATGGGAAAGCTGCCCTTTTAAGTTCATCACAAATTTGTGGTTGAACGAATCAAAGGACACCGCCATCTTAAACCCGGCATACTCGCCAATCGTTGCGGGTACATTGACCGTTTTCATCTCCTTGCACATCTCCACAAGTGCGGCCCCGGCTTCTTTTTTATCCGTATAAAACTTATCCCCGACCTTCATCAAAAACTGCTCCTTATCTGCCGGGAGGTTTGCTTTTGCGGTCTGAATGTCAGCCTCCATGCCGCTGATCCGCTCTTTCAGGATGGCGATCTGCTGCGGGTAATGCTTTGCGATGTTGTCCTCAAGTTTGTACTTCTGGCTGGTATGGTTCCCTTTCATCAGCTTCAGCTTTGACACCTGAATGTCGAGATCCATCTTTTCTTTTATGTAGGGGTTCCCGGTAGCCAGGGCTTTCACCTCCGCATAAGTGAGCGCCGCCTCATCCACGTCCTCACAGCTACGCACCGGGGATTTGCTCGTCATGATCTGCCCGATGAACTTCTGCTTATTTTCGATCAGCTGCCATGAATAGCTGTCGAATGTGCCTTCCGTCACATACCGGAAGATCTTCACCTTTGGATTAAGGTTGCCCTGCCTTAAAATGCGTCCCTCCTGCTGTTCAATGTCGGACGGACAGACTTTGCGGACAATCTATCTGCTATGCCGCTTTCCGGGCGGCGGCACGTCTGTGCCGTGTGCTTTCCGAACACTGTTGAATATGGATTTTCTTGGCGCAGGGCTTACAATACTTTGCCACCGCTGAACCGGGCGTGAACTCTGCCCCGCAGCATTGGCACCGCCTGGGGGAGAGGGGGGCCGCATAGCGTTTTGTGACCTTGATATGTAACTCGTTGGAGAGAACTCCAACGAATTTGTAGTAGATTTTGATGGTCTGCTCCACTGTGCCGTCCTCTTTCTGGACACGCTCTCCCACCGTGATTTTCTCAATCAGGGCGTTGACCATAGCGGCGGACAACTCGGCGGCGTCGGCGTACCCGGCAATCAGGGAGAAGAAGTCCGTTACCCCATTGTCGGAGGTTTCCTTTTCAGCCAGTGAAGCGTTGATTTCCTCTATCCGGCCCGAAAGCTGGGCCTGTTCCGTTTCGTACTTCCGGGATACCATGTCAAAATTGCGCTCCGTGATACGCTCCATGACCTTATCTTCATACAGGGCTGAAAATAACTTGTCCAACTCACCCAGCCGCTTGGACAGCTTGCGCTTCTCCCGTTCCAGCGCCTTTTGCTCGGTGGCCCCGATGGAGGATAGCTGCTGCTGAAGCTGGCGCACCCGCTTTTCATCCCCCTCCACCGCCAGCCTTGCGTAATGGCGAATATCGGCCAGCACAGCGTCAAACAAGTCCCTGGCCTCGATGGTGTGGGCCGAACAGCCCCCGGTGCCGTTGGTGCCGTAGTTGTTGCACACATACTGCACACAGTCGATGGGATCGGGCCGTTTGCGGCGGTTGGCGCTCATGGCCCGCATGGCGTAGCCGCAGTCGGCGCATTTCAGTATCCCGGAAAAGATGTTGTCAAATCCGCTCCCGCCCTTGTCCCGCCGTCTGCTGGTCATAAGCCGCTGGACGGTATCAAACTGCGCCTGGGTGACAATGCCCTCATGGGTGTTGGGTATCACCTCCCATTCCTCCGGCAGCTTGGAGGGGCGCTTCTTGCTTTTCATGCTCACCGCCACCCGCTTATACCCCACAAGGTTTCCGGCGTACACAGGGCTGCGTAGAATGGCCCTGACGCTGTTGTTGCTCCACTGGTAGCGGTTATCCTCCTTGCCCTCAAAGTGCCGCTCATAGCCGCTCTCACCCCGCTCTGCGGCGGCGTAGGCGGCGGGGCGGAGGATATGGCTGGCGTTGAGGTGGTTGCGTATCTTGCCAATGCCAGCCCCATCCAGCGCCATTTGAAAAATCAGCTTCACCACCGGGGCCGCCTTTTCGTCGATGATAAGGTGGTTGTGGTCGGCGGGGTCTTTCAGGTAGCCGTAGGGGGGAGAGGTGGACACATACAAGCCGCTGTTGAACCTGGCGCGGAGGGCCGATTTCACCTTCATGGACACGTCGGCGGCGTACATCTCGTTCAGGATATTGCGAAACGGGGTGATGTCCATGGCGCTCTTGTTCAGCGTGTCCACCCCGTCGTTGACAGAGATATAGCGCACCCCATGCTCCGGGAAGAACACTTCCAGATACAGCCCGCAGTCCAGATAGTTCCGGCCCAGCCGGGACAGGTCTTTGGTGATGACGCAGTTGATACGCTTGGCCTCAATGTCCCGGATCATGCTCTGGAAACCGGGCCTTTGGAAATTCGTTCCAGAATAGCCGTCGTCCACATAGGTCTGGACAAGGTGCCAGCCCCGCTGACGCACATAGTCGGTGAGGATGGCCTTTTGCGTCCCAATGCTGGCGCTCTCGTCCCGGTCGCCGTTCTCTTTCAAGTCCTCTTTTGACAGTCTGCAATAAATCGCCACGTCATAAATGGTGCTGTCTTTTTTCGTTCCCATCGTGATACCTCCTAGTATAATGATGATATAGCCACAAGAGCTATACAGTTAATAAGTTACAAAGTCATATCTGATGAATAGCTGAAG